>CALJWR010000001.1 GCA_937976685.1 uncultured Verrucomicrobiae bacterium
GGCTTTCGCCCGGCCGTCCTGTCGGAAACAACAACAAATTTGAACGATCACGCGGTGGCCATCACAACCACCTGAAATTGTCCCTCCGACGCCTTCGCTGACTGCCCGCTACTGACAGGCTCGGAACCTTGTCATGGGTGAAAGAACGTCGGTCACAACGCCAGCATGGTACCGCGCAGGACGGTCCGGACCAGTCACCAGAACTGGGGACAAGCCCTCTGCTCGCGTCCCCCGCTGCGGGACGGACGACACCCCCCGGAACGAAAGCCGGCACCAGGAGTGGTCCGCTGCCGGACCTCGCCCGGTCGCAGCTTCCTCCTTGGCTCCCGCGCGGACGCGTGTACCGTTCACCCACCGGTTCGGCCACGTGAACCCGATAGCTCGCGCCCGACAGCGCCTGGGATGGTCCGCCACCGCCGTCGCCGGACATAAACGACAGAATTCCTGAGCCGCCATGACCATCACGACCCTTGGTGAAGCCCGCTACCCCTCACCCATTCCCCACCCGGTTCCCGATGGTGCGCGGGTGCCCCACCGGCTCGTCCAACGCTCGGGCGAGTTGACTGCGGAAGAATTGAGCTTCGAACTCGCCGGGCCGCGCGCCCACCTCTTCTTCAACCCCCCGGAAGTTCGCGCCGGCATCGTCACCTGCGGCGGGCTGTGCCCGGGCATGAACAATGTCATTCGCTCGATTTTTCACGAGCTCCATCACGGTTACGGGGTCCGGGAAGTCTTGGGATTCCGCGACGGCTACCGCGGACTCGACCCGGCGCGGGCGCGTGAGCCGATCGCGCTGACGCCCGACCTCGTGGACGACATCCATCGCGAAGGCGGGACCGTCCTGGGCACCTCGCGCGGCCCCGTGGATACGGGCACGGCGGTGTCGAGCCTGATCGCCCGCGGCGTGAACATGCTCTTCACCATCGGTGGCGACGGCACCCAGCGCGGCGGCAACGATTTGTTCCAGGAGGCGAAGAAACGCGGACATCCGTTGGCGGTCGTGGGAGTGCCCAAGACGATTGACAACGACGTGCCCTTCGTGATCCGAACGTTTGGCTACCTCACCGCCATTGAGGAAGCGTGCAAGGTGATTGACTGCGCCCATACCGAAGCGCACAGCGTCCAGAACGGCATCAGCGTCGTGCGCCTGATGGGCCGGCACGCGGGCTTCATCGCGGCCGGCGCCACGATTGCCAGCCAGGACGTGAACTTCTGCCTCGTTCCCGAGGTGCCGTTTCGCCTCGAGGGGGAGCGCGGTTTTCTGGCGGCGTTGAAGCGCCGCGTGCTCCGCCGCGCGCACGCCGTGGTCGTGGCGGCCGAGGGAGCGGGCCAGGATCTGTTGGGCAACCTCGAACCCGAGCGTGATGCCTCGGGCAACGTCAAGCTGCGGGACATCGGCCTGTATCTGCGGGAACGGATCGAGGCGTATTTCAAAGCCGAAGGCGTGCCCTGCGTGATGCGTTATTTCGATCCGAGCTACTCGATCCGCAGCGTGAAGGCCGATGCCGAGGACTCGATCCTCTGCGATTTTTACGCGCGCAACGCCGTCCATGCGGCGATGGCCGGTAAGACCGGCCTGGTGATCGGTCTGATCCACGATCAGTTCGTTCACGTCCCCATCGAGCTGCTGGCCACGACGCCGAAGCGGCTCGATCCCGCGGGGCTTCAGTGGCGCGCCGTGCTGGCGGCGACCGGGCAGCCGGCGCAGTTCGAGTGACCCGCGGCGCGCGCCGCCCCAAGCTGACTTTCGACTCGCGCCGGCCGGGACCTTCCGCCAGCTTCTTCGCCGATGGCGTTGGCGTCCCTGGGATTCGGCTCGCAGGCGGTGGCGTTGTTTCAACGGAGCGTGGAACGAGGCCGCTTGGGCCATGCTTATCTGGTGTCCGGTGCGCGACTCGAGGACCTGGAGCTCTTTGGTCGCAACCTGGCCAAGACGCTGAACTGTGAAACCCCGCCGCGCCGCGCGCCCCACGGCCCTCCGCTGGATTGCTGCGATCAGTGCCGGAGCTGTCGGCAGATCGAGGAGGAGAGTCACCCGGACGTTCTCTGGGTCCGGCCCGAATCCAAGCTGCGCGTCATCCGCATTCAGCAACTGGTCCGGCGCGAGGACAAGCCGCCGCGCGTGCTGACAGACAACGTCTATCTCAAACCGTTTCAGTCGCCGTTCAAAGTGTCGCTGCTGGTGGCGGCGGACCGCATGAACACCGCCGCGGCCAACGCCTTCCTCAAGACCCTCGAGGAGCCGCCGCCGCACTGCGTACTGGTCCTGCTGAGCGCCGAACCCGAACGCCTGCTGGATACGATCGTTTCGCGCTGCCTGCGGCTCAACCTGGGCGGCGAGCCCGGCCGGCCGCACGAGGCCCACCTCGCGTGGGTGCGGGAGTTTGCCGAACTGGCGGCCAAGCACGACGCCGGCTTGCTTCCCCGCTACCGGCTGTTGGGCAATCTCGTCGCCCGCCTCGGGGCGATGCGCGAGGCAATTGAAGACGAACTGGAGACGGAGTCGCCGTTGGCCAAGTTCCCCGACATGGAACCCGAATTGCGCGAGCAACTCGAACGGGAACAGGCGGCCCAGGTCGAAGCCGAGTATCGTCGGCAGCGCGGCGATCTGCTGGGCGGCCTGTACTGGTGGCTGCGGGATGTCTGGTTGCACGCCGTCGGCGTGGGTCAGGGCCGCGAAGTCTTGCCGGAACTGTCGGCCTGCTCGCGTGAGGTGGCCAGCCGGATTTCGGCGAAGGACGCGATGGAGAATCTTCGCACCCTCGAGAGCACTCAGCGACTACTGTTCACGAACGCCCAGGAGGCCCTGACGCTGGAGGTCGGCCTGCTCAAACTCAGACTGTGAAGACCGGCCGGCAAGACGCCGAGCTGAACGGCATATCCGGTACGACCGCCGGCGAACGATCGAAAAACGTGGTCACGGCCGCGGCCGGTTGCTTCGTGGGGCTGAGCCTCGCCAAGTTCGGCAACCCGGCAATCCTCGATCGCCTGGTAACCCCGCCCCGCGATGGCATCGAATTGGTCTTTCAGCCGTGGCCGCTGGCGTGGGGGTACGTCTTGCTGGCCGCATTGGCGTTGCTGACCCTTGGCCTGATCCGCTCAAAGCCGGCGCGTCCGCCATGGCTGGTCTGGCTGCCGGCAACTTGGTTGTTGTGGCAATTCGTCAGTGCGAGCCAGACGGTGGATTCCCAGTTGACCCGCGTCACCCTGCCCTACCTTACGGCGGTGGTGGCGTGCTTCTACGTCGGGTGGCGCGGCCTGGGGGGGCAGGGACTGGGAACGCCCTTCTGGTTACCGGTCACGGCGGGTTTCGCTTGGATGCTTTGGAGCGCACTGGACCAGCACTACGGCGGGCTGGAAGCCACGCGCCGCTTGATCTACGCGCAACCAGACTGGGACAAGCTGAGCCCCGAGTATCTCAAGCGGGTGGCGAGCAATCGCGTTTTCGGCACGATGATGTACCCCAACGCCCTCGCCGGTGCGATCCTGCTCCTGCTGCCCGCCGTCGGTCTGTTCGTCTGGCAGGGCGGCTGGCGGCTTCCCCGCGTCGCGCGACTGGCGCTGACCGCGCTGATCGGC
The DNA here is from genome assembly GCA_937976685.1 of uncultured Verrucomicrobiae bacterium. Taxonomy (GTDB): domain Bacteria; phylum Verrucomicrobiota; class Verrucomicrobiia; order Limisphaerales; family J093; genus JADJWF01. The sequence goes on from CALJWR010000001.1 coordinate 3,580, forward strand.
TGGGCGGGGCTGGCGTGCCTGTACTGGTCGGGATCCAAGGCCGGCTGGCTGATCGCGTTGGTGGTGGTGTTTGTGGTGGTCCTCCACCTGCCGCTGCCGCAGCGTGTGCGGCTGACCGTGATCATGGCGGCGGCCGTGATCGGGCTGGCCGGGTTTGCTTGGCGCTACTCGGGCTACTTCACCAAGGGCGCCACCAGTGCGGCGGCGCGGATGGACTACTGGGCGGCCGGCTGGCAGACGTTTCTCGCGCATCCGCTGCTCGGCAGCGGCCCGGGCACCTTCGCCCACTGCTATCGTCGCATCAAACCTCCGGAGGCCGAGATGGCAATGCTCACGCACAACGACTATCTCCAGCAGGCCTCCGACACCGGAGCGGTCGGTGCCGTCCTCTACGGCGCCCTCGTGGTGGGCTCGCTCGTCGCACTCCACCGGGGCGCCCGCCGGAAGCCGCTCAACTTGGCCGTGTGGCTGGGGCTGCTCGCGTGGGCTCTGCAAAGCGTGGTCGAATTCAGCCTCTACATCCCCGCGATCGGCTGGACGGCTTTCCTCCTGCTCGGCTGGTTGTGGGGCGGCGGGGCGAACGCCCCATCGCCCGAGCGTTGCGTCTGCTCATAGCCACGGAGCGGTTCACGCTCCGAAGCAAGACGGTGCTAGCCGCGGAAGAACCGATATGGATCATCCCATTCCTCCGGGAGATCCAGAAACAAGCCCTCGAGCCAGCGCCCCGGCGCGTCTGACCGAACGGGCTCGGCCCAGCGGGCCAGCAGCGGCGTTTCGGCGGCGACACCGGCGTTCGCGAGCAGGCGAACCGCCAGGAAGGACGTGCGCCGGAACGTCCGCTTCAACCCGTCGTTCTTCGGATCGTCGAAACGCCAGGGAGCCACCTGACAAATGACCCCCCCTCGCTCCGGGCCCGGCCGCCAGCACGCCGTCCCCGAGTACATTTTCGCCCGTTGGGCCTGAAAACGCAGCACGGCCATCACCCAGTAAGACACCCGACTCCAGCGCCTGTTCGTCGCCGAGACCGCCCCTTCCCTCCACGCTGGATTGGTCGCCGCGGAGACCATCTCCTGCCGCTTCGATTCTTGGAACACGCTGCGCCGGCCGCCCTGCTCGGCGCTCCGGGCCAACCCGATTTACAATCTCAGTGCGGCGCTGGCCGATGACCCGGGGGTGGCCATCCAGCGGCTGGACTTGACTGACATCTGCCAGGGCTGGCGGGTCAAGACGCTGATGAAGAAGCTGGTGCTGCTGCCCGGGCGGATGGCGTGGCGCTTGCGCCAATGGGTGGCGAGGGTGCGGGTTCCCGGTGCGTGGTGGTGCGGGTGGCAGCGTTGGGCACAGCGCGTCTGGCCGACGCACGCACCGGGTCGTCCCCGACTGGCCGCCGCCACCGGCTGACGCCCCACAGGCGTCCGCGGCCTCCCAGCCGCCCCCCGACCCGATGCCGGGGCGTGTCGGAGCTTGGTCTGCCGAGCCGCCAAAACGCGAAAACAACCTGATTTTTGGCCCAGTTTGCGACTGTCGCCGCCCGCCCAAGCACGTTTTTCCCGGCCACGCACTCCCTGCGTTCCTTTCCCCACCCTCAACCTGTCAACCCCATTCGCATCGTAATGATTGAGGAGGGCACGGTCTTTTCATTTGGCGCGGTGCTTGACGAGTGCTTGGAAAGGGATGCGGGGATCGTGCTGGGAGCGTTCCTGTAACTGGGGCCAGGAAGGCTCGGGGTGAAGATCCGCCTTGAGCGCCACCAGGCAGACGCGCAGGG
>CALJWR010000002.1 GCA_937976685.1 uncultured Verrucomicrobiae bacterium
GTCCGCCAGGCGGGCCGGATCGGTGGAGTCCGCTCCCGCCGCGCCGACGACGGACGATTGGCCGGTTCACCCCCTGGCGACGCCGCATCCCGCGGGGGGCGGAAACGCGATCCCACCGCAATGGCGGGCGGACCTCGTGGACGTGCTCATCACCGAGGCCCAACTGGCCCGGCGTGTTCAGGAACTCGCCCGCGCGCTGACCCACGATTACGTCGGGCGCGATCTCACCGTGGTGGCCTTGCTCACCGGAACGGTCGTGTTTTTGGCGGATCTCCTGCGCCGACTTGCCCTGCCGCTGCGCCTGGATTTCATGGGCGTCTCCAGCTACCGCGAAGGCACTGCCTCGCGCGAGCTGGTCTTCACCAAGGAACTGCGCCTCGAAGTGCGCCACCGCGACGTGCTGCTGGTGGACGACATCCTGGACACCGGCCGGACGCTGCTCGCGGTGAAGACCCGACTGGCCGCGCTGGGCCCCCGCTCGGTCCGCACGTGTGTCCTCCTGGACAAACCCGCCCGACGGGTGGAGCCGGTCCAGGCCGAGTACGCGGGCTTCACGGTGCCCGACGTGTTTGTGGTGGGCTACGGCCTCGACTTCGCCGAGCGTTATCGCAATCTGCCCTTTGTCGGCATCCTGCGGCCGGACTTGTACGCGCGCCAGCCGACTGGTGCGTCGCCGCCGGCCTTGAACGGCCCGGCAGTTGCCGGAGGCCGCTGGTCTGTGTAACCTGAAGGTCTTTGGATTTGAGGAATGATGAACTCCGAGAAGAACAACAACCAACCGAATCCGGTGGCGGGGGCTGGCCAGGAGCCGGGCGCGCCCCTTGCAGCCTCGCCGGCCGAGGGCGCTGCGTCAGCCGCTTCTGGCGCTGTGGTGCCGGAAGTCCCGACGGCCGAGGAACTCGCGGACCTGCGGGCCAATGCCGCGAAGGCGGCCGAAAACTGGGATCGCTATGTGCGGGCGGTCGCGGAACTGGAGAATTTCCGTAAACGGGCGGCTCGTGACAAACAGGACGCCATCCGCTACGCCAACGAAGCGTTGCTCGTGCGGTTGCTGCCCGTGCTGGACAACTTCGAGATGGCGCTGGCCGCCGCCAGCACCGCCAACGGCCAGGCCGACTCGCTCAAGGCCGGCGTGGCGATGATCAACAGCCAGCTCAAGGCCGTGCTGACCGAGGCCGGTTTGGAGGAGGTGGACGCGACCGGGCAGATGTTTGACCCGAACTGGCATGAAGCGGTGTCGCAGGTCGAATCACCCACCGTCCCGGAAGGGCACGTCGTGCAGCAGCTTCGCAAAGGCTACAAGTTCCGGGATCGCCTCCTGCGGGCGGCGACAGTGGTGGTGGCGAAGGCACCGGGAGCTCAACCTGCGGTGACAGCGGCCTAAGTCAGGAACCGCATGGCCAAGCGCGACTACTACGAGGTCCTCGGGGTCGGCAAATCCGCCAACGAAGAGGAGATCAAGAAGGCCTACCGCAAGCTGGCCCTCAAGTACCATCCGGACCGGAATCCCGGCGACAAATCGGCGGAGGAGAAGTTCAAGGAGGTGGGCGAGGCGTACGAGGTGTTGAGCGACCCGCAAAAGCGGGCCGCCTACGACCAGCACGGACACGCCGCATTTGACCCGCGGGCGCGCGCCGGGGGAGGCGGACGCGGCGGGGGCGGTTTCCGTGATTTCGGTGGGTTTCACGACCCGGCCGACCTGTTTCGCGAGGTGTTCGGCGGCGGTGGCGCGGAGTCCATCTTCAGCCAGTTCTTCGGCGAAACCCGGCGCGACCCGCAGGGTCCAGCTCAAGGCGAGGACCTGGTGTACGAGCTGGAGATTGACTTCGAGGAGGCGGCGCTGGGCTGCGAGAAGGAGATCAGCGTGGCGAAATCGGAGATCTGCGACGCCTGCGCGGGCTCCGGCGCCGAGGCGGGTTCGGGACGAAAGGCATGCCCGACTTGCGGCGGCCGGGGGCAGGTGGAACAGGTGGTCGGCGGGTTCATGCGGGTACGGCAGGGCTGTCCGCGCTGCAACGGCAGCGGCCGGGTGGTCGAGCGCCCCTGCCGAACGTGCCGGGGGAGCGGCCTGGTGCAGCGGCCCTCCCGCATCCCCGTGCGCATTCCCGCCGGGGTGGACAACGGCACCAAGTTGCGGCTCGCCGGCAAGGGCGAGGCCGGCGTCCGGGGCGGGCCGGCGGGTGACTTGTACGTGGTCCTGCACGTGCGTCCGCATGACATCTTTCAGCGCGAGGGGGATGACCTGCTCTGCGAAGTGCCGATCAGCTTCGTGCAGGCAGCGCTGGGAGCGGAGATCGAAGTGCCCACCCTCACGGGCGCGGCGCACATTCGGATTCCGGCGGGCACCCAATCGGGCACTGTCTTCCGCCTGAAAGGCAAAGGTGTCCGGAATGTCCAGGGATACGGTTTCGGAGACCTGCACGTCCGTGTCGTGGTGGAAGTGCCCACCAAGCTCAACAGCCACCAACGCGCGAAACTTGAAGAGTTCGCAGCGACCTGCGATTCGAGCGTGAACCCGCGGATCAAGTCCTTTTTCGAGCGGGCCAAAGATCTGTTCCGATAGCTGCGCCGGCCGGACGTGGTCCGATCGCCGCGAGGTCCCACCGCGATGCATCGCTTCTTCCTCCCGCCTTCCGAGAGCAGCGACGACCTCCTGACGCTCCGCGAAGGTGACGCCCACCACGCGCGCCATGTCTTGCGGCTGCGCCCGGGCGACGAGGTCACGGTGTTGGACGGCGCCGGGGCGGAATACCGGTGTGTCGTCGAAGGCGAATCACGGACCGTCGTCTGCCTGAAGAAGTTCGCGATGCGACGTCACCCGCCTTTGCCCTGGCAGGTCACGCTGTACCCGGCGGTCACCAAGGCGAAGAGCATGGACTGGGTGATGCAAAAAGCGACCGAGCTAGGAGTGGCGCGCATTCTGCCGGTGTTCACGGAGCGGAGTGTGCCGCAGTTTGGGAGCGAGGAGGCCCGCGGGAAGACGGCGCGCTGGCGCGACTTGGCCATCGAAGCGGTCAAGCAGTGTGGCAACCCCTGGCTGCCGCGGATCGAGGAACCAGAGCGACTCGGCCCGGCGCTGGCGCGAGCGGAGGCGGTGGACCTCGCGCTGGTGGGTTCGCTGCGGCCCGCGCGCCGGCATCCCCGCGCCGTGATCGAGCAGTATCGCGCCGAGTGCGGGCGCAATCCGGCCACCGTGACGGTGTGGATCGGGCCCGAAGGAGACTTCACGCCGGCCGAACTCGACGCAGTGGAGGCCGCCGGCGTGCAACCCTTCACGCTGGGACCGTTGGTTCTGCGAGCGGAAACCGCCGCGCTCTACTGCCTCGCGTTTCTCGGCTACGAACTGGGGGCTGGCCTCGCTGCTCAGGCGAGCAGCGACCACTGATTCTCCCGCGCTTGGCGGCCGGCGACCAGCGCCCCTTTGGCAACGAGTTCCTTGTGGCCGGCGCCGATGCTCTGCACCCCGGGCTTTTCGTAGCCATCCTCCGCGAGCAGCCGCTGGAGTTCGGTGTCGAGATTGCGGATGCAACTGCCGCCGCCGGTCAGCACGATGTTTTGAATCAACTCACCCACGCTGTCCGAGGACGCCCGGGCGACCACGGTCCGCACGCAATCGAAGACTTGTTCGAGCAACTGCTTGCAGGCGTCGCCGATCGCGGCGGTGAAGTCCAGCTTCCGCATCTTGCCGCCGATGACAAGGTTCGCGACTGCCGGCGATTCGCAGCGTCCGACGTACGAATGCCGCTCCTTGATTTCCCGCACCTTCGCCAGGGAAAGGTTCACGTCCGGGTACTCGCGGCGAATTGCCTCCATGATGAGCATGTCCACGCGGTCGCCGGCGAACTCCACGCTGACCTGGCTTTCCGCGGTCGGGAAGTAACCCTGCACCATGCAGACATCCGTGGTGCCCGCGCCAATGTCCACAAACAGCGAGTTGCGAACCGGGTCGTTGTAGGCAGGGTCGGAGAGCTTGGACTCGTCGCGGAAACCAAGCGCGGCGAGGAACGGCTCGGGAATCAGCAGGATCTTGTCGAACAGTCCGGTCAGCGTCTTCGCGAGATTCTCGCGGGCCGTGCGGTCGGCGTTGGCGGGCAATCCGACCACCGCGCGGGTCTCCACCTCGTTGGGCGCCTGAATCAAACCGCGCACGTACCGGCAAAAATCCACCGCGGCGGCGGCGTCCGCGATCACGCCGTTGGCCATGGGTGGCACCATGCGCAGGTACATCCGGTTCCGCTGGGCGAGTTGTCCGAAAAGGATCTTCGCATTGTCCGGGAGGAGGTTTTCGACGATGCCATCACGCGCGTAGCCCACGACCGTGGGAACGATTTCGCTCAGCAGCAGCTCGTTGGCGCCCAGGTAGGCAGCCTTGACACACGACGTGTTGGTTCCGAAGTCGAAGCCCACCAGCAACACGTCGCACTTGGGCGGCTTGGTTGCAAGGTCGGCGAACGGGCTGGCCGCGGCGGCGCGGCGGGCGGCCTCCTTGGCGGTTTCCGCAGTCAGCGGGGGAACGTACGTGGTGCGCATGGCGATGTCGTAAAGCGTCGGGACTGGGCTCGATTCGATAACTGGTTCTGCCGGCGGACGGCAGTCTGGAAGCGGGAACTCAAAAAGCAAGCTTGGCTGGCCGCCCACCGGGCAGCCCCGAGTCAGGACGGCGTCTCTCCCGGAGCGGAGAATTGGCAACTGCCCGGTCGCTCAGAGTCCGGTGCCACGCCACGAAAAAGTCCGCGGCGGCCGGACCAATGACCGACCACCGCGGACTCGCAAACACCATGCGCTGTTGGCAGCGAGGTGAGGGACAGTCTATTCCGCCGGGATCCCGGGCGCGTTTCGGGCGAGTTCGAGTGCCGTCTTGAGCAGGTGCCGGGCGTAGGGCGGGTTGTGGACGCCGTAGCTGGCGTCGTGTTCTACCAGGTAAAGCAGGAACCGTGACTTGAGGATCTCCGGCGCATACCGGCTGATGCGGGCCTGCGCGGCGGCCGACGGCCCGCGCTTGCCCGGATTTAACTGCCCGATGTTTGTAAACTCCCACGGCACGACCGCGGCCGGGGTATTGACGCCAAAGAAAGCCACGTAGTTGGTCGAGCCGGGAACGTACAAGTCTTCGATCTTCGTGTCGGCCCACGCATTCAGAGCGGCCACGGTGTCGGCGATGGCCTTGCGGACACCCGCCTGGATGAAGGCAATGCCGCCCTCGGCGATTTCGCTGGCTTCGGGCAGCCCGAGAAAACCGTGACACTCGGCGCACGCGAGCGGCTCGACGGTGAACTGGTGGCCGGTGTAGGCGGGCTTGGTGGGCGAAAGGTCATCCGGATGAGTTGGCCGGTTGTGGCAGGCGGTGCATTGTCCGGGATTCCCGAGCGGCGCCGGCACCGTCGGGTCACCGTGGCCCGCCGGCCCTAAGTTGAACGAAATCGGCTGACCGTTCAGGGTGTTCGTGTCGAACCGGGGATCCACCGCCTGGCCAATCAGGATGTTGTACTGGGGCGAGTGGTGGGGCGGGCGGGCGGTCGAGTTGGCCCACGTCGCCCCACGTTCGTTGTGGCATTGGCCGCAAAGCTGAATGGTGGGATCGTACTGCTCGGCAAATCCCGTCGCATTGGTCGAGGTGACGTACGACATGAATCGGACGGAACTGACCGGATTGCGAAGCTGCGCGGGCTGCGCCGGCAGCCCCAGCTCCGTGACCGTGTCAAACTTCCGGTGCGGGTCGTGACAGGTGGTGCATTCCTGGGCGAATGAGTTGGCGTCGTTGACGCTGGGAGGACGCACGGTGGAACCATCGCCCCCCGCCTCATAGTCCTTGACCACCGAGCTGCGGACGGCTCCCGAGTGACAGACGCCGCACTGGTACATGCGCCCCACCCCGGCATTGAACATGTCCGGCAGCGTCACCTTCGCATGGCCGGCCCGGGACCATTCATCGTAGGTGGGATGATGGAAGTCGTTGTGACACCCCCCGCAAACCTCCGAAGCAATGGTGATGGTGGGCCGCAGTGACGGATCCCGGGGATTGCTCAAATGATCACCCGCCGGTCCGTGGCAGCTCTCGCACTGCACGCCGGCCAGGTTCGGCGTGGTGGCCTCATCTTTGAAGCCGTTTGGCAAACCGTAGCCGACGGTGTGACAGGGCAGGCATCGGGGGTTCCGATGCATCCCGATCGCCCGCAAGGTTTCGAACGCCCGGGCGTGGCTCGTCTCGCTCCAGGCCTGGTGCGCGTCGGGATGACAGATGCCGCAGTTCCAGACGGCCTCCTGGCCGACGTAGTTGCCGTTCCCGGCCGCCACCCGAATGAATCCGTTGCCATCGCCGAGCGGGATTTCGGCAGACTCATTCATGGTAGGAGCGCCGACCGGTTGCCAGGTTCCGGAGTCGAGGCTGGGTTTCATCTCCACTTGGAACGGCCCGCGTGGCGCCGTCCAAGTGACGGTGGCAGAGGTCTCGCCCTTGGAGATGGAGAGCAGCATCGCGCGGGGATCCAAGCCGCCCGGCCAGGTGGCCGGCGGATGGTACATGTCTCCCGCGGTTACCACCACCGGAAGAACCACGATACCCACGCTCAGCCTGCCCCACAGGCCCGGCCGGCGATGCTTCTGGTTGTTGTCTTGTGCGATCATGGCAGGTTTCAACGGTTGGCGAGGTTGCTAAGACGGACGCGGCAGCGGGGAGCCAAACAGGAGGTCCATCAGACTTTCTCCCCGGAGACCGCAGGCATGGTGAGCTGCTTGGTTCACGCGGCAGATACTGCTGGACCGCGCAAAGCGCACTACACCCTTCTTGGCGAATTCTTGCCTTTTTTTGGCCTGTCGCGATTTCGGGCGGACATCAACGGGCAGGTGGCCCGTTGCGCGGCCGGACATCAACGGCATCGCCCCCCTGCGCCGGGGCAGAAGCGGGTGTCCGCGACCGGGCGACGTCCTCGGCCGGGCGAGCCTTGCGACCAGTCCAGAACGACCAGTTCAGCGGATACACGTCCGGATCAAACGCCACCTGATAGAAGTGCCAGACAATAATCGCCAGGCACGCCAAAATGGCTTCGTAGTAGTGAATCATGGTGGCGACTTCCACTGCCCACCGGGGGAGAAAGTGGCTGGTGGCCACGGGGAACCAGATCATGAAGCCCGTGACCCCCATGATGATCGTGCCCCACACCACTGCCCAATACTCAATCTTCTCCGCGTAGCCGAAACGCCCGTCGGGTGCCGGCGCGGGACCCCGGCCGCGCAGGTACCGGGTCATGCGCTTCAGCGCAATTACGTCCCCGCGCGTCGGCAGGAAGTCCCGGACCAACTGTCGTCCGTTGCGGGTGAAGAAGATGTAGCCCAGGTGGAACAGCCCCAGCCCGACGAGTACCAGCGCGGCCACGCGATGGCTCCACCGGCGGATTCCTTCGTCCGCCCCCAGCAGCCACGACGCCCAGGAATCCGGAAACTTCAGAGCAAAGCCGGACCAGGCCAGAATGATGAAGCTCACGGCCAGCAACAGATGCTGCCAACGCTGGCCCAGGTCCATTCGCGGTTCACCCGCCAGCGACGCCAGCCGCGCGGCCGCCGCCTTGCGCCACCAGTGCAGCGCATTGTGGGAGGCCAGCAGGCCCACCACCACCACGATCAAACCGAGGTACACGCGACGCACCCAGCGGTTGACCACGCTGCCGATGTCGTCGCCCGTGGAAAGATCGGTATGGATGCGCCCCAACGCGAAGTTCTCCGTCGCCCCGGGATGACATTGACCGCACGTCTGGACCAGGTTGCTCGGGTGAATGCTCGAGCGCGGGTCGCTGGAAGGCAGAATGGAATGCACGCCGTGGCAGCTCGCGCAGTTCGCGGCGCGCGTGGATCCCAGGCGGGCGGCCAGGCCATGATAGCTGCCGAGGAAGGTCTTCACGCGATCCGCAGGCATGCGGTATCTCGCGTTGATCCGTTCGGAGGCGTGGCACTGGCTGCAAACCCGTTCGGCGATCCGGATCGGAGCGGCGCCCCTTAACTGCTCGATCTTGTGCTCCGAATGGCAGTCGGTGCAGGCGGGAGCGTCCCTCTTGCCCTGCAGCAAGGCCACGCCATGCACACTTTCCGTCACTTCGGCCGCCTCCTTTTCGTGGCACCCGCCGCAAATCCTCGCCTGTTGCGCGGGGTTCAGCAGGGATTCAGGCGAACTGCGGGGCAGGACCTGGTGGCCGCCGTGGCAGTCCTTGCACGTGGCCACGCCCGGTTCGCCCCGCAGCAGGGCCACGCCGTGAACGCTCGCGCCGTAGGTCTGCGACTGCTCCCGATGGCAGCTTGCGCAGTCAACGGGCTTCACGGCCATGCCGTCGTCGGGATGGCCCGGGCCAATGTCGCTGTGACAACTCCAACACGTGTTGGTGCTGTGGCGCGAGGCTTTGAGCTTCGCGACCTCCACAAACATGGAAACGGAACGTCCATCCGCGGTTTCCTTCGTCAGGTCCCGGTCGCCGTGGCACTGCATGCAGTCCTCGTCCGGAATGGCATCGGCGGCGTGCACCGAGACCGACACCAAGACTGCCCAGACGGCGTTCCACCAGCGTCGCCGGAACTTGGTTTGCATGAAAGTTTGTCCTCCGCAGTCGGGTAGTGCGCTTCAGTGGGTGAGCCGGGAGGTCATGGCGTACACGATCAAAACCAGCAGGACGACGCCGACCCCGAAAAAGAGGTACCCCATCGAGCGGGCAATCCCCTTCCAGCGTTCCCACTCGTCCCTGACGCGGTGCTGATCCAGCCGCCCCTGCGCGACCAGCCGGTCGTACCAGCGCCGGCGCTCGTGGAGCATCTCGGTTTTCGAAATGCGGCCGGAGAAGATCACCGTGTCCATCGGAAACTTCTCCAGCCGGAAGTGGGTGTTGAAAAAATGGATGGTGAAGATGAAGCCCGCCGCCAGCAGGGCCTCGTCCGAGTGGACGATGAGCGCCACATTGATGATCCACCCGGGCAGGAAGCGCGTGAAGAACTCGGGAAACCACATCACCAAGCCCGAGAGACCAATCGCGAAGACGCCCCAAAACACTGCGAAGTAGTCGAATTTCTCCCAGTACGTCCAGCGGTCGAATTGCGGGCGAGGTCCCTTGCCGAAGAACCACCTCTGGTGGGCAACGAAGTCGCGCCAGTCCTGCAGGGTCGGGATCATGGAATCCGGCCCGAAGAGCGCCGATTTCAGCGACGCCGGCGAAATCCGCCCCGTCTTTAGGTCGCGCAGATTCCGACGATTGCGCCAGCCTCGAAGCATCAGCGACGAGAGGTGCAGCCCGAAATAGAGGAAGGTGATCAGCGCGCCAAAATGGTGGAGGCTTCGCGCCACTTCGGGACCGCCCATCAGCCGAAAGAGACCGCGCGCCCAGTCGGTGTAATAGAACTTGAGCGGCATGCCGGTAACCACCAGCAGCAGAAAACTCGTCACGACGAGGAAGTGCAGAAACCGCTCGAAAGGCAGGAATCGGGTGAACCACTCGTCATCCGCCTGTGCCTCCACCTTTGCCTCGCGAAACTTTTTCGAGTCCCACAGGAACACGTAGGCCGACCGCCCCAGCCAGAGCGCGGTGTGGGCCCCAAAAAAGGAGAACACCCCGATGAGCAGCGTGGTCATGAAGAGGAAAACGTTGTTGAGTGCCTTGTAGTTGGCGCGATCCAGCGGGTTGGCGTGCGGTTTGTAGGCGGTGAACCCGACGTTGGCCCGGGGGTGACACTGCTGGCACGTGGCCAGGATGTTCTGCGGGGCGAGTTTGGAGCGCGGGTCGGTGTGCGGCAGCACGTCGTGATGGCCGTGGCAGTCGTAGCAGGCGGCGACATCGGGGGCCACGTTCGGTCGTCCGAGCGCCATCGCCTTGCCGTGGTAGGTGTCCCGATAGTGCGTCAGCCGGTCCTGATGACACTTGCCGCAACGCTCATCGCTCACCGCCTTGAAGTGCCCGCTGGTTCGCGGCGGCTCGATGGCGTGGGCGGTGTGACAGTCGGTGCAGACCGGACCCTTCGGATCCCGCCTGGCCAGCAACTGGCCGTGAACGCTCGCGTTGTAGATGTCCTCGATGCCGACATGGCACTTGCCGCATGTGTGACTGATGTGGAGTTTGTGGACCGGAGAGTTGGTGTAGGTACCGGGAATGATGTTGTGGACGCCGTGACAATCGTTGCAGGACGGGGCCACGATCAGTCCCATCTTCAGCAACGCATGGCCGTGAATGCTGTCGAGAAACTGCGCGGCGGCCTCGGGGGCCTTGATCCGGTACTGCTCCGTCAGTTTCGCGTCGCTGTGGCATTTCGCGCACGTGCGCGGAAGGTTCAGTTTGAACACCGGTGAATCGAGCTGCTTGACCGGCGCCATGTAGTGACTCCCGTGGCAGTCGGCACAGGAGGCGGCAATCCCGCCCTTGGAGTGGCTGAAACCGTGGATGCTGACGGAGTACTCCTTGGCCGCGGCCTCATGACAGTCGCCGCACGAGGCCGGCGCGACTCCAGGGTCATGGTCAGGCTTCACTCCGATGTGACAATCCGTGCAAAGCAGGACGCCATGCACGGATTTCTCGAAACGCTTCGTGTCGAACGCCGCCAGCGGCACCTCCTGACCCCCAACGGTCTTGGTCAACGTCGGATCGGTGTGACAATCGAGGCAGTCAGCGTTGGTGAACACCGGTACCGCCGGGCCTTCAGGGACCGACTCGTTGGCGGCCGGGTCTGTCTGTGCCCGCCCGGCCCCAGACAGCGCAACGAGGACGAGAAGGCCAAACAACCCCGGTCGCCACCACGCCCGGAGGAAACCTTCAAGGCCCGCCGGTGTGACAGTCATGGCACTTGAATTCTGGATCATACGGTTCCAGCGGGTGATTGAACTCCTGTCCGCCCGGCGTGAGGTTCATCAGGTCCGGGCCGGCTCCCTGCGAAAGAATCTCGTGGCACGTGTGACAGTCCTTGAAGCCGATGTTTTTTTGTCCGTCCGCCGAGGGGTGATTGTCATCGTGACAGCGGACACACCCCGGCCAGTCCTTGTGCCCGATGTGCTCGGGGTATTCGCGCCAGGTGGCCTTCATCGCGGGAAAGAAGTTCTCCCGGTAGATCTGCTGGAGGGCGGCCACGGCCGGCTTGACCCGATCGTCGCCCGGATAGCGTTCCTCCATCCCGCTTGCGATCGCGGTCATGGCCTCCGCCACACTGGCGTACGGCTGGGTCAGCAAGTAAGTCGCATTGCTGCGGACGGAGAGCAGCCCGCGATCAATCGTGCCGAGCGCCAACGCGAGATCCACGGCGTCGTTCGGCTTCTTGTAGATGTGCGCCGGGCGGTTGTGGCAATCAATGCAGTCCATCAC
>CALJWR010000003.1 GCA_937976685.1 uncultured Verrucomicrobiae bacterium
GGCAAGCCCCCATTTATTGATCCACTTGCTATGAGAGTTTTGGTTCATGGTTTCAGGGTTTCCGCGCTGGCGTGCGCAGGGAGGGGCACAGCCCCGACCGGAGCGCGCCAGCGCGCGGCAAATACCGCCGGGGCCAGATAGTCCAGCGCCGAATGCGGCCTGGCTTCGTTGTAGTCCCGCCGCCACCCGGCGACCAGGACTTGTGCCTCCAACAGGGAGGCAAATTCCTCGCGGTTCAAATGCTCGTCCCGCAGTCGGCTGTTGAACGATTCCACATACGCGTTCTCCCACGGACTGCCCGGCGCAATATACAGCGGTTGGTGAACCGCCCCGGCAACGCGGTCAGCCACGAGGACAGCGTGGCGTGGATTGATCGGGCGATCGCGCTGGTGGCGCCTTCGCGGGTCAGGTGACCCTGCGTGGGGACACCTACTTCTCCCACACCCAACACCTGGACCGCTGGGACGCGCAGGGCACCACATTCATCCTCGGTCTGGACGCCCACGCGAAGGCGGTGGGGTTGGCCGACGCCTTGTCCGCCCAGGCGTGGACGAAGCTGGAGCGATTGCCCAAGTACGAGATCTTGACCGAGCCACGCACCACACCCGAGCGGGCCAAGGAAGGGATCGTCCGGGAGAAGGGTTTCCAGAACGTGGTGCTGGTGGGCGAAGACGTCGCCGAAATCGAGTACCGGCCGGCGGCTTGCCGGAAGACCTACCGGCTGGTGATCGTGCGCAAGAACCTGAGCGTGCAGCGGGGCGAACAGGTCCTGTTCGACGAAGTGCGGTACTTTTTCTATCTCACGAACCGCCGGGACCTGGACCGTCCGGGCGTGGTGGCGCGGGCCGACGGGCGGTGCGACCAGGAGGATGTCATTGCGCAGCTCAAGCACGGGGTCAACGCGATGCGGATGCCGGTGGACGACTTGGTGAGCCACTGGGCCTATATGGTGATGACGGCGCTGGCTTGGAATCTGAAGGCGTGGTTTGCGCTGCTGGTGCCGGCGCAGGAGCGGGGGTTGGAGCTCTTGAAGATGGAGTTTCGGAGTTTCCTGCAGGCGATCGTGCTGTTGCCCTGCCAGATTGTGAGGACGGGGCGGCGCATCGTGTTGCGGATCCTGAACTACACCCCCTGGCTGCGGGACTTGTTTGCCACCTTCGAGCGGCTCCAGCGACTGGTTCCTGGATAGGTACGCCACAAGCCGGACTGATGCAGGTTCCGACGGGCGGAGTGTGTCCACGCACGGCGCCAACAGACAAAAACCGGAGAAAGTGGCCGTCGAACAGAGACACTTAGGTTCAACCACACAATAGGATGTGGGAAACCGAGACCAACGCGGCCGTCTTGGCATGTCGCAGCACAGAAGCGCTCGTTATACGCTTCTTTTAGGGCTAGTCTCAGCGCGTGGCATTGGCAAGCACGCAATTTGAGTTGTCCCTTGGCCAGCACATTTTCGCCCAAGCGCAGATGCCAAACGCCGTTGTGATTAAAGACGAGCGAGTAGCCGACCAGATTCTCGAAATAGCCCGTCATTGGCACAGGGAGACATGCAAAGCGCGAGACGCGGCCTATGATCCCAGCCCAGCCGGGCTTCTCGAGCATCACTTCCGCGCTCCAGGAGTAATCGGTCAGGTTCGTTTCCGCCAGGTAGGTGTGGGGGTAATGATTGATCCAATCAGGCGACCAGTCGGTCGGACGCCGGTCAAGCACCTGGCGGAGTGCCTGGCCTTTTCCGTCAGCGCGCTTCACCCCCTCGAACGCGCCCACCAGGTCACAGAAGTAGCGGGGCATGCTGCCGACGTTGTATCGCTCGAAATCCTCCGCGTACGGCAGGGGAAGCCGAGAAAGCGCCGGCGGCGAGGTCTCTCCTTTTTGCTGTCCTTCGGTGGTGGTCAGTGAATACAGCGCGTTGGTTTCCACGACCAGGCGCAGCGAGGCGGGCACCGCGAGGGCCAAGTCCGGTTGCCTGATGAATTGCTCGGCTTGGGTGCTCTGCCAGACCCGAACCGTGCCGGCCTTCAGCCCCTCGCCCAAGGCGACTTCCATCGTTTGGACGCTCTTGGCGTCTAAGGTTTCGATGATCACACTCCAATCTCCTGTGTTGGGGTTGTGCAGGGCAACCACGCTGCCGCCGGCGGACAGTAGCGCGCAGGCCGAGTCAATATACTTCCAGCCCGGCTCCGCGAATTGCGTCGTGTGCGCCACGACCCAAACCGCCGGCGGCACCCGGTAATGGCCGCACCAGGGCCAGCGCGCGGTCACAATCCCGGTGTCCGGAATGAAGAACACCTCGGGAAAAGCTGACAGCGCGGCGCAAACGACCGTCTTCGTCATGCGACCTTCGATGTAGTTGCGATTAAAGGTGCTCGCCAGCGAGGCCGAGTAGGGCGACGCCGAATCCCAATCGCTCAACCACGGCCCATCTTCGCTGGACCAGAGCGGCTTGCCCAATGCTTGCGCGGCGGGCGTGGATTTGGATTTCGGGTAATGCACGCCTACCGCTGCGATGGCGTCGTACAAAGCGCGGTCTTCGCGCATTCGATCCGCCACGCTCCAGTCGTTGAAGCTGTCCGCCGCGACAATGCTCACGTCTTTGAACCCCGCCCGGTCAAGCTTGTGGCGGAGCAGCTTGACGTATTCGGGCGTCCAGGGCATCTCGTTCCAGATGCCGACGTACGGATTTTGAGCCCGTGCGTCTTGCGGCTCGCTTTCAGGAAACAGACGATGTAGTCGGCATTATCCGCGGAAAGCAAGTCCCCGTCTCCGATCCAGGCCGGCGCCCCCCACTCGAGGCAATCCAGGATCATATTCGGATTGCGCTTCAGGGCCCCCTTCATCAGCCACCATTCGTATCCCCGGTTCGGATTATAGTCGCGCCGCGAGCGCATGTGACTGGGTTCGACGCCGCACGCGACTGTCGAATCGCCCCCGATCTCGACTTTGAGGTGTTGCAGAGAAGCCCCGAACTTCGGCTTGAAAAGGAAATCCAATATCTCGGCCTGCTGCCGCGGCGGATAATCCAGCAACAGCCGGCTGGTACCGCCGGCGCTGAGCGCTCCCAAGCCCTCGAAGAGGCGTCCGCCCCCAGCGGGATTGAGCCAGATCCGGAAAGGCTTATCCGGCGTGGGATGCGGCGAAGGTTCGGCAGCCCAAGAGGCACAGGCAGCCAGCCAGGTCAGGCTGGAGGTGAGCGCGAGGAGCACCAGTTTGGTCATCATGAGAAAATCTTTGTGCATTGTCTTTTTGATCCCGTGCCGACTTTGGCGTCCGCCCATAGAACGGAAGCAACGCCCAAAAGGCCAATGGCGCTCTGCCGCGCCGCAATGCGCGCAGGAACAACACCAGACCGAAGCGATTGAGAGCATCCTGAGCACGTTTAGCGGACACGTTTTCAAGCGGGGCCGACGCGGGGTTGCCGCTCACGCATCAGGGCAGCCACCGAGTGTGTCGGCCATGCGGGCATTACAATTGGACTCAGCCCGACTCCCGAAGCGGAAAAGAGGTCGCTTTGCGAACGGGGTTGCGGGCATAGGAGTTGATGCTCAAATCAACCTCGCCCACCCCGCACAAAACGACCCGCACCGAAGTGACCGCCCGCTTCGGCCAGACCCAGCTCGTTCGGGACGAACCGCCCAAGGCCATCTCGCCCTTCGGCGGGCTGGCCAGTTTCATTTCCTTCCTGGGCCAGATCGGCTTCGCCCAGGAGGTCCAGCGGCACCTGCCCTTCGCCGAGCCCACCTCCCACAACGCCATCCCGCTGGCCCACTCGC
>CALJWR010000004.1 GCA_937976685.1 uncultured Verrucomicrobiae bacterium
CTGCGCGTCTGCCTGGTGGCGCTCAAGGCGGATCTTCACCCCGAGCCTTCCTGGCCCCAATTACAGGAACGCTCCCAGCACGATCCCCGCATCCCTTTCCAAGCACTCGTCAAGCACCGCGCCAAATGAAAAGACCGTGGGCTGGCCAGGAGTATTTGTCATTTTCCAGCCGTGCGAGGTGAGGTCGAGAAAGGGGTTGAGAGGCGAAAAGAGGGGCTCCGTTTGCCACCAAGCGTTCCAAGCCGCCGGCCGAGCGAGCGCTCCGACAGTCAGGTGCAGCAGCAACTGCTTTCCGCGCGGACGTACCGAGCTCCCGTCGCCGTCACTCAGTACGAAGTGAATGGTGGGGACGCAGTGGCGCTGGGCCAGCAGTTGGAATTGCGGGCCGCCGCAGGCGAACACGGAGGAGGCCTTGTTCGGTGGCGGCGGCGCAGAGCCAGCCACGTCAAGCCGACCGCGCAAAGGGCGAAGACCAGCGCGTTGGGCGTGCGCGCGGTCCACGCCTCCCACGGCCACGGGAATCGAAAGACCCCAAAGTTCAAGCCGAAGAACAACCACGTGAGCAGCAAGAGGCATGGCCGGAGAAACCATTCGGCCGGGCGCATCCGGTCCGCCGGACGGCCGAATCGGAACATTGCGACCGAGGTCAGAACAAGCGGCAAGACGAAGCAGAACACCCACGGCCACCCGGTATCGGCGGACGTTCCTGATTCGACCACAGCGATGACGGTCTTGCCCGCAATCGGCACCATCACCAAAGGCAAAACAACCAAGTACGGCCACCAGCGCCCGCCCGCCACCGCGACCAGTGGGACAGTCACCATGACCAGACCAAAGCCATAGACCGCACTAAACCAGCGAACGGCAAGGAATTCGGCGGCGACCAGCAGCGCGACGTGCATCGCGAGCAAAATGCCCTCGAGCCAGCCGGGCAAAGTCGCTTCGACCACGCGGCCGCCCGTGACTGCCGGCATGGTTTGGGGTGTCCCCTCAAAGATTCTTGCTCGATTGAGCCACAACCCCAGCCCCAGCGCCGTGCCGATCACGGCACCGAAGATCGTTTCCATGAAGTTCCACCAGTTGATCAGGGGCAGAAGCTCCCGGAGTGCGCCGGCTTGCAGCGCCTCGCTATTCCAAGCCGCCCACGCTTGCACGGCTTGTCCCAACGGAAACCCGACCGCCCCGCCCGCCAGACCCCAGAGGCCGAGTCGGAGCCCCAGGGCATCGCGACGCGAGGCCAGATACGCCTGCAGCGTGAGCAGCGCCAGCAGAAGCCCACCCCACACTTCACGCCGCGGTTTCAGGGCCGCGTCCGGTAACCAACGCCAGTCAGCGGAAAAGTAGATTGGAGGCAGCGTGCGGTTCGCGGGATCGTACGGCTCGTTCAGCAACCGGATACCCGCAAAGCACACCACCAGCAACGTCAGCATCAGCCCGACCCCCTCGCGCCACCGATATTCACGACCGCTCAGGCCCATGCCCAGAAGGGCGCCGGCGAACCCGATCCAAATCGCGCCCTTCACCGCCAATCCCAACATCCCCCAGCGCAGCGCGGCCCAGTTACCGACCATCGCCGGATCCTGCGTCAGGCCGATCGTTTGACCGTAGGTCATTGAACCCCCAATCCCCATCGCCAGGGTTACCCAAGCGACCGCCCGCGCCGCGCGGGCCGCGGGCGCGCCCGGGCAAAACAACAAGGCCAACACCAACGCCACGAGCACGCCCGCGATCATCGCGCCCGTCTCGTGGCCATATTGGCCGCGAATGCCCCAACCCATTCCCCCGGCGAGCGCCGGGAACAGGAGCGCCGCCCACCGCGGGACTTCGAGTTCCCGGGGCGATGATTCTGCGGAATGCCACCAATCCGCTCCGGCAGCACTACCCGACTTTTCACCGGCGCTGCGCGCACGAGGTTGGAGCGGGGTGCTCACGGCGCGGTTCGCTGGTGTCGGTAGATTTGCCTGATGGAAGCCGATCATCCCGCAGCGCGGGCCGATTCCGTTCGCGCGACCAGGCGCGTCACCGCCGCCAGCACGGCGGACGGCTGGACGGCGGTGAGGCAGCGCAGGTCAATGGGGCATTCGCGAAGGAAACAAGGGGCACACGGCGGGCTCGACCGAACGATCTCATGATGTTCATCCCCGGGTAGCCCGGGCCCGGTCAATTCCGGCGAAGTACTCCCGAACACCGAGACGACCGGAACGCCCAGCGCGGCCGCCAAGTGCATCGGGCCGGTGTCGTTGGTCACCAACACGCGACAGACACTCAGTGCTGCGCAGAGCTCGCGCAGCGAGGTCCTGCCGGCCAGATTCACCAGCCGAGGCTCCCCTGCCCTGTTGCCGCCGCGCGCCAACTCGGTCGCGATGGCGCAGGCAGTTGGTTGGTCCGCCCGGGCGCCGAAGATCACCACGCCCCACCCCGGCCAGGCCGCGACCTCCCGCGCGACCGCCGCGAATCGTTCAGCCGGCCAGCGCTTCGCCGGTCCGTACTCCGCGCCGGGATTGACACCCAGCCACGTCACGTCGTTCGTCAGCCCGAACCGCCCCCGAACGGAGAGCTGTTCCTTCCCGACCACCGCCATCACCGGCGGGCAGGGCATGGCACTGGCGCCCACCGCCGAAACGAGGTGGAGGTAGTGATCGGTGTGATGCGTCGCAGCCTGCTGCGGGGATTGGTCGAGCGGGGAACTGGCCGAACCGGCAATCAATCGTTTGATTTCGGTCACGGAGCGCTTGCGCATCGGGACGAAGCGAGAAGGCCGCGACACCGGGCGGGAAAGAAGCGGCGAACGACCGTTGGCCGCGTAGCCGATCCGCTCGCGAACGCCGCCCAGCCACAGTTCGAAGGCCGAACGAAACGAGTTCGGGAAGATCACGCCGAGGTCAAATCGTCCCCGGCGCAACCGCCTTGCCACGGTCCAAAGGCCCTCGTCGCCGACCGCCCACACTTGATCCGCCGCCGGATGGCACAGCCAAAGGTCCGCCAGCTTCCGGACGGTGAGGAGGGTGATCCGCGCGGACGGAAAGTGTTCGCGCAAGCGTTGGAGCGCCGGCATGGTCATGACAGCGTCACCCAACCAGTTGACCCCGCGGACGAGGATTTGACCAACGGCGTTCACTAGGACTGCGAGGGAAGCAACTCAGAACTCCTCGATCACGGGCTCGGCCGAACTCGCCGTGGTTCGCGCCGGACGTCCGGGGCGCTTCCACCGCCGATGCACCCAAAACCAGTTGGCCGGATCCCGCCTCACCGCGACCTCGAACGCCGCATTGATGTCGCGCGTGATCGCCTCGACCGGCCGCGGCTGCCCGGTTGTATGTGTGGGAATCTCGTCGCCAATCTCAATCCGCCAACGGCCGAGTGCCATGCGGTAGCAAACGGCGGTGTACACGGGACAACCGTAGCGCAGAGCAAAGACCGCCGGCGCAGTGGTGGTTGAACAGTCCCGGCCGAAAAAGGGCACGGCCAGGCCGCGATCGCCGGCGTTCTGGTCGGCCAGGAAACCGATCATGATTCGCTGGCGGCTCATTGCCTCTCTCAACACGGCAGCATCCGAGCGCCGCTCAAAAAAGAGGCAGCCGGAGCGTGCCCGGATGTCCTGCATCAGGCGGTTCAGGGCCGGCTGGCGCAGCGCCCGGTAGGTCGTCGCGTACTGCAGCCCCGGCACGAAAAGGTTGCCGCGCGCGTAGAGCTCGAAGTTGCCAAAATGGCCGATCGCCACCACGCACGATCGCGCATTCGGGCGGTTGGTCCACGCCAGTTTTTCAGCGCCGGCCACGGTCAGCACGCGGCGCACTTCGTCATCCGTCATGGCGAGCGTCCGCACCGCGCTGGCGAAGTTCTCGCCGATGCGCCGGAAGTTTTCGCTCGCCAGTCGGCGGACCTCCGCCGGAGAAAGCGCCTCTCCGAAGGCCAGCGCCAGATTCTCTTGCGCTGCCCGACGATGGCGGGCGTCCAGCGCGTGGGTCAGCGCGCCGAGGAATCGTCCCAGCCGGGCGACGACCGGCAGCGGCATCACCTGAAGCAGGCCGAGGAAGCCTTTGGCCACAAGGTACAGGAGCGTGTTCATCGGCGAAAACAGATCTGCCGCACGCACTCCTCGAAGCTCTTCGCACCCCGGACGATCTGGATTTCCACCCGCATGAAATAGATCGGCAGGTCGCGTCGATCCAGCTTGGGGAAGCGCACCGCATCTTTTTGCGTGGTGAGAATCATCTCGGCCTGCCGCTTCTTGCTGCGGTTGATGACGTTGATCACTTCTTGCTGCGTGAAGCGGTGGTGGTCGGCGAAACGCTTCGAGTACACGAGGTCGGCGCCCAAATCCACCAGTCCACGCTCAAAACTCTCGGGCAGGGCGATGCCGCTCAAGGAAGCGACGCGGCGGCCTTTCACCAATTCGAGGCCCACTCGCTCGCCGGTGAACACGTCCTCGAAATACAGCGGATGATGGACGCATTCGATGATGCCCGCCGCGGGATTCAACTGCCGAATGCGCTCGCGCAGTGTTTCCGTCTGCCCGTCGCTCTTGGTGATGAAAACCGTCCGGGCTCTCGCCAGATGGGACGGCGGCTCGCGCAGCGTGCCGCGCGGCAAGAGATGCCCGTTGCCGAACGGCTGCTGGCAGTCCACGAGCACCACGTCGTGCCGCCGGCCCCGCAGCTTCCAATACTGGTAGCCGTCGTCGAGCAGCAGCGTGTCGCACCCGTACTTCTCGATGGCATACAGGCCCGCCTTCACCCGGTCTTTGTCCACCAGCACGACCACGTCGCGCAGGTTCGACGCCAGCATGTAGGGCTCATCGCCGGCCGCTTCCGAGTCCAGCAGCAGGGATTTTCCATCCGAAACCACGCGCGGCGGCGTCTTGTCCTGCCGCAGCAGCAGCCGGCTTTTGAGGCGCGTGGCGAAAGGAAGCGGCTTGGACTTGTAGCCGCGGGACAGGATGGCCACAGTGCGCCCTTGGTCCTTCAATTCCCGCGCGAACTTCTCCACCACGGGGGTTTTGCCCGTACCGCCCACAGTCAGGTTACCGATGGCGATGACCTGGATGCCCACCGTGTAATCGCGGAGGATTCGGACGTCGTACAGGAACCGCCGCGCCTTGACCGCGAGGCCGAACAGTTTGGACAGCACCAGCAGCACGCCCCGGAGCGCGGTGGCCCGCTTGCCCTTCCGCTCCTCGAAGATCACCTCGAGGACGAAGGTCTCGGCGGTTTCCGCCCAGGCCCGGAGTTGCTCGCGCATCGGACTTGAGGATGACCCGCACCCCCAAGCGCGGCAAGCAATGGGAAGTGGGGCCGACCGACCCGGCCGCCTTGCCCCCGGTTTGGGAGATCAGCGCGGGCGATTGCCCGCGACAACCCGCACGTTCAACGGGCGGCGAACGCCATCCGTTCGGCTCAGCCCTTGAGCACCGCCGCGTGAAACTCCTTCCAGTCGTCGAGATTGTTCAGGTTGACCGCGTCGCGAGGACCGTCGGTCAGACCGTTGGCCGAGAGGATCGCCTGCCGCGTGGCGTCGTCGTGCAGGTAGCCGGTGATCGCAGCATTCAGTTTGGCGATGGAGGCCGCGTCCAGTCGCACGCCCGGCTGCTGACGAATCCACGCCTCAAACTGCGGATAGGTGGGCCGCTGGGTCTTGAGGAAGTCCAGGACCGCATCGCGTCGGAGCCCCAGCCCGTCAATAACCATCTGATCGTAGCCCGGACCGCAGCCCGGATATCCGTCAGCAAGTTTGCCAAGTGCCTCGAGCGACGCCTTCAGCCAGAGCCGGGGCAGGTGGAGCACGCCGAGGGGGCCCGCAACGCCGGAACTAATGAGGGGAACGTATTTGTCAGTCATGGAGTCGAGATGGGGTCGGGGATTTTTGTCGTCTGAATGCGGAAAGTGCCACAGACGCGGCAACGCGCAAACCCGGGCGGTACATTACGGCCGGCCACCGCCCACCCCCTGGTATCCGGGGTGGTTTCGCGGCCGGACGCCCGGACCAGAACTCCGGCCCGACACACGGCCAGTGGCGCTGCCGCGCCTCACGTGGTCTCCGGCGCGACGTAAACTTCCTCTTTAGGTAGCGCAGCAAGGATCATGGTGACCGTTCGATCAATCCCCCCGGCCCCCTCCCGGACCACGCGCTGCGCGTTGCGGCCCATCTCCTCGCGGACATCGGGCCGGTTAAGCAGTTCATCCACCGTCTGTTCGAGTTCGGTCTCGTCCTGCACCTGGCGCGCCGCCCGGCCCCGAAGGAAGCTCTCCGCGATGGCGGCGAAATTCTGCATGTGCGGCCCGAAGAGAATCGCCTTCCCCAGCGCAGCCGGCTCGATGGGATTCTGACCACCCTCGCCCACCAGGCTCTTGCCCACAAATACCACGGTGGCGACTTCGTAGAAATACTTCAGTTCGCCAGTCGTGTTGACGAGCAGACATTCGATCTCGCCGGGCGCGAGCCTCGTCTGGGCTGTGACCTGGCGCCGGTAGATGAACTTGACCCTCCGCGCCTCCAGATCCTGACCGACCTCCTTGCCCCGCTCGAAATGCCGCGGAACGAGCACCAAAAAGAGGTTCGGGTGCCGTTTCCGCAGGCGGAGGAAAACGTCCGCCAGCAGCGCCTCCTCGCCCGCGTGGGTGCTGCCACCCAGCAGGATGGGCGCGCCGGCCGGCACGCCTAACTGGCGCAACATGGCCTCCGCATCGAGCAACCGCCGCTCGTCCAGCCGGGCGGCATCGAACTTCAAGCTGCCGATGACCTGCACGGCCTCCGGACGGCACCCCAGGTCCAGGAGGCGCTGGCGGTCGGATTCACTCTGCGCCCCGACTCCGGCGAACTGCGCGAAAAGCGGGCGAAAGAGGAATCCGAACCGCCGATAGCCGCGATACGATCGTTCGGACAGCCGGGCATTGACGAGAAAGACCGGCACGCGACGGTCGCGGAGTTTCCAAAGGAAGTTGGGCCAGATCTCTGCCTCCACCAGCACCACCGCCTCCGGCCGGAGCACCAGCAGCGCCCGCGACACCGCCCGCCGAAAGTCCGCCGGGTAGTAAACCTTGAGGATGCGTTCGGGGAGTTTCTTGCGCAGCTCGCCCATGCCCGTCGAAGTGGTGGTGGTCACCGCGATCTTGAGGTTCGGGGCACGCAGTTCCAGAGCGCGGATAAGTTGGACGCACAAATTGACCTCCCCGACACTCACCGCGTGCAGCCATAGCACGTGCCGGTTGGTTACGGCGTGTTTGACCCGAGTGCCATACCGGCCGAAGCGCTCTCCGAACCCCTCGCGCCAGTTCCCGCGCCGCCACATTTTGAGGAAGTAGAAAGGCGCTCCGAGCAAAAAGCCGAGCGTGAAAAAGAGGTTGTACAGAATCCGTATCACGTCCGGGTCGGGAGGATAGCAACTCGCTGCCGCTGAAGGAATCAGGAAAAGCGGGGAGACGGCGGTCGGACAGAGTCCGCAGACGCGAACCGGTGCGGCCAAGGCCTCTGTTCGCCGACGAAAACGGCAGGGCCCTTTCGGGCCCGGAGGTCATCGTCGGCCAGTTGATCTACGCGCCGTGCTCGGGCGGCGGCTGTCTCTCGGACAGCGAGGCGCTCAATGACGACCCGCTGGCGCGCGAGCTCTTCGGCGTGGGCAAGTTCGCCGATCAATGTCAGGTCGGCCAGTAGCTGCGCGAACAGTCCGAGGAAAGCGTCGCGGCGTTGCGGCGGCTCTTGCATGAGTTAGTGGCGTGGGTGTGGCAGCAGGCCAACCCCCGCC
>CALJWR010000005.1 GCA_937976685.1 uncultured Verrucomicrobiae bacterium
CGCGATAGAGCAGGCGACCTTGCGGGGTGATTTTGGACAGCCGCAGCGCCTGGATGCCCTCAGCCATCCCAACCTCCGCCATCAACTGGGCGGCACTGATTTTCTTCACCTCGTCCGCCGTCTTGTACTCGCGCTCGGGGAAGAAGAGCGGCCCCGGCTTCACCTTCAGCCGCACTTTCAGGTCCCGCAGGTCGCGCGCGAGCCCGAGCGGGAAGTCATCGGGCACCAGCAGCCGGCCCGCCTTCCGTTCGCGCACGAATGTCCGGATGACCTCGGCCATGGTGACCGGATGCTTGCGCCCGCCGTGGGCGGACCGATTGAGACAGCTCCCGAGCGGCAGGACTTTGCAACGCGGCGCGGCTTTCTGAGCGCGGGCCACGTCCAGATCGCCCACGATCAGGTGACTCCGGCCCCGCGCGCGCAGGTACACCACCGGATCGGGCAGGAAGGCACCGATCACGTAGAGGAGGTTGGCGTCCCACTCGCTGTCGCCGAAGATCAACAGGTCGGGTTTCTTCATGCCGCGCTTTCCTCCTTGCGAGCCGGAATCGCCCCCCGCCCGTCAATCGCTGCCGCGCGACCGCCATGTCCGGGAGGCCGCGAAAAACATCAGCAACGCGGCGGTTGCTGCCGTCTGGCCGGACCACTCCGGCACGGGTGCGTACACAGCCGCCACCCATTCCGGGTGGTCAATGAACGGGTTCCGGTTCCTCTGGAAGTCCGAATAGATCCGGTCGTTGCGCTGTCGTTCCGCCGCGTCCACCGGGTCAAGGGCGTGCCACGCCATCAAAGTGGACAGCAAGCCCATGTACATGCCGGAGTTGGTGATCAGCGCCCGGTTGTCCGTGAGCCGGAGGTCGGGTTCGGTGCCACCGCCTTCGTAACGGACATCAAGGTAAAACAGACTGCGCGCCACGTCGCCCTTGTACGTGTCCGGCGGTTCCCAACTGTCGAAATCCGACGTGTTGCCGGGCGCTTCGGCGTGCGCCGGATTGCGATAGCCCACCGCTGCGGGATCACTGAAGTCAGAATACTTGTTGGCCCGCGCATTGTTGACGTCCCGATCCGTGACCCGAAGGTTGAAAAGGTCGGTTTCCGCGGGCGTATCCGCCACGCCGTAACTTCGGGGCCAGAGGTGTTCGCGATCCCAGCCGTTCGCCTGCCCGAACTGAGTCTTGGGGTCGGAGCGGCCGATGTAGAAGAGCAGCACATTCGCCGCGTTCTCGGGATCCTGTTCCAACACCTTCAAGGCGTCGCGGGTGTCGGTCTGGCTTGAACTGTTATAGGGCAGTTGGATATGGCCCTGGATGATGTCGTGGAGCCTGCCTTTCAGCGCGTCACCGCTGAGACCCGCGGTCCCGTCGTAGTAGCCCGCCGGAATGCCCGCTGCGAGAGGGCCGACGAGCCACAGCAGCGAGAAACTGGAAAGAAGTGGTCTGAGGGCCCGGAACACGGTCCGAAGTTTGCGACGTCGTGCGCGCCGGGCAAGAGCGAAAGCGCCTTCAACCGGCAGCCGCTTCCCGCACGCGAGCGAGCACGACGTCCACCACGAGGGGATCCGTGCCTGCCGGTTCGGCATACCAGATCCGCTTGCCGTCCCGGCTGGTCGGATTCCGCCACGGCCGAAGTCCCGCAGCCCGGCGGTCGCGTACCGCTTTCTCAGGCGCCCCGAGCAAGACCGGGATGTCCTCGGCGGTGTGTAACCCTTCGCTGATGAAGAAGGGGACGACCACCAGGTTGGGCGACCGACTGATGGCGCACGCGTCCGCGATACGCGGGGTTTCCTCAAGGAACACGGAATGGACTTCGGCGTAGCGACCGAGCCGGCGAACGCGTTCCGCGTGCCACTCGATGGCCCGGCGGGAATTGGGGTTGCGGTCGGTGCCGTGGCCCGCGAGCAACAGGGCGGTTTCACCTTCGGGAGGCACCCGCGGAAACGGGTGACACCTCACCACTTCCGCAGCCCGGTCCAGCAGGACGTCGGTCATGGCCTCGTGCGTGCCCACCGGCCGGCAGTACCGCACCTCCCGGCCGAGCCGACGCTGGCACCGCTCGAAGGCGCTCACACCCGCCTGCTTGAGTCCCAAAGCCTCAGGAATGGCCTCTTCGGTGAAATATCCTTCGCTGATGAACAGCGGCGCGACGAACACCCGCCCCGCCGCGAGGCGTTCCAAAGCGCCGCTGATGAACGGTTCCTGTTTCCAAAACGCGACCGCCACCTCGCGAAACCGTCCCATCCCGCGGAGCCGGTCGGCGTGCGCTCGCGCCGCCCCGGCCGAATCCTCGTTCACCGAGGAGCCGTGGGCGACCAGCAGCAGGGCGGCGTCGGCGCAAGCGTTCAGGCCAACCGGCCCCGGCAAAACCCCCGGCAAGTCAGGGGCCGCCAGCACCCGCGGCGGCGAACCGTCGTCAGCCATTTGCCCACGCCTCCATCTCGCGCCCTGTCAGACCGAACTTGCCGGCCGCCGCGATGAGATCCGCCGCTTCCACCGGATACCAATGCCGGCGCTCGGCGCGATCCAGTCCCGTCGCGTCCACCGGGCCAATCGCGTCGCGCACGAGCTGCCGCAGCCGGCGGTGTTCTTCCCCCGAGCGCTTGTGCGGCGGCCGCGTGGCCCAGGCGAACTCGCAGGCCGCGCGCGCGGCGGGGCCGAAGCGCGGGTGATCGTGCAAGAGGAAGCCGCCCGCGAGTTCCGCCCGGCCCAGACGGCGGGAGATCTCCGAGTACGCCGCCGCGGCGAAGTACAGCAGCGTCAGGTCCCGGAAGCTGTCGAAGTCGTTCATCGTCGCATAAAGCGAGCCGATCAGCCGTTGCGCCGCGGAAAGTTCGGCCGCCGTGGCCGCGGCGTACCGGGCCAACCCGTTGGAGAAGCCCGGAGCATCGAGGCCGTGCTCCAGCGAGTTTGCCAGCCGACGGATACCGAGCAGGCTCAACGGGAAACCGGTGGACAGGAGGGGGTCCACAAATCCCGCGGCGTAGGGCAGCAGCGTCCAGCGCGGACCGGTGATTTGCGCCGCGGCAAACGCCAGCCGTGGCGCGCGGAAAAAAGCCGTGACCGGTTCAGCTTGGGCGAACTGCCGTCGCAGCGTGGGGAACCGGTTCAGCAATCGGTCCCACGCGGGCGCGCCGTCCGAGAGATTCAGACGCGCGGCCAAGTCATCGGTCGCCGCGACGCCGGCGCTGACCAGCCCGTGGTTGAAGCGCAGCACCCAGACCCAGCCACCGTCGAATACGTGATGCAAGGCCGCGTCGTCCGGCGGGTAAGGCGCCTGCTCTGCTCCGGCCGGAACGCCCAGTTCGTCCAGCCGGTGGACGCCGCGGAAGTGAGCGTAAAGCGATTGCGTGGGCACGGCATGAACCGCCTCGGCTTCGGCTAGGCCAAGTTGCCGGAACAAAAACCCGCCGGGGCCCGTCGCATCCACGAGAAACCGGGCGCTGAGCCGAACCGGTCGGCCCAGCCGCGATCCGGCCAGAGTCACTGCCGAGGGAGAGAAGGCGACCGTCGAGAGCTCGGTCTGGTCCAGATACTCGACGCCGGCGGCCGAAGCTTGCTCGACGAGGTACGCATCGAAAGCGGGACGATACCAGTGGGTGTCCGCCGTCTCGTCCCGGGAACTCGCCGCCACGAGCAGTTGGCCAGACCGGGCATCGTCGTCCTGGAACGGCTCGCCGGCACGGTGGTAAAAGAAGGTGAAGCCGCGCTTCAGACCGCAGGGGAGGTGAGGCAGTTCCCGCTGCCAGGGTCCCCACTTGGCGAGCGGCGCGAGACGCGGCAGCTCGTAGCACTGAACCAGCTCGGTCCAGAGGATGTCGGCCAGCGGCGTGGAGGATTCCCCGATCACGAAGCGCGGATGCCGGCCCCGCTCGATCAAGACCACCCGCAGGCCGAGCCGGCAGGCTATCATCGCGGTGAGCGTGCCAGCGAAACCGGAGCCGACCACCGCGACGTCGAAGTCGGAGTGACTCACGGCGGGGACGGGGCAGCGGGAGGGGCGTTGGTCGCCGCCGCTTCGCGCGCGTACTCCGCATCAATTTCGGCCGCCAACTCCGGAATCTTGGTGCGCAAAACGGCCGCCATTTGGTCAATCAATCCGGTCTCCGGATTGAGCAGTTCGCGCACGACATCCCGCTTCATGGACTCGAGCGGGAACAGGGGCACCCGCTTGTCCGAGGCCCCGCCCACGATCTTGCTCATGTAAGAGTTCCAGATGGCCCGCGCCAGCGCCGCGTAGCCCGCGGCCTGATCCTCGTCATCCCGGGCCAGGTTCACGTACGACTGGGTCAGCAGGCCCCGGATGTGGGCGGTGACGCGATTCTGATCGGTCTCGTCCACATCGTCCTGCAGGCGGATGCGGATGGCGTACTGCTCGAGGGTCATGTCGGCCGGGTAGTCCCGCGGGTAGTCCCGTTTGACAATATCCAGCCAGTGCTGGGCCTGGCTGATCCGATTGTGCGTGAAGAAGTAGTACACGCAGTCGAGCAGGAAGTTTTTGTGGGCGCGCCCGATGTGTTCGCGCATCTCCTCGTCCTCGGCCATTGCTTCGCGGAAGGTGGCGTCAGTCTTTTCGGCGATCTCGAGGTTGGGGCCGAACTCGACGGTGTTGTTGGCGTTGTTGCGGGTCAGCTTGCCGCGGTGAAACGCGAGGAACATGGACTGATAGAGCACGCGGCGCAGCTTGATCAGTTGGTCCTTGGTCTTCGCGTTGATCTTTCCCAAGTATGCCCAGTAGATGGCATGGCTCTCCGGCAGCCGCCATTCCAGCGGTCCATAGAGTTCGTCCACGGTTCGCATGACGGCCGGGTCCAGCTTGTAAAACTCCCGGAGAATCTTCACCCGCTGTTTCGCGTCCTCGGTCTGGGGATTCAGCAGCTCCTCAAAATCCGGCCGGCCGCCGCCCAGAATGTCCTGCATTTGCGTGGCCCAGACGCTCTTGTAGAACAGGTGGGCGTCATCGAGGTTGTGGCCCATCTTGTGTTGGAAGTGCCACGCCAGCTCGCGGTAGAGGTCCACGTGGTTCGGGTTGTATTTCAACCCTTCGTCCCGCAGCAGTTGAATGCCTCGCTGCACCCAGAGCCAGCGGTCCGCCGGTTCGCTGAACTTGACCGAGATGTTGTAGGACATGTTCCACGCCTGAACCGTCCAAACCGTGGCAATGTGCGGCTGGAGCTGGGTGATCCAGTTGGCCAGTTGCGCCATTTCAAAGAACTTGTCGTTCTCCTGCAGCTCCATCATCCGCACCCAGAGAATGTTCGAGATCAGCCCCCGGAAGCCGCCGAGCACGACCGAGGAAACCGCCAGCAGCGGCGGGGCGTTCTGGAGCGGCTCCAGGCGCGTGAGCCCGAGATCGCGGCGCAGGCCGTTGAGCCGGTGTTGGGAAAACGACGCGACGCCCAGCAGGGCTGCGATCAGGACGCCGAGCGCCAGTTTGTAAGAGCGGGGGGAGAGGGAGTTCATCGCTACGCTTTCCCCTGTTCTCCAGCCAGCTCGCGCCGTTCGAAGATCCAGATGCCGAACACCGTGAACAAGCCGCCCATCAGCAGCACCACCTGCGCGACGGCGCGGGCGAGGGTGCCCCAGGTGATGCTGCGGCCCAGGCTCAGGGATTCAATCGGCGAAAAGTCGCGCACCTGTTGCACTGTCCAGTACATCCCCTTGAAGAAGAGCACCGTGACCGCGTCGAACAGGTTGGGTTTGGCGACCAGGCCGGTCTCGTGGTCCACCGCCCGAATCGTGCCCTGCTCGATGACCTGCGTCATGGTGCCGGTCGAGAAGGACACCAGCAGCAGCGCCAGGGAGAAAAACGCCGCGACCGGAAAGGCTAGGAAGCTGGCGGCGAACAGCCCCACCGCCGCGAGAAGCGCCAGCCAGCAGAAAATGATCGTCACGCCCCGCACGTAGTTCAGCGCAAACCCGCCCTCGCGGTACAGAACCTCGATGCTCTCCTCCAGCGGGAAGTACACGACGGAGTCACTGCCGTTCGCGTATTCGATGGTCAGTTTCCCCTGCTCATCCAGCAGGTTTGGGTTGAGGGGGATTTCATGGAAGGTGTTCGCCGCCTGACTCAACTCCTGCACCATTTGCCGTGGTGAACCGGCGGGGCCGATCCGCCAGAGTCCGAGGTAGGTCTTGGTGTCCTCCGGGATGGGCGTCAGGAATTTGATCCGCAGGAACATGAACTGGTCCCGCACCTGTTCTTTCAGGTGGCTCATGTCAATGTCCCAGCGGCGCATCCAGCCGGGCGGAACGGCGGACAGTTCGGCGCGGACCTGGTCGCGGATGATCCGCACGACCTCTGCGCGGTCCATCGCCGCGACGCGTTCGTTCTTGAGGCGTTCCTCGGCCCGGCGCCGCACCTCCGGCTCATAGTCCGGTACGGGCGGACGCAACGAGCCGCGCGCGATGAACACCTCGTTCTGGAGGATGATGCGCTGGTTCTCGCTCAGCGACTTCGCCCGCCACAGCAACTGGCCGTACACGATGGCCGTCGAAAGGCCGAGCAGCAGCAGGTTCACGAACAAGATGCCGAGCCACTTCCCTGCCCAGATCTTCCAGCGCGGTACGGGTTTTACGGCCACCATCTGGATCTGGCATTCCTCGATGTCGCGGGCCAGCGTGCCGCACGCCAGCCACAGCGTGGCCAGACCGAGCACCGCGGTGATCAACCCCAGGGTGTACGTCAGCACAATCTGCGTCAGGCCCCGGGCCGATCCGTCGTGAATGATCACCGCCGGCAGCACGGCGACGCCGCCGATCAGGAACAGCCCGAGCAGCGGGACCAGCCGAAATCGGAAGGCGGCCTTGAAGGTGAGCCGGGCAATGGCCAGCAGGGACTGCATGGGTGCCGACGTGCGCTAGGACTTGCCGCCCAGAAGGTCAGACAACTTCTCGTTCGCCGCCTCCAGATTGACCGGCCCGGGCGCGCCTTTCGGCGCGGGCGGGGGCGGGGCTGGCTCCGCCGGCTTTGCCGCGGCGAGTTCCGAGAGCTTGGCCTCGTCCACCGTCGGCGCGGGCGCGGCCACTGTGACGGGGGCGGTGTTGCTTGGCGCGTTCTGCGTCAACCGCTCGAGCACGCGGTCGGTACGCGCCGGCGCCGCTTCGGCATCACCGCGCAGGTAGGCAGCGACCCGCGCGCCTGAGATCGCGCCCGAAGTGGATTCCACCCGTTTGGCGCGCTCAACCACGCCGAGGAAGTAGCTCTCCAGGTTTTGCGTGGGCGTGTCAATCCGCACCGCGTCCGCGCCGGCCTCGCGGCGCAGAATCTCCAACACCCGCTCCAGCGTCTCGCGCGGCAGGACCGGGATCGTGATGCGCAAGGCGTCGGGTTTGGCGAGGAGTTGGCGGAGTTCGCCCATCGCCTGCACCCGGCCGCCATAGTAAATCACCACCCGGTCGCAGACATCCTCCACGTCCGCGAGCAGATGGCTGCTGAGGATGACCGTCTTGCCCCGGCGCGCCAACGCCATGATGAGATCCTTGACCTCCCGGCAGCCGATCGGATCGAGGCCCGACGTCGGCTCGTCCAGGATGACGAGGTCGGGATCGTTGATCAGCGCCTGGGCGAGGCCGATGCGCCGCTGCATGCCTTTCGAAAATTCGCCCACATTGCGCCGCCGCACCTGGTTCAGTCCCACCATTTCCAGCAACTGGGCCGACCGCTGGTGCCGCTCGGCGGGCGTGAGATGAAACAGGTTGCCGAAGAAATCCAGCGTCTCGCCGGAGTCCAGGTATCGGTACAGGTACGACTCCTCCGGGAGATAGCCGATCCGCGCCTTGGTCGCCACGTGCCGGGGCGAATGGCCAAACACCTCGATCCGCCCTTTGGTGGGATGGAGCAGACCGAGCAACATCTTCACGGTGGTGGACTTGCCGGACCCGTTGGGACCGAGCAGGCCAAAGACCTCGCCGCGGTACACGTCGAAGTCCACGTTGTCCACGGCCCGCGCCTTGGGACGGCCCCAGAAATCCTTAAAGATTTTCGTCAAGCCCCGCACGGAGACCACCGTCTCCCGGGTGGCGGGGGCGGGGCTGGCGTCGTTGGCGGACGGTGCTGCGTTGACCATGCCTTGATTGTTTTTGGTCGGCCGGTGGAGGTCGCCGGCCGGAAAGCTCCCGGAACGTAGCAAACGCCCTGCTGCCGGACAACTGAGTGTTTTCCGGCACAGCGATCGAGGCGTTCCGCTCCCGCCGGCTTGTTCCCCTTTGAGCGGCGGCCCGCTGCGGCGGATCGTCGGGCCGCGACCGGCCATCTTCCACGGACCATCGGTGCATGGGTGCCGGCCCTGGCTAAAAGTCTTCCACCGGAGCTGGCAGCATCTCATCCCCGGCAAGCCGGGCCGCCCCCCCCGTCCGAATCGAGGTCCAGCTTGCGCTGCGGCGCGGGGCGCAGATCAATACCGGAAGATCCGCCCCACTTCACCCCGGCCCCGCAACGCCCCCGGGTCCGGATCCTACGGATTGAGTCGGTTGCTGGCTGTCGCCCACAGAGTCTTCCGGTGATGGCATGCGAGTGACCGGACACTGATTCCTTCGCCAGCGCCGCCGGTCTTTCGGAGAAGGGCACCCGGGTCCTGCCTTTGCCTCTTCGGTTTTCTGGCTGTCGGGGACGGTTGGGTCTCTGGTTCACGCGAGGTCGAACAGCAAGGCTTCCGTCGGCTCGGTTGCGACGAGCATTAGCTTGCCAAGCTCTTCGGTGCTCGCCCCGTCGCCGGTCGCCAGCGCGACGCCATTGAGCGTCAACGCGCCTTCGGCGATCTGCAGCCATGCGCCGCGACCCTCTTTGGGTTCGTGTGTCAGGGTCTGCCCGGGCTGAAGCCGGATGCGATAGACCTCCGTGTCTTGGTGAATCGTGGCCGAGTCCTCGCCTCCGCTGGGCGAGATGACGAGAACCTTGTGCGTATCGGCCTGCGACACCTTCGGCTGCCACTCCGCGTAGCTCGGCGCCAGGCCGCGCTCGCGGGGCAGAGTCCAGATTTGCAGGAAGTGCAGCGGCTCGCTGCGACTGGGATTGAACTCACTGTGCGTGACGCCGCGGCCTGCGCTCATGAGCTGGATTTCGCCGGGCTTGAGCACTCGGCCGTTGCCCAGGCTGTCCTTGTGCTCCAACACCCCTTCCAGCACGTAGCTGAAGATTTCCCAGTCGCGATGCGGGTGCGTGCCGAAGCCCCGGCCGGGCGCGACGCGGTCGTCATTGATGACCCGCAGCGAACGAAAGCTGACTTGCGCCGGGTCGTAATAGTCGGCAAAGGAGAATGTGTGGTGCGAGTTCAGCCAGCCGTGGTCGGCGTGGCCGCGCTCGTTCGCCCGCCGCATGTTCAAGGTCGGTTCTGACGTTTTCATGGGTACAGCATGCCCGCCACGCGCGCCGCCGGCCAATGCCGAGTTCCTGGCCTGAGCCTGCTTTTCGGTAACGCTGCCTGGCATGGAACTTCGACAACTGTGTTCCTTCCTGGCTGTGGCCGGGATGGGCAACACCAGCCGCGCGGCGCAGAAGCTGTTCCTTACCCGGCCCGCGTTGAGCCGGCAAATCGAGGCCCGCGCAGACGAGCGCTCCTCCACCTTTCGCGGCCTCACTCGGCAACGCCCGGTGTCACGACGCGGTAAAAGCGTGGGGTCGGGCCGGGCGGGTTCGGGTCGAGTGCCTCCATCGTTCTAGCCTCGAACGGCGACGCGGAGGTCGCCGGGATGACCGCAACCTGCCGCCAAGGGCCGCTGAGCGAGCCCTCCGTCGCCAGCACCGAGTAGGTGCGGTTGGCTTGCCCTTGGAAACGAATCACGACCTTCTCTCCCAACTGCGGCAGCTCCAGTCGGAGCACGCTGGCGGGGGAGTTCGGTTCCGTGCCGGCCCGGTATTCCTCGAGGTTGGACGCGCCATCGCCGTCGAGATCCAAACTGGCATCGGCGGCGTTGTTCACCTGCAACCCGAAGCGCTTTTCAAACCAGTCCGGCATGCCATCGCGGTCGGTGTCGGGCCACTCCACCACCTGGACCTCGGCAACGTCGCTGGCGACTCCGGCGGGGGCGGCCTGGTTGGCCACCCGCACTTGGTATTGCCCGGCGTCGGCGGGCTGGAGGTTCGGCAACGAGAGCAGGTCCACGTAACTGCTGCGGGCGCGGGAGGCAATGACCGTGCCGTTCCATGTCCAAGTGTAAGTTAGCGGCAGCGTGGCCTCGGGTCGGACGGCAACGCTGAGCGTGAGCGTTTCTCCGGTACCCACGGTCTGGCTGAGAGGCGACTGGGTGATGACGGGTGCCGCCAACACCATCAAAATCGCCGGCTCGCTGACCGAGGTGCCGACGCGGTCGGTCACCAGGACTTCATAGGTTCCGGCGTCAGCGAGCCGAAGTCCATTTAAAGTAAGGGTGGAAAGCGTGGCGCCCGCGATGGGCTGGCCGTCCTTGCGCCACTGGTATTCGAGTGGCGAAGCGCCGGCCGCGAGCACGGAGAGCACCGCCATTCCGCCGGCCAGCGCGGTGAGTGAGGCCGGCTGCCGGAGGATTTCGGGAGGCGTTCCCACTGTGAGCCGGGCGGGGGCGCTGACGATGGCCCGGGTGTCGGTGAAGACGACGACCTCGTAGATGCCCGAGTTGGTCGGTTGGGCACTGGAAATCGCGAACGTGGAATTGGTGGCGCCAAGCAGGGTCTTGTCGTCTAGCCGCCATTGGTATCGCAGCGGGCCAGCGCCACTCGCCACCACCGACAAGGACGCCGGCTGACCCGGGCGAACCGCGACGCCCGATGGCGATCGAACGATGACGGGCGCCTCGCCTGGTTCGGCCGGTGCGCCCGGCGTGGGCGCGGCGGCGATCCAGTTGGCCGGATCATTGCCGTAAGCGGCTTCGTTCAAGCGCTGCAGGGAGAAACCGAGGCCGTCTGCTCCCGCCGGCCAGGGCGCTCGATCGCGGTAAGCGACCTTGTCCAGCAGCACGCTGACGGTGTTGCTTCCGCTGCCGGGAGGGATCTGCTCCCGCGCCACCAACTCGACGCTTCCGCGATCGTTGGCCAGCTTGCCGTCAAAGGAACCGAAAAGGCGAACCGTGGGAGCGATGGCATATCGGGTCCGAAAAGTCGCGGAAAGATCCGGCCGGGCCACTGGATCGAAACTGACGACCAACGCCCGCTCCCCGGGCGCAAAGACGGTGTTGGTGGGAAACACGTAGCGAACTGAATCGCGCAGGCGCCAGGTATTGGTCGGTGAGCGAGGGTCGAACAAGGCCACGTTCGTGGAGGCGAGGTTGGTCAGTTCCACATATTCGTCCTCGGTGTTGTCCCAGAGGGCGCCGTGCGCCGGCACATCGGGCGGGTGATACATGATTTCGCTGATGACCACCGGCCCAACGCGGGGTCCGGTGTTGTCAGTTCCCAGGGTTCGCTCTGCCTGCGCGACAAAATGCTCGTCACTCGCGCTGGTCAGGTGGCGCCCGAACGAAACGCCGGCTCGGGCCGGGCCGAAACCGAAGCCATGCACGTGGCCGGTCAGTTGCCCGGCCGGATCCGCCGACGCGACGAAAACCTCGTCTCCCGCCGGACTCAGGTTGAAGCTCGGCGGCACGCCGGGGGAGGGGTTGAAGTCCGTCTCCGTGAAGACGCGATATCCTCTTGGCGGGAGGATGGTGCCGTCCGGGATGCGGTACTTCGGCACGTAGGGGTCGTCGGTGAGAAACCAGCCGCTGATGTCGGCGGGCGCGTCATTTGGGTTGTGCAGTTCGATGGCCCGCCGCAGCGGCGGCTCCGCGTGACTGAGGACTTCGTTGACGACCACCGGTAGTACCGCGGGGGCAGGCGGCTCGGGTGCGCCCGGAGTTCCGCGGGGGACGGAACCGGCGCGCCAGGAGGAGGGGAGGTCGAGATCGCGATTCCCGTGGTGTTCGCTGACCGGCACGAGAGAAAAGCCCCAGCCCGCCGCCGCCGGATGCCAGGCTGGTTCGTAGCGGAAGGTGAAGACGATCTCCTGCTGCGGCCCCTGGAGCGTGAGGCGTTCGCCTTCGTTGGC
>CALJWR010000006.1 GCA_937976685.1 uncultured Verrucomicrobiae bacterium
TCCCATGCGCCATTGTTCGGCATCGGGTTTTCCCTGGTGCTGCTCGCTTGGGGACTGCTGCGACGCAGCGCGGACGTTCAACGCGCCGCGTTGGGCCTTTATGTGGCCAGCGCGCTGCTGGTCTTGCCGGCGTACTTCACCGGCCGGCCCGCCTTGAGCGCGGTCAAGGGGGTTCCGGGGTACGCGCCAGAAGTGGCGGATCGCCATGCAGACGTCGCGGCACTGTCGCTGGCCGCGACCTTGGTCGCCGGCGGGGCTGCCGCGGCAGCGCTGGTGGTTTCACGACGCGGCCAGGGGTTGTCGCCGCTCTGGGTCGGGGCCATCGCCCTGACGGGGCTGCTGGCGGTGGCGAGCCTCGCCTGGGCGTCGAATCTGGGTGGGCAGGTTCGTCACGTCGAAATTCGCTATACGCCGCAATGACCACGGCGTCGCACGCGCAATCATGTTAGGCTCGGGCATCGTCAAGGGTTTCGTCGAAACGGCGCGGAATTTCGTGGGCAGCTTCCACGACCCGGGGCGGCTGGTGACCATCGAGTACCCGGATGAGCGTCAGGAGTTGCCCGAGAACTCGCGCAACTTCCCGATGCTTGTGTACGACGGCGACGACCGGATGAAAGGGTTGCGCTGCGTGGCTTGCAAGATCTGTGAGAAGGAGTGCCCGCCCCAATGCATTTACATCGAGGTCGAGCGCGACGCCAGGGGCAAGGCGCTCAAACACCCGCGGATCTTCGACCTCGACATTTCGGTGTGCATGAGCTGCCAGATCTGCGTGGAGGTCTGCCCCTTCGATGCCATCAAGATGGATACCGCCTTCGAGCTGAGCACCGACAACCGCTTTGGCGGGCTGTTGTTGAACAAGCACCAACTGGCGAAACCCAATTCGTATTACCGGGCGATTCACCCGCTGGAAGCCGCCGAGGTGGATGAACGGCTGGCAGCCGAGCAGGCCAGGGCAGCGGCAAAGGCGAAAGCGGCCGCGGCGAAAGCGCCGGCTCCCGCCGCTGCCAACGCAGTGGCGACCTGAGCGATGTTCGAGCTCTTTGACCAGTTGTTCGTCAACCTGAAGCACGCCGTCGTCGGCGCTTTGCCGGAGGGCTGGCAGGTTCTGGCTTCGCCGTTGATTTCCGCGGCGGCAATTTTGGGTGTCTTCGCGTCGCTCTTCGCGCTGACGGTCCTGGTGGAGCGGAAGGGGCTGGGCCGCATTCAGAACCGGCCGGGGCCCAATCGCGTGGGCCCGGCGGGCCTGCTGCAGCCGTTGGCGGATTTCATCAAGGCTCTGACCAAGGAAGACATTGTCCCGGTCTCCGCCGACAAGGTGCTGCACTTCCTCGCGCCGGTGGTGATGCTCGCGCCCGTGTTGCTCGCGTACGCCGTGCTGCCCTTTGGCCGGAACATGGTGGCGGTGGACTTCGATGCCGGCCTCTTGTTCTTCTTCGCCGCCGGAGCGTGCGTCGAGTTGGCCGTCTTCATGGCGGGGTGGTCGAGCCACAACAAATTCTCCCTGCTCGGGGCGATGCGGGCCATCGCCCAGATGATCAGCTACGAACTGCCGCTGATTCTCGCCACCCTCGGGGTGGTGATGCTGGTGGGCTCGCTGTCGCTGGTGGACATCGTGGCCAGCCAGGCCGGTCACCACTGGGGCTGGTTGGCCCGGTGGTGGGTGTTCACGCCGTGGGGGCTGGCGGCCTTCGTCATCTTCCTCATCGCCGCCACCGCCGAGTCAAATCGCGCCCCGTTCGATCTGCCGGAAGGCGAGGCGGAACTCGTGGCCGGGCATCTGGTCGAATACTCCGGCTTCAAATACGCCATCTTCTTCATCGCCGAGTATCTCGGGCTGTTTGCGGTCAGCGCGCTGGCGATCACGCTGTTCCTCGGCGGCTGGCACGCGCCGGTGGCCGCGCTGGACTGGTTGCCCTCGTGGTTTTGGTTCGGCGCGAAACTGGCCGGATTCATCGTCTTTTTCATCTGGGTGCGGGGAACCCTGCCGCGCGTGCGGGTGGACCACCTGATGGGCTTCGCATGGAAGTTTCTGCTCCCGCTGGTGTTGTGGAATCTCGTGGTGGCGGCCGTGTGGTGGTACTCGCGAGGGTGGGCGTTCGCCGGCGCGGGAATCCTGCGCTGGGTCGGGTGCGCTGCGATGATTCTCATCCCGTACTCGCTGCTGGGCCGCGCGTTGTACACGCGCCACGGCCTCGGCCCACGGACCTATCGGCTTGCCGCGTGAAGACCCGATGAACACCGCGCTGCTGATTTTTTCGACGATCACGCTGGCCGGTGCCGCCGCCGCGATGACCCTGCGGAACTTGATTCACTGCGCCCTGGCCGGGGCGGTGGCCTTTCTGGGCCTGGCCGGGTTGTTCCTCGGCCTGGGCGCGGAGTTTGTCGCCTTCGGACAGGTGCTGGTCTATGTGGGCGCGGTGGCAATCCTGATCGTGATTGCCGTCCTGTTGACCCGGCCCGCGCGCGTTGCGGGCGAATCCCCTCGGGTCGAGCCGTGGTTACCGGGTGTGGGTATCGGTGTGTTGGTGACCGGCGCCCTGGTGGCCATGGTGAAGGCAAGCCTCGTGGCTCGGTCGCCGGAGGCGGTGTCGTCGCCCGCCGCCCCGGTCAAGGCGATCGGCGAACAGTTGATGACCACGTACGTACTGCCCTTGGAGGTGCTGGGGCTGTTGCTGACGGCGGCATTGATCGGAGCGGTGCTGCTGGCGCTCCGCGATCCCGGGGAGGCGCGCCGGCCATGAGCACCCTGCAGAGTTTCCTGATCGTCTCGGCCTTGCTGTTTGGCATCGGCCTGACGGGTGTGTTGACGCGCCGGAACGCGATCCTCGTGCTACTCGGCATCGAGTTCATGCTCAACGCGGCGAACCTCAACTTCATCGCGTTTTGGCGCTTCGGTCCGAATCCGGAAGCGCTGACCGGGGTGATGTTTGCGCTGTTCGCCATCGCCGTGGCGGCCGCGGAAGCGGCAGTGGGTTTGGCGCTGGTGATCGCGATCTACCGCCATGCCCGGACCGCGAACCTCGACGCAGTGGAGGAGTTGAAGGGGTGAAGGCGCAGGGACCTCAAGCCTGCGTTGGGAAGTGCGCGCGACCCACTTGTGGCCGCCCCGGCGACCTCGCCCGGCTCCCCCGG
The DNA here is from genome assembly GCA_937976685.1 of uncultured Verrucomicrobiae bacterium. Lineage (GTDB taxonomy): Bacteria > Verrucomicrobiota > Verrucomicrobiia > Limisphaerales > J093 > JADJWF01. The sequence continues at coordinate 3,133 of CALJWR010000006.1, forward strand.
CGCGCTTCCCGGATGCTTCCGCTGACCTGCTGACCAGCGTCGCATGACCTCACCCGCCGCCTATCTCTGGCTGATCCCGGTGCTGCCGCTGCTGGCGGCGGGAATTTTGGCCGTGTTGCCGCGGGCAAGCCGTCGCTGGGCCGCCGGGTTGGCGATCGCGTCCCTCGCGGCTGGATTTGGGCTGTCGCTGATGGCGTTTTTCGCCACGGTGGGAACGGCCTCACACGGCGCGGTGGCGCATGACCCGCGCAACTTTCCGTGGCTTTCGCTCGGTGGAGAAACGGTCCGGTTGGGCTGGGTGCTCGACCCGCTGACCGCCGTGATGCTGGTGATGGTGACCCTCGTGGGGCTGCTGATCTTCATCTACAGCACCGGCTACATGGCGCACGACGACAACTTCACCCGGTTCTTTTGTTTCCTGGCACTGTTCGCCGCTGCGATGCTCGGGCTGGTGATCGCCAACAGCTTGTTGCTGCTGTTCATCTGCTGGGAACTGGTTGGGCTGGCTTCGTATCTCTTGATCGGCTTCTGGTACCGCAAGCCGAGCGCGGCGGCCGCGGCGAAAAAGGCGTTCATCACCACGCGCATTGGCGACCTGGGTCTGCTGCTGGGCATGGTCTGGCTGTACCACGAGACGGGCACGCTGCTGTTCTACGACGACGGCCGCGGCTGCCTCGAGCACTCGGCGCTGACCCAACTGGCCACGCAGGCCACGCTCGGGGGAATGGGCCTTTCGACCGCGATTTCACTGCTGATCTTCTGCGGCGCGATTGGCAAGTCCGGCCAGGTGCCCCTGCACGTGTGGTTGCCCGACGCGATGGAAGGCCCGACGCCGGTTAGCGCGCTCATCCACGCGGCGACGATGGTG
>CALJWR010000007.1 GCA_937976685.1 uncultured Verrucomicrobiae bacterium
GGAGGTCATCGAGGCCTCGCGCTGGTTCGCGGCGTTCAACCGCAACCTCCTCGACGACCCGCGCGTCCGCGTGGTGGTGGATGACGCGAAGTCCTACTTCGGCATCCACGACCGCAAGTACGACGTCATCGTCAGCGAGCCTTCGAATCCCTGGATGGCCGGCGTCGCGGGCGTGTTCAGTGTCGAGTTCTACCAATCCTGCCGGGAGCATCTCCAGCGCGGCGGGGTGATGGTCCAGTGGGTGCAGCTCTACGAGTTCAGCGACGCGGGCCTCGACATGGTGCTGGCCACCTTCTCCCGCGTCTTCCCCCATGTCAGCGTCTGGCAATGCCATCGGGCCGACATGATGCTGGTGGGGTCGGCCGACCCCTTCACCGTGAATCTCGACCAGCTCATCGCCCGCTTCCACGAACCGGCGGTGAAGCAGGATCTGTCCAGCATCCAGATCGAGACCCCGCCCGTGCTGCTGACGCATGAACTGATATCGCCGGAACACGCCGCGCTGGTGCCGCCGCCCGAGACGCGCATCCACAGCGACTTCTACCCCGTGCTCGAATTCCTGGCCCAACGCGACTTCTTCAGTCAGCGCGCCGTCAGCCGCTTCCGCCAGATGGACGAGAACTTCTCCCGCCGGCCCACCACCCTGCTGGGGGCTTACCTGCGCCAGAAGCCGCTCGGGGCGGATGATTTCCTCGCCTTCGCCAAGTACTTCCTCAGCGATCAGCAGCCATTTCTCGACCTGTTCTCCAGTCTCCTGGCGCGGTGGCGGCAGATTTCGCCGGACGACCTGGAGCCGGTCGAGCTTTCCACCCGCGTTCGTTTTCTTTCGGCGCCGGGCGAACTCGAGGTGCTCCGGCTCGCGCCGCATCGCGAGGCCATGATGAAGCAGGCGGAACGGAATCCCGCGCTCCTGCGCTCCTACGGACTCGCGCTGATGCGCAGTTACTTCGAGCAACGCAGCGCCCACTACCTTCCGCCGGTGCCCGAGCGCATCGAGGTGCTCTCTCGCCTGATCGAGACCGATCCGGACAACCAGCGCGTCTATCAGGCCTACCTCGCGGAGATGGCGTGGGACGTGGGCGACGACGAGGCCTGCCTCGAGATCGCGAATCGGGCCTTCGCCAACGACCTGCCCCGCGGGGCGGCCTTGTTCAAACTGGATCCCGACATCGCGCCCCGCGTCGTGGGCCGGCTGGCCGACATCCACCTGCGACGGGGAAACCCAACGGAAGCGGCCACGTTGTGCCAGGAAGCAATCCGGTCGGGCGTGTACGGCGAGCGGGCGCGGGCGAACGGGCTGTACTTCGAAGTCATGCACCGCAAATCGCTGGCAGCGGCCGAGCGAAAGATCGCAGTGCCGCAGAATCCGCACTGACCGAGACAAAGTATTCCGCGCAGGCGCGTGCCGGACAATTCCGTCCGGGCCGGCGGACCGGGCGCGATCGAGATTGAGCTTGGCCGGGTTGCCGGCTAATTCTGGGGCATGACAACGCTGCGCCCATGGTTCCTGGGTTTGCTGATCGTCCTCGGGGTTGCCGCGACGGTCGCCGCTGAACCGACAGGCAAAATCGTCAAGGTGCTGCCGCATCTGCTCGATGCCCAAGGACGCCACACCGTCTCGCCCAGCCTCTTCGACCGCGACGCTTACCAGTTTCATCTTCGGACCCATCGCGACCTGGTTTCCGGGGCGCGCTTCGACATCCAGTGGAAGGCCAGGCGGGCGCGAGCAGCGAATCTGAAGATGCGGCTGGAATTGCTGACCACCACGACCACCAAGGACCGGCCGCTGGTCTTCGAGCAATCCATCGCCGCGCGGTCCGGCACGGGTCGGTGGGTGAAGATTCCGATCGTGGGCGAGGATTACGAGAAGGCCGGCGAACTGATCGCGTGGCGGGTCTCCCTCTGGAACGGCGACGCCCTGCTGTCCGAGCAAAAGTCGTTTCTCTGGTAACTCCGACGCCGCGGCCCGGTCCGGCGAGCGCGTGGAAGCTGCCTCCGCGTCCTATCGAGCGTCCACCTCCCGCCACTCCAGGCGGTAAGAGAAATCGCCGAAGTACACATTCCTCCCAGCCACCTCCACCTCGCCCCGCTGAAAGTCCACCGTATCCGAGCGGAAGGAGGTTTTCGGCGGGCGGAGCGGCTGGCAATGGTCGGCATTGGCGATCATCCGGTAGGGGTCCAAACCGCCGAAGTAAAAGTCCCGCAGGGATCGGCGCTCCGACCGGTTCAGCGAAGGCGCGTATTGCATCGCGTAAATGCCCATGTACGGATCCACCGGCACCCACCCATACGGGGCGAGGTGGATCTCGCTCCAGTCGTGGATCGTCTTCGCTCCGGGGAACAGGCTCCAGCCCGACTGCCACCGCGCCGGGATGCCGCTGAGCCGGCAAAGCGTCATGAACAGGAAGGTCTCCTGGCCACAGTCGCCGTACCGGTTTTCAAGGCAGTATTCGGCGAGATTCGGTATGGTCGAATACTCGCGGGCATAGCTGTAGCGGATGTTCTGCGCGATCCAGTCGTAGTAGCGTTTGGCGCGGAGCAGGGGATTCTTCTCCCGCCCGGCGAGGTCTTTGGCCAGTCGGCGCATTGAGTCGGTGAACAGCACGTGCGGCGTCTCGGCCAGGAACGGCGCGACTTCCGGGTCATCGGGGTGGATGGCGACGATCCGCTCCGGTCGCAGATCAAACCAGACGCTCCAGGCACGGTAGGTGTACTCGATCCGGAAACTCGTTTCGCGGCCGACCTCCGCGGTGTGCTCGAAGTAGGCCGAGCGGATCACGGAATCGTTCGGCGCCAACGCCACCACCGGGGGCTCGCTGGCAACCAGCGTGAACCCGCTCTGGTGCGGCTGGCTTCGGGGAATCGGCAGCCAACAGCGGACGACTTCGCCTTCCCCGGCCACGCCGGCTTTCAACCTGAGTTCCATCGTGACGCTCAACTGTCGCGGCAGGACGTACGGGGTGCCAGCGACGCGGGCCGCTTCGCGGATGCCTCGCGCAGTGCCCAGGAACCGCCACGGCTGTTCCGCGGATTCGCCACCCTTCAAACGCCGGGAATTGAGCCGCGAATGGCGAAAGAACAGGTTGCTGACGCTGCTGGCCACGAACCGTCGCTCACCATCAATCACCCGCGAGTCAAACCGGCCCTCCTTCATCCAGCGGTCAAACTCGCCCCGCGTCAGCCCGCGCACCGACTCGCTCAAGGCGGCGAACAAGGAGGCCTCGGTATGCGAGTAGTCGAGCCGAATACGGCGCAACCGCTCGCGCTCCCATTCGAGTGCGCGCCGCGCTTCCGCCGTGAGCTGTAGATCGGTTAGCGCGCCGGTCAACATCGCCTCGGCCCGCGCAAACTCGCCGCTGGCCTCCCTGCGAGCGGCGGCTTCCATGACCGGATGCGACGCGGCCGAAAGCCCGCCGGCCAGGCAGGCAATCGCGCACATCCGGACGAGAACGATACCGAATTCCAGCACGGGCGGAGACTAGAGGCCGGAGAATGTCCCGCCAGCGGAAAGCGGCGGCCGTGCCGCCGGCAGCCCGGGAAAAACAGTTGAATTGCCCCTCCCCGAGCCTACGATGACGCCACGTTCGGTGCTCGCCGGACGTGCGTTGGTCGGGACGTAGCGTAGCTTGGTAGCGCGTCTGAATGGGGTTCAGAAGGTCGTGAGTTCAAATCTCACCGTCCCGACCATCCTCCCGCCCCAAGCCTGTCCCCGCACTGCACTTTTCGCTTCCGCAAACCGCCGTCGCGTGTTTGAACAACCGGACTGTGAACAAGCCGCTGGCTCTGCTGTGTTACGAGAATCTGCTGACCGGGAATCAACTGCTCAATCGTCTGCAGGATGAGGGTTACCGGACGGCCCTCGTCACCGATCCGGATCGCTTGCTGGAGCAGGCTCTCGCGGATCTGCCGCTATTGGTGGCAGTAGAACTGGCGACCCGGACCGATCAGGTCTGTGAGGCGGTCCGGCTGCTCAAGCGCCATGCGGCGACAGCACACGTCCCGGTGCTGGCGTACGCCAAACTCGGCGCCAGCAAGGGTAGCCGGCGCTTCACCGATGCGGCCCGCGGCGCGGGGATTGACCTGCTGGCCAACGAGGCGGGGTTGCTGGCGCAGTTGCCGGAGTTGCTTGACCAGGTGCTGCGGGTGGAATGATGGCCCGCCTCAGGCGCGGCCGGCCGCCCGTTTCACGGCGTCAATGATCCCCGGGTCGTTGTCACCTTGGTCGCGAACGAGTTCGAGGAACCCTGGCAGGGTCAGGTTCACCTCTCGCAGGAACGCGCGATCGCCGGCGCACCCGTACATGAGATCGTCTGGCATCTCGCCCCGGAGCTTGAGGCGGGCCTTGACGATGATGCGCGGGAGCCAGGCGATCCCGTCCACCGCGGCCGTTTTTGGCGGAAGACTCTCCATCGTGGCGCGCTGCCGGGCCGGCACGTCTCCCAGCGCTTTGAGAAAGTAGTCACGGCGGATGGCGGTCACGGCCCGCGTGGTTTCAAAGTCCGGCTCGCCGTAGCGCAGGTGGTCGTCCACGAAGTCGAAGAGCTCCTGTGCCGTGCAACCGACGCTGGCAAGGAAGGCGACTTGCTCCGGGGTGAAAATGGTGGTCGGGGATTTCCGTCCCTGCTTCCAGGCCTCAATGCCGTGCTCCCAGACTTCGCGGAAGCGCGCTTCCCAGTTATTGTCCATGGGCGGGAAAAGTGGCGCGGTTGGACCGCGCCGCAAGCCTTCGGCCGCGCCGCAGGAGAGGGTTTCGATTTCACCGCAATTTTTCTTGGGTGGGGTTGATGGCCGGCAGAGCCGTTGCCATGTTCCGGGGATGAAGATTTGCCGCCCGCTACCAATCTGTCTCGCCGCGCTCACGCTCGCTTGCGCCTTGGTCGCCCATGATCGCGCAAGGTCGCCCGTCAGAATCCCCGACCTTCCCGGCTTTCAGACCCTGAAGTGCGACTTCCACATCCACACCGTCTTTTCGGACGGAAAGGTTTGGCCGGACATCCGCGCCGAGGAGGCGTGGCGCGAGGGGCTCGACGCAATCGCGATCACTGATCATATCGAGTATCAGCCGCACAAAGCGGACCTGCCCACGGCGCACAATCGCTCCCACGAAATTGCCCAGGCCCACGGGCAGACCCTGGACTTGATCGTCATTCGCGGCTCGGAAATCACCCGCGCCATGCCGCCCGGGCACCTGAACGCCATTTTTCTTCACGACGCGCGGGCGCTCGATGTCCCGGACTGGCGCGCATCGGTGGCGGAGGCCCATCGGCAGGGGGCGTTCATCTTCTGGAATCATCCAGGCTGGACCGGCCAGCAACCCGACGGCGTCTCGCGGTGGTACCCGGAACACACCGAGTTGGTGATCTCGAACCAGCTTCACGGCATCGAGGTGGTCAACGGCCGCGAGTACTATCCCGAAGCGCACGCCTGGTGTCTGGAGAAAAACCTCACCATGCTCAGCAACTCTGACATCCACAACCCGCTGGGTATGGATTACGACCTGCACCTGAATGACCATCGTCCGATCACCTTGGTCTTCGCCCGCGAGCGGACGGCCGACTCCATCAAGGAAGCCTTGGTGGCTCGGCGGACCGCCGTCTATTCGGGCACAGTGCTGGTGGGCCGCGAGGAGTTCCTGCGGCCGCTCTTCGAGCGCTCGATCCGGGTGAAGACACCCCAGGTGCGCGTGCGCGGGAAAGGGAGCGCGCTGGTGCAGATTCACAACGATTCGGACGTGACCTATGTGTTGCGGCCGCAGACGGAAGATCCCGATCTCAGTTTCCCCGGTGAGGTGCGCCTCCCCGGCGGCAAAACGGCTCTGCTCCAGGTCCGCGGGCGGGCAGAAGACCGCCAGGGAGAACGCCTCGTGAATCTGTCGTGCGCGGTCACCAACCTGCTCGTCCGTCCCAACGTGCCGCTCAAGGCGGCGATCGAGTTCAGCGTGACCCTGCTGCCCAAGTAGGACGCAGGGGCCGGTCGGAGTTGCCGTTGTGCCGACCACGATCGAGGGTTCCCGGAGTCTTCTCCTGAAATCGCGGACGGACGTTCCGGACCCGGTGAAAGATGTTCAGCCGATTCGGCAGGCTGCCCGTGATGCTTGACCACACAACCGGCTGTGTGCCACGCTTCTTGGCGACACAATTCGTGGTAGTGGCCGGTCTGTATGCGTTGCCCGAAGTGCGAATGCCAGGAAGACAAAGTGATTGACTCGCGTTCCTCCCGCGAGGGCGGGACGATTCGCCGTCGCCGGGAATGCCTTCAATGCGGGCATCGTTTCACGACTTACGAAGAAATCGAACGCCAGCCGCTGGTGGTTCTGAAGCGTGATGGGCGGCGGGAGGAGTTTTCGCGCGAGAAACTCGCGGGTGGCATTCGGCGCGCGTGCCAGAAACGACCGGTCAGCCACCAAGCGATCGAGGAAGTGGTGGACCGGATCGTCAATGAGATTCACGGCAAATACGACGGCGAAGTGCCCTGCCTGGCGATTGGGGAGCGGGTCATGGACGAGTTGCGTTTGCTGGATCCCGTGGCGTACGTGCGCTTTGCCAGTGTGTACCGCCGCTTTGAGGAAGCCGGCGATTTCGTGCAGGCGGTCAAACGACTGGAGATCAAACGTGATACCGCGACATTCCAACTACCTGGGTTTTGAAACCGAAGACGGCGTACTCCCCTGCGCCGTGGACGACCTGGTGGTCGAGTTGGTCGGGGGAGGCGTTCCTGGCCTCTCCGCGGAGTTTCTGCGGGAGGCCGCGCTGGGACTGCTGAAGTATTTCCGCGAGGAGCTTCGTCGCGACCAGGTGACGGTGAGTGAATTCGTGGAGGCGCTGGCCGTGGTATTGCGGGGGTTCGGCTTTCCGTTCGAGTTGCACGCCGCGAAGGCCCACGCGGAGGCCGGGGCGCCGATGCATGGGCGGGTGGAACTCGCGTTGGATGGGATGGTGGGCAACGCGGACCAGGGGATGGAGAAAGGGTTTCTGCCCCGACTGCGCCGGGAATTACTCCAATGCCTCGCCGCTGCGCCGTGTCTGGTGCGGATGACGGGGCTGCGCCCGTGCGTCAAGCGGCTGTCCGGTGCCCGCCGTTGGAACCGGCGCTGTCAGCGCCTGCGCGACCAGATCGTTGGTTACGTCCGACTCTGCTTCGCCGAGAATTCCGCCGGCCGCGATTGCGCGTTGGTGGTGACCTGACCTCCCATGAACAAAACCCTTTTCCAGAAGATCTGCGACCGTGAAATCCCCGGCACCATCGTGTACGAAGACGATCAGGTGGTCGCTTTCCGCGACATCAACCCCGCAGCGCCCACGCACGTCTTGATCGTACCGCGCAAGCCCATCGCACGGATCGGCGAAGCGGCGCCGGAGGATCAGGCCGTTCTGGGCCACCTGCTGCTCAAGGCGGCGGAAGTGGCCCGGCAACTGGGCTTGCACGGGGGCTACCGCCTGGTCTTCAACAACGGGCCCGACGCCGGCGAAGCCGTCCCGCACCTGCACTGCCACATTCTCGGCGGACGCCGGCTCGCGTGGCCGCCCGGTTGACCGGCACCCGCTCCGCCCGGTTCAGCCGGTGCAAGCCGTTGCCGGCGGAAACCCCCTCTCCGCGCCCCGTCCGCGGGAAACCGGGGCAAACCGCCAACTTTTGGTGGCGTCGCCCGCGGAATTGGCCTAAAACCTCGCGCTCATTCGTCGCAACCCGTTGATTAGCGCACCCGACCGATGAAAGAATACACATCCGCCGAGATTCGTAACTTCGCGATTGTCGGCCATGCGACCTGCGGCAAGACCACGCTCAGCGAGGCGATGATGGCCTGCAGCGGCGTGATCGGCCGCATGGGCAGCGTGGCCGCTGGCTCCACCCTTTCCGATTACCACGAGAGCGAGCAGAAGCGGAAGATCTCCATCCACTCCTCGCTGCTGCACACGGAATGGCTGGGCAAGAAGCTGAACATCCTCGACACGCCCGGCTACGCCGACTTCATCAGCGAGGCGCTGGCCGCGCTGCGCGTGAGCGATTTCGCGATGCTGGTGGTGCATCCGGTGGACGGGCCGGCGATTGGCACGGACAAGGTCTGGAACTGGGCCACAGAGTTTGGCATCCCGAAGATGATCGTCGTGAACATGCTCGACAAGGAGCACACCGACTTTGACGACATCCTCGCCCGGCTGCGCGAGCGTTTCGGCCCGAAGGTGTTCCCAATGGCCATCCCCATCAACCCCGGTCCCGGCTTCAACAAGGTGCTGGACGTAATGCGCAACGAAGTCATCACCTACACCACTGACGGCTCCGGCAAGTTCGCGGAGGCGCCGGCGTCCGGCGAATGGGCCGACCGGGTGAAGGCCCTTCATCAAGAGTTGATTGAGCACACCGCCGAGGCGGACGACCAGCTCTTGGAAAAGTTCTTCGAACAGGGCGGGCTTTCGGAAGACGAGTTGCGGGCTGGGGTTCACAACGCCTTCCAGAAGGCTGAGATCATCCCCGTGTTTGCCACCGCCTCCGAGACCAACGTCGGCGTGGCCCGCCTGATGGACTTCGTCGCCAAGTACGGCTCATCGCCGGAGGACCGAGCGCGGGTGACGGCCGTGGATGGCAACGACGCCGAGGTCGCCGTCGGGCTCCACGACCAGCAGACGGTGGCGTACGTTTTCAAGACGATGAACGAGGAGCACATCGGGGAGGTGACCTACTTCCGCGTGTACTCCGGCAGCGTGCGCTTCGGCATGGACTTGGACAACGCCAGCCGAAACGTCACCGAGCGCGTGGGCCAACTGGCGTTGGTCAACGGCCGGAACCGCCAAAACGTGGGGGTCATCGGCGCGGGCGACATTGGATCAGTCGTCAAGCTCAAGAACACCCACACGGGCGACACGTTGTGCGCGCCCGGCCTGAACGAGCGCTTACCGCAGGTCAACTTCCCGAAGCCCAACATCCACGCCGCACTCCTCCTCAAGTCGAAAGGCGAGGAAGACAAGGTGGCGCAGGGTCTCGCGGCGCTGGCCAACGAGGACCCCACCTTCCACTACGCGGTGGACGCCGAACTGCACCAGACGGTTCTTTCCGGGCAGGGCGAACTCCACCTGCAAGTCATCTCCGAGCGACTCAAAAACCGCTTCAAGGTGGACTTCGACCTTGTCGCTCCCAAGATCCGCTTCCGCGAAACCATCAAGACCCGCGGCGAATCCAAATACCGGCACAAGAAACAGACCGGCGGCGCCGGCCAGTTTGCGGAGGTATGGATGCGCATCGAACCCGCCGCACGCGGATCGGGGGTCGAATTCACCGAGTCCCTGGTGGGCCAGAACGTGGACCGCGTGTTTGTCCCGTCGGTGGAAAAGGGCGTCAATGCCGCCTGCACCGAAGGCATCCTCGCCGGCTACCGGGTCGTGGACGTCAAGATTGACTTCTACGACGGCAAGATGCACCCGGTGGACTCCAAGGACATCGCCTTCCAGATTGCCGGCAAGGAAGCGTTTCGCGAGGCCTTCCTCGCCGCCCGTCCCTGCCTCCTCGAACCGATCCACCTGGTGGAAATCAGGGTGCCCGATGACGCGATGGGTGCCGTCATCGGCGACTTGTCCAGCCGGCGCGGCAAGATTCTCGGCATGGATTCGGTGGCCGGCATGCAGGTGATCAAGGCCCTGATTCCCGCGGCGGAACTCTACCAGTACTCAACCGTGCTGCGCTCGCTCACGGGCGGCCGGGCGGCGCACACCGAAGACTTCGATCACTACGAGGAGATGCCCAAGGAGCTCGAGGCCAGGGTGATCGCCGAAGCCAAGAAGGCGAAGGAAGAACAGCACCACGCCTGAAGCACCCGGATCATCCAGCGCGGGCGGACGAGTGGTCCGTCCGTTTTCTTTGCCGCACTCCGCCCCCGCGCTAGCCTAGCGTCGTCCGAATGGGTTCCCAAAGCACAGTCTCGCGCGCGATGAGGGCCGGTTGGCTGGTGTTGCTTGGCGCGCTCGCCACGGCGCTCGGCCTCTGGTGGCGGTTTGAATCGCGCCGGGAACATCAGTTTGATCCGATCATTCTCGATGCCGCCCGGCGGGCCGGGCTCGATCCGACGCTGGTTAAAGCGGTGGTGTGGAAAGAAAGCCACTTCAACGAGCGCGCCCGCGGCCAGGCGGGCGAGCTGGGGCTGATGCAACTGATGGACGCGGCGGCCCAGGAGTGGGCCGCCAGTGCCGGCGTGTATCCGCTGCCCCTCGATCATCTGCTCGACCCGCGGACCAATACCATCGCCGGCGCGTGGTATCTGGCTCGCTTGGTGCGACGATACCAGCAAACCGACAACCCGTGGCCCTACGCGCTGGCCGACTACAACGCCGGCCGCGGCAACGTGCTCAAGTGGCTGCGCGGCCCCGCCGCCACCAACAGCGCCGCCTTCATCGAGGCGATCGGCTTTCCCGCTACCAAACGGTACGTTCGCGAAATTCTCGCCCGGCGGGAACGCTTTGCCCGGGATTTCCCGGTGCAAAAATAGAGCGTTTCCAGCTATCGCGTAGCGCCGGCGTCCCCGCCCGCCGTTGAAGGCGGCGTCCCGCCGACCAACCCGGCGCGACACCGGGACGCCGCGACGACTCGCCGCCGGCACGGACCGCGCGACGTGGAAGGTGGAATCACTCCAAACACGTCCTTCGAGCTGCGGTCCCGAAGGCCCGGAAACCGAATTCCGGGCCGCTGCTTTACCAGGTGGTGGATTGGCGTGCCAGCACGTCGCGAAGCGTGGCCGCCCCGGACCGCTGCATGGTGGCCTGGTCCAGCACCACCACACTGTTCCGGCCGAAGGTAATCTCGCCCCGCTTCCGAGTGGTCTCTTTCAAATGCGTGCCGGTCGTGAGAGTGATCTTTTCGGACGGCGCGTCGCCTCGATCTTTTGCAGCGGCTTTGACCTGACAGCCGTGAGGGGCGGTGATGGGCTTGATCCGCTTCGGAAGCCGGTCACGCCGCGTCTCCCCGGCGAGCGTCTCGCTGGCGAGCCCTGCCACCACAGCCGCCCCACACAACATCGCCATCCACTTCGCAATCGCAGTGCTCAATTTCATCACGACATGATTCTCCCGCGCTCGGTCGCTGGCAAGGGGGAATCCGCCGGCTGGACAGCACGAGCAGCGAAATTTCAGCTTGGTTTCAAGGCGCTTTGCCCTGCGGGTCCGTCGCGCGATTCAAGAGCGCGGGCAACAGCATCAATACTGACGCGAGCGCCGCCGCAAAGGCCGCCGCCGAGAGCAGACCGAAGGCCCGCACCGGTGGAAACGATGAACACCAGAACACCGCGCACACCCCGATGAGGATCAGGCTGGTCCAGACCAGCGTGCGCCCCTTCAGCGAGAGGGTTTCGCGCAACGCCGCTGCTGGCGACTGCCCCGAGCGGCGGCATTCCCGCCAATGGGTCAGGAAATGGATCGAATCGTCCACGGCGATGCCGAGCGAGATGGCTCCGACCATCACGGTGATCGAGTTCAACGGCACCGCGAGCAGTGCGGCCGAGGCAATGACCAGGGCCACCGGAAGCAGATTGCTGCCGAGTGACAGGAGGGGCAGCCGCCACGAGCGCCACAGCAGCGCCAAAGTCACGAAGATGACACCGGCGGTCACCCCGGCGCTGTGAATCTGGCTGCGCAGAATCCTCCGGTCCGCCTCGAGAATCGAATGGATTCCGGCGGCTGCCGACACGGAAACGCCCTCGGGCCGCTCGCGCTCGGCAAAGGCGAGCACTTCGTTCACCAGCGCGAGGTACCGATCGGCCGGCAGGTCGCGCGAGCGCAGGACCAGTTGCGCCGTCCGGAATTCGCCGTCGGTCAGGCCACTGAGAAAGGGAAACTCGTACGACCGGAGTGCCACGACAAACAGGCGCACTAGCCACGGACTCGTCGGCAGGCGGAGCGCATCCGTGGCTCCACCTTCCCAGACCTGGTTGATCATCGCCATCAACCGGGCGTACGAATACGCGCCGGCGAGGTCCGGCAGGCTTTCGGCGTGGCGGTGAACCGATTCGAGATAGCGGAGGAAACCCAGATCGTTAGCGCCACCCGCGCGACCGGTGTCGAAAGCGATTGGCACGACGTTGATCCCGCCCCAGATGCGATCGAGTTCCTCCAGCGCCTGACGGGTCGGGCTGGCCGGGCTGAGAAACTCGGTCGCGCGAATGTCCGTGCGCAGTCGGCTGAGACCGAGAGCGGCGATCGCCACAGCCAACGCCGCGACGGCAAGAATCGTTCTCCGCCGGTGCGCGGTGAAGGCCGCCAAACCTTCGAGGGTGGCAGGGTTCGTTGCGAACGTGCCGTGCCCCGGGGCGGCCGCGCCCGCTCGCCTGGGCCCCGGCAGCGCCAGCAGCGCCAGCGTGGGTCCATACGTGAGCAGATGAACCAGCATCAACCCGGCGGCCCCCAGCAGACCGAAGGTCCGGAGTGGGGGAATGCTGCTGAACGCCAGCGAGAGCAGCCCCACCCCCGTCGTCAGCGTTGCGAACGAAGCCGGCTTCCACGTGAGGCGGACAGCGCCGGCGAGGGCCTCTGCGGAGCCTTGCCCAGCGGCGAGATTTTGCTGCCGGGCGGTGAGCAAGTGCGCGAGGAGGGTGAAGTGGATTCCGGAAAGCAACGGCAGCAGCAGCAGCGTGAACACGTTCAACCGCGCCCCGGTGACGACCGCCAATCCCGGCAGCAGCGCGAGGGCAAACACTTGGTTCATCAGCACGAACACCACGAGGCGCCACGAGCGAAACGTGAACCACAACACCCCGATCACGACCGCGCCGGCGAGCGGCAGGAAGAAGCGCAGATCGCGAGCGAGCGTGCCCCGCAACTCCTCCTCAATCAGTGGCAGCGCGAGCACGCGTGCCCGCAAGCCGGCCGCCCGAAACGGTGCCAGCGTGGTTTCGATCATCGTGCCCAGCGCGCGCCGGTCTCCAGCGGTGTCCGCGCGCTGGCCGAAAGTGACCGTGACAAGGGTATGCCGTCCGTCGGCGGCCACCAGAAGGTTCCGGACCAACGGATGCGAGAGGCAGAAGCGCCGAAGTTCGGCGAGTTCGCCAGTGGTTGGTCCTGGAGAAACGAGCGGCACCATGTCGAAGTTGAGGCCGCGGCGCACCGGCTTCACCGCGTGCGTCAAACTGTGGACCGCGATCACGGCGGGCTGGGCCAGGAAGGTGTCACTCACCCGGCCCACCACCTCGAGCCCGGCGGGCGAGAACAGATCCGCGACTTCGAGGCTGATGACCACCGCCTCGGTCTCGCCGAGGATTTCGCCCACCTGCTCGTAGGCGGTGAGGTTGCGCTGGTCGCCGCCCAGTAGAACCCGCGTCTCGGCGTCGAACTCGAATCGGGGCAGCCAGGCCAACCACGGCAGGCAGAGCACTGCGACGAGCAACAGGGATGCTCGCGGGAAGCGGAGAAATGGGTTGGACGCGCGCCCGACCACGCCGGCGATGTAACAGGCGGCGGTTGACGAACCAAGCGGGAACCGGGCCATGAGGGGGCGGACGGAAGCACCGCAGGTTGTCGCCTGCAGAGCGGAAGCCTTGGAAAGAACGCGTCAGCGCCGACTGGCTGGCAATGCGTTGGATGCCCGGCAACTCGGACGCGAGCGGATCGCGGCGCAGATAGGCCACGTGGGTAAGCTTGCGCGCGTCACAGAACAGTCCGTGACTGAAGGCCAGCGCCTTCTCCACCGGCAGCAGATGGTTGTTGGAAGTGGGCGAATGGGTGCGGCAACGCCGCCGCCAGCCGCCGGTGCCAATCCTATGGTCGTAGCCAGCCCCAGAAGGTGGCGCTGCCGGCGTGGGGTGAGAGTTGTTGCTCGGTGAACTCGATGGCGATTGCCGTACCGTTGGATTTGAACTCCCATGTGGAGGCCACCGTTTGGTGAACCGGGCGGGTGCCCGATGATTGCGTTGTTTTCAATGACTGGCAATCAGTTCCCCATCGGTGGCCCTTTTTCAACTGCATCGTTCCAGCTAAGATCCGCCGTGGCAAACCGTGAGGGCGTATGCGGGTGGACAGGTCCATGCGTTCGAAGTCAAAGTGCTGGCCGACGTGCGCAGTCCCTTGTGCGGAGCCCAAACGGCACAAGTGGTGGTCATCGCCCCGTTGGGCTACCGGCTGCGGCAGGGCGGCAAACTCCTCTGCCGCCAGCCGGCCTATCTGCTCTCCACTGACCCGACGCTGCCGGTGGCGGCGGCGGGGCAGGAGTACCTGTGGCGCTGGGACGAGGAGGTCAAATTCCGGGAGAAAAAAACTTGTTGGGCGTAGGCCAGGCCCAAGTGCGGGTGCCGGCCTTGGCGGTGGGGGCCTATGGGCTGTTGCACCTGGCCGCGCTGGACACCTATGGCGACACCGGCCAGCCGGAGGCCGTGCCGCTGCCCCAGTTGCGGCGGCGATACCCGACCGCGCGCGCCCCAACGGGTCGGCGGATCAACCAACTGCGCTACGAATTATGGGCGAGCGCGCTGCGCTCGGAGAGTTTAGCCGGCTTCACCTCGCCCGGCGCCCCAGACCAGAAGCCCGAAAAACTCCCGCCCCATCTGGCCAGCGCCACCTTCCACGCCACCAACTGAGCCAAACTCAAAGGGCGCGGTAGGCACCGCGCCCCTAGAAAGTGACGGATAAAGGAACGCTACTTGCGTCGCAGCCACAGCAGACCGCCCAAGCCGGCTATCATCAGTGTCCAAGTGCCTGGTTCAGGAACGACTGCCAACTGGCCACGAATCTCTCCGGAAGGGTACTTCGCGCTGGAGATGTTGATGTAAAAGTTACCGGCGAAAAGCTGCGCTTCCTGAGCTTCGGTGAGGGCTGTGGAACCCAAAAGGAATCCCCGACGCGACCCAAAAGCGAGATTCCAGTCGGTCATGCTGACCACCTGTGTCCCCGCTTCACCGGGAGCCCCGATTCCCAAAGACGCCGACAGAAAATTAGCCTCCAGCTCGGGCCATCCAAACATCCCGTACAGCAGGTTAATTTCAAGGAGGTTGGAGACATCGTCATATTTCATTCCCGCCCCAAGCTCGCCGCCGAGCGCAGACGACGCCGTAGGCGGCACTGCCTGTGCTCCCGTCATGAGTTCGTCAACGAACTTGACATCCCAGATGCCGGCATGGGAAACCACGGAAACCCCGAGGAGCGTTGAGAGTGCAATTGCTTTGTTCATGGCGCTTGCGGATTCGATCGACGGCCGTATCTAAGCCGGAACCCGCCCCACCCGTCAAGACTGGATTCAGCATTTTTCTCTGGCTGGGTCACGATCGTCCACCGTGGGTTTGGGGAGGGAAGATCCAGGCGTGCCGGCTACGAGTCGCCGCCCGGCCCTAGCAGCCTGTCGGACTTTTCCCCAACGATTTTGCTGAGGTGTTGAACACGGGAGCGGGTAGCAGAGTCCAGCGGATGACGATGGGTCCGCGCTTCGTGAACGTTGACCGTGACAGCCCCTTGCTGCTGCCCCC
>CALJWR010000008.1 GCA_937976685.1 uncultured Verrucomicrobiae bacterium
TCCACCTGGCTATGATCCGCATTCAACTTCGCCGCCTGGCGTGAGCAATCCATGCGATTCCAGAGTTTTCAAACACGCTCTCAGAAGATCCGGTGTCAGCCGTTGTTCGCGCCATCTACCCGCCGCGGACGCGGGACGTCCGCGTCTCACGCGTCAGCGGTGTGCTTTCACCGGGGCGCGGACCTTCAGGTCCGCGGCCGCCTGTCAGTTTGATTCCGAGTCCCTGCTCGGCTGAAGTCCTGCAGGGACTCGCAAGTGATCAATGCCCCGTCACGACTGCAATCTTGGATCCGCCGAACCGCGGCCGAGGACGTCCGCACCCCAAGGTGCCCACAGGTCCGGCGGGCCGAGGCGTGGCGAGGCGGGCTGTGACGTCCGTTGAGGTTCTACCTCGGCTCCGTCGTGTTCACCTCGACGTTGAATTCCTGCTTGAGCTTGTCGAAGTAGTCCGGCAGGCGCTTCTCCACTTCCTGGTTCAGCAGGTGTTCGCGGAGGTCATTGGCGACCTGCTCGAAGGGCATTTTGCCCGCGGGTATCCGCTCCAGCACTTTGAGCAGGTACAGCCCCTGGCGCGTGGTGAGCACCGGGCTGACCTCGCCCACCGGGAGGGTGAAGAGGGCGTCGCGCAGTTCCGGCACGCCCACCGAAGTCCGGGTGGACGTGTATTCGCCGCCGGTGCGCTGCACCTCCGGGTCTTCCGAAACTTCCCGGGCGACCTTGGCGAAGTCTTCACCGGCCAGGAGGCGGGCCCGGGCGGCTTCGAGGCGCTTTAATTTCTCGGCGCGTTGTTCGGCCGTGAGCGGTTCGCGAGTCAGGGTATCCACGGTGTGGACCATGATGACGGCGGAGCGGACGGTCTCCGGCCGGTCGAGCCGGGCGAGGTTGGCCCGGGTGAGGTCGGCGAATCGGTCCCGGGCATCCGCGTAGAACTGGTTGTTGGTCTGGCCGCTGGCCTCCATTTTCTGGATGGTCGCGCGCACGTCGCGCGCCAAGGCGTCCAATCCTTCGTCATAGGCCGCCCGCACGTCCGCGTCGGGGATCGTGATGGTGTCCCGAATTTCACGCCGGATGAGGGTCTCGACGATCGCCTGCTCGTAGGCGCGGGCCTCGAAGACCTCGGGCTTGATCCCGACCGCGATGAGCTGCCGGCGGTAGCTTTCCTCCGAAGGCGCGCGGCTACGGGTGTTGGCGATGAACCTGTCCGCTTCCTCCCGCGCCTTCTCCTTGTCAGCGTCGGTGGCGCGCTGCATGAGAATGCGCGTGAGGATCATCCGGTCGAGCATGCGGGCTTCGACGGAGGACATCTGCGCGGGCGGAATGGTCTGCCCTTGGGTGGCCATCGTGGCCTTGAGGCTGATGACCGCCTGCTCGACGTCGCTTTGGCGGATTTCAAAGCCCTTGCCTTTGGCAATAATCGGGTCCGGGAAGAGGGACCGACTGTCGGCCGCGTGCAAGACCAGCGCGCCGGCGCCGAGGGCGCCGAACCGGGCGAGCCATTTTCGGACGGAGGGGAGGCGCATGTCAGGAGAGCTTGACGACGTGGAGGTTGCTGATGTCGGGGTCGTGGCGGAGCTCCTCCAGCACTGGCACTGGCGGGACGCTGTCCAAGCACAAGACTGTCAACGCGGAACCGCCGGCGTGGTCCCGGTGCAGGCTCATGCTGGCGATGTTCACGCGATGCCGGCCGAGGAGCGAACCGATGTGGCCGACCATGCCGGGCCGATCCGAGTTGTTGAGCAACAGCAGAACCCCCTCGGGGACGATTTCCACCGGCTGGTTGTTCAACCGCACGATGCGTGGATGGTGCTGCGCGCCGAAAAGCGTGCCGCCCGCCGAAGTCGTCGCGGTCCCCGCGTGGGCGGCGACGTGAACCCACTCGTGGAAGTCAGTTTCCTCGTTGGACTTCACCTCCTCGACCAGCAGACCCAGGTTGTCGGCCAGCGATCGTACGTTCACTTGATTCACCTTTTCGCCCCCTGCCGATTCGAGGAAGCCCTTGAGCACGGCGCGCGTGATGGGGTCCGAGGGCATTTCGTTGGCCTTGCCGCCGTAGGTGATGACCAGTCGCTCGTTGCGCTTGGGCGCGCGCTGGGCCACCAGACGGCCCAGTTTCTCGCCAAGGACGAGGTAGGGTTTGACCACCGCGTAGGTCTGCGCGTCGAGACTCGGGAGATTCACCGCGTTCCGCACCGCGCCGGTGAGCAGGAAATCCGTGATGGCCTCGGCCACCTCGATGCCGACGTTTTCCTGCGCCTCCTCGGTGCTCGCGCCGAGATGCGGGGTCATGATGATCTGGGGACACGCGCGGAGCGGCGAGTCCTTGGCGAGGGGCTCGGTCTCATACACGTCCAGCGCCGCGCCCGCCACAATGCCGGATTCGATCGCCTGCAGGAGGTCGGCCTCGTTCACAATGCCGCCGCGGGCGCAGTTGATGACCTTCACGCCCCGTTTCATCCGGGCGAACGCGGCGGCGTTCACCATGCCGCGGGTTTCTCCGGTCATGGGCAGGTGAACCGTCAGAAAGTCCACCTGCGGCCAAAGGGCATCGAGGTCCTCGACCAGTTCGACCTGCAGCGCCTGCGCTCGGGCGAGCGTCAGGTACGGATCGTAGGCGAGCACGCGCATGCCGCAAGCTTTGGCTCGATGGGCCACCTCGCTCCCGATCCGGCCCAGGCCGAGGATGCCAAGCGTCTTGCGGTAGAGTTCCGTTCCCTGAAACGCCTTGCGATTCCACTCGCCGGCCTTCATGGAGGCGTGGGCCTGGGGAATTTTGCGGGCCAGGGCCATCAACATCGAGAAGGTCAGTTCCGCGGTGGAGATCGTATTGCCGCCGGGCGTGTTCATGACCACCACGCCCCGCCGCGTGGCGGCTTCCACGTCCACGTTGTCCACGCCCACGCCGGCGCGCCCGACCACCTTGAGTTGCGGCGCCGCCTCGATCACGGCCCGGGAAATCTTCGTCTCCGACCGGACCACGAACGCGGCGGCATCCGCCGCGATGGGGAGCAGCTCCGCCTCGGACAACCGCTTGTCGAGCACGACCACCCGGAATTCCGGACGCTGCTGCAGCAAAGCGATGCCCTTGGGGGACACGGGATCACAAACAACGATTTTCATGGCCTTTGGTCGGTCAAAAGGAGCCGGTAGTCTAGGCCGGCGCCGTCGAGGGTCAAACCCGGACTCGTCGGCGGGATCGTCGCGACCACGGTGATTCTATTTAAATTTCTGAAGGGTTGCTGTTGTTGAGGTTGGAGAAAGTCCTTGCCAATTGGCGTGGTTTGAGTCGTAGTAGGCGTGCGATGATCTCGACAAACCAAGAAGTCTTCACTGCCGATCCGCCCGT
>CALJWR010000009.1 GCA_937976685.1 uncultured Verrucomicrobiae bacterium
ACGAGGCGGCAGCGCACCGCAGCCCAAGTAACACCCAGAATCACGATGGATCGTCCTGCAGAACACTGTTGGTGGATCAACTTCCTAAACAAGATTCGCTGGATGGTCCGATCCGGCAGCGGCGGTCCTGCTCCTGTTGAGGCCAAACGGCGCCGCGGAGGTTCCGTTCCGGGGGGGCCCGGTATCTTGGACGGCCGTCAGCGGTCGGCACGGTTCGGAGGCTTAAAAGTTCCGGCTCTGGCGGCTCTCACCGTCTTGATCCTGCTGGCTGGCGGAACGCGCGCTGCGGAGGGCCGGTTGGTATTCTACACGGGTTTCGAGGCCTCCGAGGGCTACAACTCGTGCTGCGAATTGCGCGGCCAGCAAGGCTGGATCGCCGAAGGCTCGGGCGGCAACGGCCTGGTGACGAACTTCTTTGCCGGCTTCGGGCAGCAGGCCTTCATCGGGTACACGCCGCCGGCGCCGAAAGACCGCACCTTGAGTTTGTGGCGGCCGTTGCCCGAGCCGGTGCCGCGACCCGGCGAGTCGGTCGTCAAGTTCAGCGTGCTGATGCAGATCGAGGATCCGTGGCCCGGCAACGGCAAGTACGACGACTTTTACTGGAGCGCCTACAACAGCGACGGCCAGCGCTTGTTCTCGATTGATTTCGACAACTGGAGCGCCGAAATCCTCTACGACCTCGACGACCCGGCGGGTTATCAGCCCACCGGCTTCACGTTCAGCAACACCGTGATCTACTGGCTGGATGTGTTCATGAACTTCCGCCGCAACACCTGGATGGCCATGCTCAATGGCGTGGTCGTGGTGGATTCCCAGCCCATCACCACCAAGGCCAACGTGCGACTCAACCTCAGCGACATGGATGCCGTCTGGGCCGTGCGCGTCCAGGGCTCACCCGGGGAGAATTACCTGTTGTTCGATGAGTACACGCTCACGATCGAGCCGGGAGAGACCATCCCGCCGGTGCTGGAACTGGTCGGGCGTCGGCCGGGCGGGCAGTTCGAGTTGATCGTCCACGGCGAGCGCGGACTCACCTACGCCATTGACGTCTCGGAGGACCTGGTGACCTGGGAAACGCTCGCCACCCGTCGCCTCGATGAGGGCTTCTGGCAGTTCCTCGACAGCACCGCGCCCAACTACCCCCTGAGCTTTTACCGCGCGCGGGAGATCTCGGAGTAAGCAGCCCACCGCTTCGCGCTTGCGAATGGTCCCGCCGCGGCAATCGTCTTGCGCGTGCAAGCGTTCACATCCGTGCGATGGATTGGGCTGGTGGCGGTAATCGGTTGGTTGACGTGGGCGACCGTGCCGGCTGCCGCGGCGGCCGCTCCTGCCAAGCCGGCACCCGGTGTCGAGCTGGCGCAAACCATCTCGATGCTTACTGGGGTGGCGATTTCCCCGCTGCTGGGCGTCGGCGCGGTGGGCGCGTGGAAGTACTTCAAAGCGACCGCGGAGACGCGCCCCCGGCTTCCCTGGTTCGCTCAGCCGTGGTTCTGGCTACCCGCGCTGCTGCTGGTGGGCGTGGTGTTCGCCAAGGATGTTGCCGGGCCGGTGGTTCCCACGGTCCTGAAAAAGCCGTTGGATGTCGCCGAGGTGATCGAAAACAAAGTCAGCGGGTTGGTCGCCGTGGGGGCGCTTGTGCCCCTGATGATCTCGCTCTCCTCCCTGTTTGGCAGCGGGGATTCTTCGTCCCTGGCGGCGGCCGGTTTCGCCGCCATCGGTTGGGATTCGGTCCTCAACGCGCTGCTGACCCCGTTCGCGATGGTGGCCTTCGTCATCGTCTGGCTGGCCGCGCACGCGATCAACGTGCTCATCGTCATCAGCCCGTTTGGCACCGTGGACCTGGCCTTGAAGGCCTTCCGGGCGTTCATCCTGTCCACCGTGACTTTCACCTCCTTTGCCAATCCCTGGGTGGGCGCGGTCTGGGCGGCAATCATCATCGGTTTCTGCTACTGCATCGCTGGGTGGTCCTTCCGCGCGACGGTGTGCGGCACGGTGTTCGTGACGGATCTCCTGCTGCGTCGGCGGCGCTGGTTCATGCCGGCGGCGGGCAAGCTGTGGGCGTTCACGTCCCGCAAGCTCGAATCGGTTCCGGTGCGGACCTACGGACGGGTCCGCAGGGGTGAATCCGGCCGGCTGGAGTTCGAGTTTCGTCCCTGGCTCGTGGGTTCGCCCCGACAGGTGATGCTGCCGGCGGGCGAGTACGTCGTCGGTCGGGGATTGATCGCGCCGGGACTGCACGCAACGGTGGGCGATGACTCGACGTCCTTGCTGCGGTTCCCGCCGCGATTCAAAGGACACGAAGACCGGATCCGCGAACTGATTAACGCTGCCGGGGTGCGTGAAATCGGACTGCTCGCCGTGTGGCGATGGATCAAGGAATTATTCGGCTTCGGTCCCCAGCCGGCGTTTCCACCGACCGAGCCGCCGCAATCTGTTTCCCCGCCAGCGTAGCGGGTTTCCCCGTCCCTTTGGTCAGGAACTCAGCGCGCCGCCGGCGCGCCGGCCGGTCTCATTCCACGGGCAAATCCACCTGGCTGACCGTCGGGCGACTCGGGCTTCTTCCCGCCTGTCCCACGGCGCGGACTTCCTGCAGGAAAACGAACGCTCCGCGCTTGTTGCCCACGACGATGTCCGTCCGGCCGTCGCCGTTGAGGTCGCCCACGACCACCTGCGTGCCCACGCCCGAAGCGCGATCCACCAGGTTCGGCAGCCAGTCCACGCTGCCGTCCGGGCCACGCGCGAGCTTGAACCAGTACAGCACCGGCGTGCCGTTGGGATCCGGGTCACCATCCGGACCGTGCGCCCAGAAGCGTTTCCCCGTCACCAGGTCCTTGAGGCCGTCGCCGTCCATGTCCACCAGCTCGAGCGCGTGCGGTTGGGAAAAGGCCACCCCGTGACGGTTTTCGTCCGGTCGCCGGTTCACAAACAAATGCTGCTTGAACGAGATCTCGCTGCCCGTGCGCGTCTGCTCGTACCAGGCCAGACCGTACCCGTGACAGGCAATCGCGGTGATCACATCGTTCAACCCGTCGCCGTTGACATCGTAGGCGAACATCTGCGCCCCGCCGACCGGGACTCCCGGATCGGTCGGCGGACAAAAAACAAATGGATGATGCTTCCAGATCGGCGCGCCGGTCAGCGAGGCGGGCTGCTCCCACCACCCGTTGCTCTCCAACAGGTCCATGCGACCGTCGCCGTTCACGTCACCCACACCGAGGCCGTGGGTGAAGCGGTGGTATTTGTTGTCCGGCGAAATGGCAGTGAATTTCCACGGGGCCGTGGGGTCCGTGGGATCCGGCTTCGCGTAACCAAAGAATCCCTTGTGGTTGCAGACGAGTTCCGGTTTGCCGTCGCCATCCAGGTCGCGATACTCCGGCGATTCGTTGTCCACCACGTCGAGCACGAGGTGCTTCTTCCAGTGCCCCGGCTTGCCCTGCGGATTCTCAAACCACCAGCCCTGCTCGCCGGGGATGCCCACGATGAGGATGTCCGGCCAGCCGTCGGCGTTGAGGTCGCCGGTCCAGATGAAAAAGCAGTCCGAGTAGGCGTTCTTGGTGCCCAGCGCCCCCTCGTAGCCGGGAATCGTCTTCGCCGAGCCGTCCGCCGCCTTCGTGGTGAAACTCACCGTCGCCGGCCGGTACTCTTGACGCTGGGTGAACCTTGGCCCCTCGAACCAGAACGGCCCGTACGCGACGTCCTGGTGGCCGTCGCGGTTGAAGTCGGCGAAGTGGGCCCCCTCAGCCCAGAACTCCGGTGTCAACTGAATCCGCTGGAATGAGTGAACCTGCTTGCCGGCGGCGGCGGGCAGTGCCAGTGCCAGACCGAGAGCGACAAGAATGCCGTGGAACGTCATGCGCCATCTCTCGCAACGCGCCGGGCTGCGGTCAAGACCCGATGCGGTGAAACGTCGCGCCTGGCTGGAGGATGAGGAGAAGGCGAAGCCGGGGCTGTTGACAAGCCCAAGGCCCGGAGGTTCACTCTGATTACCGGTTGGCGCGTTCGTCTATCGGTTTAGGACACGGCCCTCTCAAGGCTGAAAGATGGGTTCGATTCCCATACGCGCTACCATCCCGCTCCTCAGTCTCATCCCCGACTTGCCCAGCCTCTCCGGTCTGCTTCATCCGCGCTCCCCCCGATTCCGGAACCGGCCCGGACGTTTGAACCGTCACGGCTGCAGCGGGTTCATCGCTTCCTCCGGGCCGCTTTTGATCGGTTGCCGCGCCGGCTGGCCATCTTCAGCCCTGCGCGCCGACGCAGGGCGTGTCGCTGCTCACGCCCGGACCCTTCAGTGGTGTTGAACGACGGCAAGCGCATCTTGGAATGGGGCCGCGAATCCGACTTCCCTTTTGCGCCTGGCGGTGGGACCACTGGCCATAAGCCAAACCCCAATTCCGCTGCCATCCCATCCGCCTCGAGGTCGCCCGCGCCAACCCACAGTTCACCAGCACCACCGGGTGTCCGCGCGCTCCGGAAAAATGCCTTGCCTCATTCGGCGGCGGCGGTTATCGCCTCCCGCCGTCGCCGTCCGCTTGAAAAGCCGGTTCCACGGGCGCGGGCACCAGACAAAGCTTTTGGAGCCGTGCGCGACACGGTAACCAAGCGCCGCGCCGGAACCGCATCGAACCAGGAGTTGCCATGCTCAAGTGTCATGAATTGATCGGATTTGTCTCTCCCGCCCTGTCGCAGGGGATTCTCGAGTACGCCTACCAATCGGACAAGGTTCTGTACCGGACCGTTTTGGCGGCCGTGGCCGCCGCCAACCGCGTGCGGCCGCTGTTTCTCGAGCGCAAGCCGCGGGTGCAGCGTCACGCCGACATGCTCAGCGCCCTTACCCGCCCCCGGATGGAGGAGGCCGCCGCCAATCTGCTCCGCGGCTGGCTGCTCAAGGCGGAAACGCCCCTCATCACCAGCTTCCTCGACGCTCTGGGAGTCAAGCACGACAAGGGCGTCGTCGAGGAGTTCCCGGCGACGATGGATGACGCCAAGTTCGAGGCGGCGGTCTCAGCGCTCCTCGCCAACCATGATCGCGAGAAGGCCATCATCTACTTGAACATTCTCAAGGCAACCAACGGCGTGAACTGGCCGAAGCTTGACGCGATGTTGGATTCCGACCCGCGTCTGCAACTGGGTTGAAAACCGGTTCACCGGTTTAGGGTGTTGGCGGATCGGCGGGCGCCCGTTCAAAAACGCGCAGCGGAAATCCTTCCGCCTCGGCCCGGTCGGTGAAGAGTCGGGCATCGAGATCCGTGAATCGCGGACTTGCCGCGAGAAGGGCTGCAACGGGGTGCCGGCGTGGCACCACGATCAGCCGCGCTCCCGAAGCCGCGTAGCGCTCTGCGTCCGCCCGGGGCTCATCGCCCAGCCAGGGTTGCCCCGTCAGATACGCCACGTACAGGCCCGTGCGACCGCCGTAGAGCATTCCGGAACCGGCCAGGGGGCCGGTGAGTTCAGCCTGTTGGAGCCGTCTTGCCAGGACCGCCGCCGCTTCCGCCGCCGGATTGGCGTAGCCCACCAGGGCCCCCGCGAGGCTGATCATCGCCGGCAGTCCGAAAGACGCCAACGGCAGCCAGCGCAGCAGCGAATGCAACAGGCTGGAATCCTTGTTCCGCCGTGCTACTCCCACGAGGCAACCAGCGGCGAGCACGAACGACAACGGCCACGCAGCGTAGAGATAGCGTTGATCCACGGGCTGGAGATACACCGGCAGGTACACCGCACACAGCGCGGCGAGGGGGAGGGCTGCCACCAGCCACCATTCGCCCAGAGCCTGCCGCCCCCGCCGCACTAGCAGAACCGTTCCGTAAAGACAGGCGATGGGGCCGAGCATCAACCAGTCAAAACTCCGGAGCAATTCGAGCACCGTGCGCGCGTGTTCCCGGCAAACCGCAAGCTGATGCCAAAATGCCGCCGAACTCTCGAAAGGTGACCAATAGCGGTAAGGCATCTCGGACGGGTCTTCCCAGGCGGTGATCCGCCCCGGCGCGGGTCGGTGAAACATCCGGCCAAAAGGATGACTTCGTTCGGCTGGTTCCGGTCCCACCATCGCGTGCGCAATTGGGGCCGAGGTTGAGAAGGTGAACCGCCCGTACTTCGACGAGAGCACCAGAATCCAGGGGGCCGCAATCACGAGCATCACGGCCAGCGTCACGGCGGGGCTGATCCAACTGCGCCAAGGTGCCGGTGCGGCAGCAACGGAACCGGGGGCGTCGTTGTCCGCCGCAGGTTGTCCTGGCTTCCTGGCATCCTCGTTGCCGGCTCCCGAGGCCGTCCGGTGCCGAAACGATTGCCAAACCCACAGCCCGACCACCGCAGCAACACTCATGGGCAATGCGACCGATTTCGCCAAATACGCGGCCCCCAGCCATGCCCCCGCGAGCGCCGCCCGGCGTGGCTCGCATCGCCAGGGCGCATCCATGACCACACTCATTCCCAGCAGCCACAGCCCACCTTGGAGAAGGTCGGGTGAAATGTACTCGACCGACCACGAGACCGCGCCGGCGCCAGCGATGAGCAGACCAAGTTTCGCCCACGTGGGAGTCGTGTCATCCGCTCGCCCACTCTCTTGGGCGGCCATCGCGAACCTCCGGAGCACCGCCCAGACGCCCGCAAGGAACAGCAGCGTCGAGAGCGCCATCACCAAGCGTCCGGCCGCCAACGGCGGGAGTCCTAGCTTGAGCAGAGGCGCGATCAACCAGCTCAACAACGGCCCCCAATATCCAGATACCGCCAGGTCCAGCCGGCCTTCCGCGTAGTAGCCCGCGAGGCGCAAATAAGCGATCGCGTCGGCGTTGAGCGCTCCGGCGTTGCGCCAGGCGGCCCATGCCAGCAACCCGGCGAACCCGGCGAAGATTGGCCACCCGGGCGGAAAGCGATGTGCCGTGTCGCGCATGGCAGATTTCGCCGCCTCAGAATCCGGTCTTTCCGGCGCGGCTTCCCCGGTGGCGCCGGCTCCCGCCGCGGACGAAGCCCCGATTGATCTTCGTTCTCATGGCGGCCCTCAGCTTGATGGCAGGGGCCGGCGGAAAACAAACAGGTTGTTCAGTCCGCACTGGAATCGCTGGTGAAGCACGCGTTGCAACCCGGCGGCGTCCGCCAGCGCCACCGTCTCGGTCGGCGCGAAGCCGTGGTGTTCTTCCACCGACATTCCCTCGATCAGCCGCAGTCGCCTGAGCCAGCGCAGGACCCCGTCCACCGCCTGCGAAGGTACGGTGAGAATCAGCAGACCGCCTGGCTTCAGCCGGTTGGCGCACGCGGCCAGGAAGCCCGCCTGTTCAACCGCCGGCACATGCTCGAGGACCGCCAGGCCGGTCACCGCGTCGAACGGTTCGTCCGCTGGCAAGTCGCGCGGAAACAACCCGCGGACAAGTCGGAATCTTCCTTCCTCCAGTGCTCCGGCCGGCGCGACCGGGTCAATTCCTATGCCACCGCCGAGCCGGGAGCCGAGTTGCCGGAACAAAGCGCCGTCGTGACATCCGATGTCCAACACGCGCGCTCCGGGGGGAACAAACGGTGCCGCCCGCGCAATGCGCCAGCGCTGGAGCAGACGGTCGAGCGGTTTCATGCCGGGCCGGCTCCGCGGCGCCGCAGCCCCAGCAGGCTGAGGAAGAAGCTGCCGAGGAGGATTTGCGCCCCCAGCGTCAGCGCCAGCATCGAGGGGATGATGGTTCGCAGGACGTGCGATGGTTGCAGCGGGCCGAAGTGAACTTCGCGCCATTGCCACACCGCGCACACTGAACCAAGGAGGCCGCCGATCACGAGCAACGCGCCGGCCACCAGCCCAACCTCGAGCGTGATCCAGCGAAAGACGCGTTCCAGCCGCACTTCGCGGGGCAGCAGGCCGGCGGTGGCGGCGTACACCCGGGCGAGCACCGCGAACCAGGCCGCCTGCGCCCCGATCAATACCGCCAGCGCCGCGTACAACAGCGTGTGAACGTCGAGGGTTACCTGACCCACCCGGCGCGGTCCGGGCAGCAACCATCCGCCCAGCGCGCAGCCCGCCAGAATCATCGCCAATCCCGGGTACAGAAACAGCCAGCGGGGGCTGTACAGCAGCATGAACCGCAGGTGCCGCCAGCCATCCCGCCACGTTCGCAGGTGCGGCGGTCGCGTGCGGCCGGCCACCGCGAGCATTGTGGGAACCTCGACGACTCGCAGTTTCATCAGCGCGGCCTTGAGGACCATTTCGCTGGCGAACTCCATCCCGGTCGTCTGCAGGTCCATCCGGTCGAAGGCCGCCCGGGAAAAACCGCGCAGGCCGCAATGGAAATCGCCGATCCCGCTATGGAAGAACAACCGGCCGAGGGCGCTGAGCACCGGGTTGCCGAGAAAACGGTGCAGCGGCGGCATCGCGCCCGGTTGAATCCCGCCGCGAAACCGGTTGCCCATCACCAGGTCCGCGCCGTCCCGCAGCGCCGCCAGAAACGCCTCGAGCCGGGAGAAATCGTAGCTGTCGTCCGCATCGCCCATGATGACGAAGCGTCCGCGAGCGGCCGAGATGCCCGCGTGCAACGCGCTGCCGTAGCCCCGGTCGCTCACGCGCACCACCCGCGCCCCGGCGGCCGCCGCCAGTTCGGCCGAACCATCTGTGCTGCCGTTGTCGGCCACGATCACCTCGCCAGCGACCTGGTGCCGCTCCAAAAAGCCCAGTGCCTTCCGCACGCAGGTCGCGACCGTTTCCGCCTCGTTCAAACAGGGCATGACAATCGAAAGCTCGACGGCCGATGCCGCCGCGATGGTCGCACGGTCACCGTGCGCGGCGGGCGACGGAGAAGCAGGCGGCACGGGCTGGCCGGGAGCGCTCATCGGTGGTGAAGACTAGCCAGCGCATCGCTGTTTGGCGAACCGATTGCCGCCGTTGGACCAGAACAAACCAGAATCCTCCCTCGGGGTATGACTCTGCCCGAAACCAATGTCGCATCGGCGGGAATCAGGCCGTTCGTCCTTGGTTCGAATTGGGGCCGGAGGTCCGCCT
The DNA here is from genome assembly GCA_937976685.1 of uncultured Verrucomicrobiae bacterium. GTDB lineage: Bacteria > Verrucomicrobiota > Verrucomicrobiia > Limisphaerales > J093 > JADJWF01. Next base: position 8,972 of record CALJWR010000009.1, read on the forward strand.
GAGCAAGACTGGACGACCGCCCCAAGGCGAAGAGCTCGCTCGCTTGTGTGCGTCGCTTTGGCTGCCAAAAGACGCCAGACAATGGCTCGACTCGCTCACGCGTAGGGGTAAACTTCGGTTGAGACATGACCGCGGCGACATCCCTGCCACGCGAATGCTTCGTCCCCCCCGCGCCGCTCGCGGCTGCCGGCGATGGCGAGGATCAGGGCAGCCCGGACCAGCGACGGGCCGACGCCCGGACGTTCTCTGGCAGCCCCTGACCTTCATCTCGATTTGATCACATGAGTGACCCGCTCCAACCTCGACGGGTGGGCGAAACGATCAGCCGCCGCGCCTTTGCCTCCCGCTTGGCGGCCGGGGCAGTTGCGTCAGCCACCGGCTACCTCTTGGCGCAAGACTCGGGGCAGCGTCCGCCCCGGGCAGAGGGGGTTACGGTGCTCAACCCACGCGACCGCGTGCCGGTGGGACTGATCATTGATGACTCGACCTGCCTGGTGAACTTGAACCGCTTCGCCATGCCGCAGTTTGACGAAGCCCATGGCGGTCGTGAGCCGGTGTATCACCGCAACTGGCGCGACTGGCCGGTCGAGATTCCGGACGCGTTCGTGCGGAAGTTTGGCGAGTGGTGCGCCGCACACGGCGTGAAGGGCAAATACAGCATCGTGCCTTTTCCTGCGTGCGTGGGCCGGCTGGACCGGGGGTTGCCCGGCTGGACCGCGCGCGAGCTGCGCGAAAGCCTTGACCTCGTCCGCACGCTGATGCTGCCAAACTGGGACATTCATCCGGAGATGGTCACCCACACGCGGGTGATTGACACCAGGACCGGCCATCCCTTTCCGGAAGTGTCTCCCCGGTTCATGGAGAATTGGGACTGGACGACGGGCAAGTCGGTGGACGAGATCGCCAATTATCAGGCGTACGCGTTGCGCATCCTGAAGAACGTCGGCCTCCCGTGCGAAGGCGTGACGACGCCCGGCGGCTACGGCACTCGCGCGCGGCCGCAGCTCGCCCGGGCCACGCTGGAGTCGGTGCGGGACGTCTTTGGCGAGGAAGTTCCCCATTACTTTCGCGACCTCCGCGAGGAAGGAGCCGAGAGCGTGGCGCCGATGGTTCAACTGGCCAGCGGTTTGGGCGGTCCCGACCCGCGCTGCGTGGTGAGCATCCTCGGCTGCACGGGCGATTGGACCGGAGGCTGGGACAACGCGCCGCCCGAGGGGCCCGACCGCTTCATCACCGCCGACCTGGCGCGCGGCCGCCTCGTTGAGGTGATCGAACGCGGTGAGCCGGCGCTCATGGTGTGCCACTGGACGGGCATTTATTGGAACGGTGAGGAGCGCGGGTTCAAGGTGTTCCAGGAGGTCGTCCGCCGGCTGCACGCGCGCTTTGATGATCTGCTCTGGATGAAGCTCAGCCACATTGCCCGCTACTGGGCGGCGCGCGAACTCACGCGGATCGAACGCGACGCCGACGCCCTGGAGCTGAATGCGCCCTTCGCGTGCGGGGACTTTACCTTGCGGTGGCGGGTGAGCGGTCCCGGTCGGCCGTACTTGCGCTTTCGTGACGCCGGAACGGACCTTCGGGAGGTCAGTTCACCCCGGCTCCTTGAGGTGGGAACCTGGTACCGAAGGGGGCAGGAGTTGACCGTCTGTCTGCCGCTGGCGAAAGGCGCCTCGCGCGTGGAACTGATTGGCTGAGCGGTCGTGGGTGCCCTTGGCGGCACCGGACGTGCCTCGGCCGGCGCTTGTGAGGGCGTTCGGTCGCCTTTATCCTGCGGACCGATGAACGAGCACGGTTACGAATACATCAAGGAGGACCCCTGGCGTATCTTTCGCATCATGGCGGAGTTCGTGGACTCCTTCGAGACCATGGCCAAGGTGGGGCCGGCCGTGACCATCTTCGGCTCTGCGCGGGTGAAATCAGACGACAAGTGGTATCAGCAGGCGGAGCGGCTGGCCCGGGAGCTGGGGCGGCACAACCTCGGCGTCATCACCGGCGGCGGGCCGGGCATCATGGAGGCCGCCAACAAGGGCGCCGCGGACGCGAAGGCACGATCCGTGGGGCTGAACATCGAGCTGCCCTTCGAGCAAAAGGGCAACCGGTATGCCAACGTGCCCATCCACTTCCACTACTTCTTTTCGCGCAAGGTTTGCTTCGTGAAGTACAGCCTCGCCTTTGTCTTCTTCCCCGGCGGCTTCGGCACCCTGGACGAGTTCCTCGAGGTCATCACGCTAGTGCAGACGCACAAGATCCCGCGCTTCCCGCTCATCCTCATCGGCAAACGCTACTGGTCCGGCTTGCTCCGCTGGGTGAAAAGCACGGTCGAGGGCAGCGGCTACATCAGTCCGGACGACCTCGAGCTCGTTACTTTGACCGACAAGAACGAAGAAGCGCTGGAGATCATCCTCGATTATCTGCGCCGGGTCGGTCCGCCGGCGACCGTGCCCAAGGCCTTTTGCTGATCCGCCCCCGGGAAACTGTCCATGCACCGCGTTGTCCAACTGGTGAACGGCGTTCGTCTGGCCCTCGCGCCCATGCCGGACATGGCGAGCGTGAGCCTCGGGTTCTGGGTCGGCGTTGGGGGGCGGTATGAGCCGGCGCCGGTGAACGGCGTGTCGCATTTCATCGAGCACATGCTGTTCAAGGGCACCCGGCGCCGCTCGGCGCGGGAGATTTCGCAGGCGGTCGAGGGCGTCGGCGGCTGCCTCAACGCGTGGACCAGCGAGGAGCATACCTGCTTTTACGCCAAGGCCCGGCACGACCGGTTCGACGAGCTGCTGGATGTCCTGGCGGACATGCTGCTCCACTCCCGCTTTGCGCCCGGCGAGCTGGAGAAAGAGCGGGGCGTGATTCAGGAGGAGGTGGCCATGTACTTGGACCAGCCCGCCCAGCACGTACAGGAACTCCTCAACGCCCTCCAGTGGCCCGATCATCCCCTGGGCCGGCCGCTCACAGGGACCGAGGACTCCGTGGCGCGGCTGCGTCGCCCGGATCTCCTGAGCTTTTTCCGGCACCACTACCACGGACAGAATCTGGTGATTGCCGTGGCGGGATCTCTGGAGCCGGAAAGGGTCATTCCAAAGGTGGGACGGCTCGCGGGAAGCCTTCCCGGTAACGGAGAGCGGTCTGTATTTGATCCCATCGTGATCCGACAGGACCGGCCGCGCGTACGGGTGCAAACGAGGAAAACCGAGCAGGCCCAGCTTGCCCTCGGCTTACGGACGTGCTCCCGACACGACGAGCGGCGCTTCGCCCTGCGGCTCCTCAACACGGTGCTCGGCGAGAACATGAGCTCGCGGCTGTTCCAGATCGTCCGCGAGGAGACCGGGCTGGCGTACAACATCTACAGTTCTCTGAGCTACTTCGACGACGTGGGCGATCTCGTCATCTCCGCCGGGCTCGATCCCGACGCGCTCCCCAAAGTGTTGCGGCTGGTGGTCCGCGAACTGCGGCGACTCAAGACCACGGCGCCCTCCGCGACCGAACTCCGGCGGGCGCGGGACTATGTCATCGGGCAGATGGATCTCTCGCTCGAGAACACCGAGAACCGGATGATGTGGCTGGGTGAACAAGTCCTCGGGTACGGCAAGGTGACACCGGTTGAGGCCGTCAAAGACAAGCTGCAGGCGGTCCGCCCTGCCGACCTGCGCCGCGTCGCCAACGACTTTTTTCTCCCCCACCGGGCCAACCTCGCGCTCGTGGCACCAGCGCGGCGCAGCTCCCGCCTCCTGGAGATTCTCGAAACCTTGTAGGTTCGCTGCGGCGTCTTTTCCGGCAGCGCTGTCAGCCCTGGCTCTGGCAAGGCGCTCGGCCGAGCGCCTTCGTGCCCCGGCGCAGGCTCTGTCTCGCGCGGGCGCCCAAATCAGCGGCTAAGAACTGATGAAGCCGCTTCCAACCCGTATCCGCCGAAAATCTCAGGTCGCGGGCCAATCTACGCCTCGGCTGACACGCGACAACGCTCCGGCGCAGCGTGCGTTGGGCCGCGTGCCGTCTCGAGAATCGCTTATCCGCCGATTTGGGGGCGGCCCGCCTGTTGACAGGCGTCGGCGCGGCGGCAGCTTGCCTGCCTTGGGAGAACGCGCATGGCCTCTTCACCCATCATCCTCGTGACCGGGGCGACCGGCTACATCGGCGGACGCCTGGTGCCGCGCTTGTTGGAGGCCGGATACGACGTGCGTTGCCTGGTTCGGGACCCGGCCCGACTCCAAGGACGGCCGTGGCGGGAACGTGCCGAGGTGGTGGCCGGCGATTGCCTGCAACCAGCTTCCCTCCCGACGGCTTTCCGCGGTGTCACCGCCGCCTTTTACTTGGTTCATGGCATGGCCGCCGGGCGTGACTTCCAGGAACGCGACGTGGCGGCGGCCCGGCATTTGGCCGGGGCGGCCGGGGCGGCCGGGGTGCAGCGTCTGATCTATCTCGGCGGGCTGGGCGATCCCGCCGCGGCGCTCTCAGAGCACCTGCGTTCCCGCCAGGACACCGGGGCGGCACTGCGCGAGAGCAGCGTGCCGGTCACCGAGTTTCGTGCCGCCGTGATCGTCGGGTCCGGCAGTCTTTCGTTTGAGATCATCCGGTATCTCACGGAGCGGGTGCCGGTGATGATCTGCCCGCGTTGGGTGTACTCGCGGGTGCAACCGATCGGCATCCGCAACGTGCTGGATTACCTGGTGGCAGCGCTGAGCACCCCGGAAAGCGCCGGCCGGGTCGTCGAGATCGGCGGCGCGGACGTGCTGACGTACGGCGACCTGTTGCGCGAGTATGCCCGCGCCCGCGGTCTCCGGCGCTGGCTGATCCCCGTGCCGGCGCTCACCCCGCGTCTTTCGTCGTACTGGGTCCACCTGGTCACGCCGGTGCCGGCGGCCATTGCGCGGCCGTTGATCGAGGGCCTGCGCAACGACGTCGTGGTCCGGGACGACACCGCCCGCCGACTTTTCCCGGACATTCGCCCGTTCGACTACGCCACGGCGGTGCGGCTGGCGCTGGCCAATCTGGAGGCCGGCCAGGTGGCGACCGCCTGGAGCGACGCGCTTTCAAGCAGCCAGCGCGACGCCGCGCCCGTGGTGCTCACGACCCGCGAGGGCATGATCATCGAGCAACGGCAGCGGCGCGTCCGGGCGCCGGCGGCGGCGGTGTACCGGAGTTTTGCCCGGCTGGGCGGAGACACCGGTTGGCTGTGCATGAACTGGGCCTGGAGCGTCCGCGGTGGGGTGGACCGCCTTCTGGGTGGGGTGGGAATGCGGCGGGGCCGGCGGGACGCGACCGACGTGCGGGTGGGTGACGCGCTCGACTTCTGGCGGGTGGAAGCGGTGGAGCCGGACCGCCTTTTGCGCCTGCGTGCCGAGATGAAGGTGCCCGGACGGGCGTGGCTCGAATTCCGGGTTGCGCCGGAGGCGGAGAGGGTCTCGCGATTGACGCAGACGGCGTTTTTCGCGCCGCGCGGGCTGGCGGGCCTCCTTTACTGGTACTTGCTCTACCCGATCCACGCCGTGATCTTCAGCGGCCTGGCACGAAAGCTTGCCCGCCGCGCGGAGCATACGCCCTGACCGCTCGCGGGTGCGTCCTCAAAATTTGTCGCCCCGCAACACGCGCACCTCGCTCTCGTAAGCGATCATGGCGTATTTGGGAAAGAACTCGCGATGCAGCCGGCCGAGCAGTTCCTCCGCGACGGCCGGACGCGCGATGACTTCCACCTGAATGTTGCCGAATTCGGCGATGTCCGCCGGCCGCTCGCCCTGCGCGCCCGCTCCTTCAACCGGAAAGATCGTGTAGCCGTGCGCACCCACCTCGGCAAGCAGTCGTCGGATCGCCTCCCGCGCCAGCGCCTCGGTGACGATGGTCACCCGCGTCATGGGATACGTGGTCATGGGTCAGGAATACAGCCAGCGGGCGACGCCGTAGTACAGCGGGATGCCGAGCGTGACGTTGAAGGGAAAGGTGATCGCCAGCGAGGCCGTAAGGTAGAGAGTCGGATTCGCCTCGGGCAGTGACAGTCGGATGGCGGCCGGGGCGGCGATGTAACTGGCACTGGCTGACAACACGCCCAACAGCGTCGCGCCGCCCAACTCCAGGCCGACCGCCTTGCCGAGCGCGAGGCCCAGCAATCCATTGGTCAAGGGCGCCAGCACGCCAAATCCGATCAAGAACATGCCCACGCTCCGCAGGTCGCCCAGTCGCCGGCCCGCGACGGTGCCCATCTCGAGCAGGAAGAGCGCGAGCACGCCTTGGAACGGCGAGATGAAGAAAGGTTCAACCATTGCCATGCCACGCTCGCCCGTCAGAGCCCCGACGAACAGGGCGCCCACCAGCAACACGACGCTGCGCCCCAGCAGCGCTTCATGCACGACCGTCTTGACCGATGCCGCCGGGCCGGCGTTGGTGCCGCGGACTCCCAGCTTGCCGACGAGCACCCCCACCAGGATCGCCGGCGATTCCATCACGGCGAGAAAGGCGGCGGCGTAACGCTCATACGGCTGTCCCACCGCCTTCAGGTAGTTGCTGGCCGCGATGAAGGTCACGGCGCTGACCGACCCGTAATGAGCCGCCAGCGCCGCCGCATTCACTTTCGACAACCGTCCCCAGAATCGCAGCACAGGGTAGGTCCACAACGGAATCACCGCGCCCAGGGCCATTGCCGCCAGAGTCGGAAGCCAGACGCGACTCAGCCCCGCCTCGGCGATTGCCACTCCGCCTTTGAAACCGATCGCCGTCAGCAGGTAGATCGTCAGCGTGACGTAGAGGGGCTCCGGGAACTTGAGATCGCTCCGGGCCACGGCGGCCAGCGCGCCGAGCAGAAAGAACAAGACCGCTGGACTGAGCAGATTGGCCGCCAGGGCCTGGCTGAGGTCCATGCCAGCGCGCGCTCCCGACCTAGTTGAAGAACGTCACCTGGCCGGTTGCCAGATCCTGCATGCCGCCCGCGATGGCCACCTTGCCCTCTTTCACCAGGCCGGCGAGCAGCGGACTGCGCTCGGTGATCTGCCGCATGACCCGCTGCACGTTGGCTTCGGCGACTGCCTCCACCTCCGCGGTAGCGGGTGCGGAACGGTTGACCGCCGGGGTGACGCTCGCGACCGCCGGCTCGATCTTCCGCAGCAAGCCGGTCAAATGTCCGAGTTCGACCTGGCTGCAAGCGCCCTTGATGGCGCCGCATTGCGAGTGTCCCACCACGGCGATCAACTTCGCGCCGACGACACCGCAGGCAAACTCCATGCTGCCAAGGATGTCGTCGTTGAGAATGTTCCCCGCCACCCGCGCGTTGAAGGCGTCGCCGATCCCGAGATCAAAGACTTGTTCCACCGACGTGCGGGAATCGAGGCAACTCAGGATCACGGCGAAGGGGTACTGACCCACGGCGGTGGCCGTCCGATGGGCGGGCCAATCCCGATGCTGTGGCTGTCCCGCCACGAACCGGGCGTTCCCCTCCTTCGGTTTTCGCAGCGCGTCTTCCGGCATCCCGGGCGCCAGGGTGGCCTTGGTCGGTGGCGGGGGTGCGCTGGCATAACGATGGGTCTGGCAACCGGCGGCGGCCAGCAACACCGGCACCAGTGCCGCCGGGTAGGCGAGGTTCCGGAGTTCGGTCGGTGACAAACGGTACAGTCTCATAGTGCAGCGCTCCTGTTTCTCAACCTCTGCCCGGGTTTGGTTTCGTGGACCGGGCAACCCTTTCTGACCGCCGGCACGCGGAAAGTAGGCCGGGGCGATTCGCGCGCAAGTGAGGCCGGGCCGGTTTTGACGCGGGTGGCGAGCGGTCAGGAGAGTTTCGTGGGCAACCGGCGGTTCTTGGCCCGCGACTCCGCAGCCAGACGCGCCTTGTAGCGCAGCAATTGTTCCCGCAGGCCGGCATCGCTGGCGCCGAGGATTTGCACCGCCAACAGGCCGGCATTGCGACCGCCACCGATCGCCACGGTGGCCACCGGGACGCCGCCGGGCATCTGGACGATGGAGAGCAGCGAGTCGAGGCCCTTGAGGGACTTGCTCTCCACCGGCACGCCGATGACGGGCAGGGGCGTGTGGCTGGCCACCATGCCCGGCAGGTGCGCCGCCCCGCCCGCGCCGGCGATGATCACCCGGAGGCCGCGCCGATGCGCCGTTTTCGCGTAGCGGGCCATGTCGTCGGGAGTCCGGTGAGCGGACACCACACGGACCTCGTGAGGCACGCCGAACCGAGCGCACACTTCGGCGGCCGGCTGAAGCGTCGGCCAGTCGGAATCGCTGCCCATGATGATTGCGACCAGCGGCGCGGGGGAAGGGCAAGCAGGCATGGGGAATCCGCGTTGCGAAATCTACGAGGCGGGCGGGCTGAACCGGATGAACTGCGCCGCGCGTCGCGCGGTGGCGAGGGCTTCGTCGAGGGTCGCGCCGAGTGCGGTGACGTGCCCCATCTTGCGGCCGGGCCCGCTCATGGCCTTGCCGTAGATGTGAACGTGCGCCCCAGGCACCGCGAGGGCGCGTTCCAAGCCGAGGGGGTGGCCCACGGCTTTCGCAGTGCCGAGCAGGTTCACCATGACCGCGGCGGGAGCCACCATCGCGGTTGCGCCCAACGGCCAGCCCAGCACGGCACGGACGTGGTTCTCGAACTGCGAGCACAGGCACGCCTCGATGGTGTAATGGCCGGAGTTGTGGACGCGCGGGGCAAGTTCGTTGACCAGAATCTCACCGCCGTACGTCAGGAACATCTCGACGCCGAAGCTGCCCACTGCGCCCACAGCGGCCACGGCCCGCTGCGCCACGTCCGCCGCGCGGGCGGCGACCTCCGCCGGCAACGGTGCGGGGGCCTTGACGACATGGCAGACGTGGTCGCGCTGGACGGTTTCGACAACGGGGTAGCTGACACTGGCGCCGTCGCGACCGCGTGTCACGATGATGGCGAGCTCGGCCGCAAATGGGCAGAACGCCTCGAGGTACAACTCGCGGCCGCGGTCGCCACCCAGTTGCCGCCAGGCGGCGGGGACCGCAGCGGCGGATGGGAGCGTGGCGTTGCCCTTGCCGTCATAAGCGTTGCGGCGGGCCTTCAGCAGCAACGGCCAGCCCAGGCGCGCGCCGGCTTGCTTGACCTCCGCGGGGCTGGCCACGGCCTCAAACCGCGGCACCGGCAGGCCAGCCGCTGCGAGCGTCTGCTTCTGGGTAAATTTGTCCTGGACCAGCGCGAGGCTGCGGGCGGAAGGGTAGAGTTGATAGCCCGCTTCCTCCAGGGCGTGCAGGCTGGCGGCCTCCACGAACTCGTTTTCGAGCGTCACCACATCCACTTGCGACGCCAGCTTCACCAGAGCCTCCGGGCTGTCCCAGTCGCCGACGAGCGAGTGGGAGGCGAGGTTGGCGGCGGGGC
>CALJWR010000010.1 GCA_937976685.1 uncultured Verrucomicrobiae bacterium
TTGTTTCCGCGCTCACGTGAGCGCGGCCCCGTTGAAGCCGGCGTGGCCATTGTGAGGTGTGCTCGAGGTCAGGACGATTCAAGAGCCGGTGAAAGCGCCCGAAATCCTGAGAGTGGAATGCACATAGGACTCCCCAGTTCACACCACCACCGGCCATTTGAAGGTGGACGTGAGCGGGATCCGGCGGCCGGTGGCCGAGGACTCGCGTGCGGCGCAGATGATCTCCACGACGTGCAAGGCGTGCTCGGGCGTGGCCAGCAGGATCTCCTTGCCGGTGGAGAGCACCTCGGCGGCCAGGGACGCGCCTTGCTGCCAGACATACCCTCGAGCGTCGGTTTCATCGCGACGCATCTTCGGAGAGTCCTTGGTTGCGAGGTCCACCCCCAAGGGCGCCCAGTCATAACCCACCAACCCCATGAACCCGTCCGAGCCGACAATGCTGAGAGTGTGGCGCGTCTCCTGACTGCCGTCATGACCGTGCGGATTGAAGTAGTTGAAGCCGGACTGGACATGCGAGATGACCCCATTACCGTGATCGAGCAGCACCATTGAGTTGTCCTCCTCGGTCACCTGAATGCGGTCTTTGTCGCCGACAGTGCGTTCCGGCGTGACCACGCTCAGCATGGCCATCACCGACCTGGCGGGGCCGAGCAGACCCGTGAGGGACGTCAGGTTGTACACCGCGAGATCGGGCATGGAGCCGCCGCCCTTTTCGTAGAAGAACGCGGACCAATCCGGCCCTTCGTGCCCGTAGTCCGCGTGCGCGGCGGCCACGCGACCCAGTTTGCCCGCCGCGAGCTGTCGAGCCATGAAGGCGAACTGCCGGCTTTGCACAACGATCGGCGCACCCCAGAGCCGCACGCATTTTCGGCGCGACAGCGCCAGCAGCTCTTGCCCGGCGGCCAGCGAGTTGGCGATGGGTTTCTCGCTCCAGACGTGCTTGCCGGCCTCGAGGGCCTGACGGTTCAAGTGCTCGTGCTGCTGCATGTCCGTCAGATTGATGAAGAACTCGAACGGCTCGCCTGCCAGCATCGCGTCAATGTGCGGGTAGTGATGCGCGATCTTGAAACGCTCGGCCTGGCGCTTGGCGCGCTCGGGTTTGATATCGCAGAGGCTGACGACCTCGACGTAGGGACACTGGTTCAGGTTGGGCAGATAGGAGTTCGAGACACTGCCGCAACCGATGACGCCAGTGCGGATCCGTCGCGGGGACGGTTCTGCCCCGCAGACACCGGTTGCTCCCGTGGCGAGGGCCGCGCCGGCCAGGAGGGTGGTCTTGCCAAACTCGCGCCGGCTGATTCGATTCTTGGTGGGGTTCATGGGTCTGTTCATGCGATCTTTTCTGTCGAGTGATTGGTTCCGCAAAAAGTATCCGCGGCTTTCAACGCCGCGCCGATCCAGCCGGCATCCGGTCCGGTCTCTGCGCGCAGGATCGGTAATCCGCGGTTCAGCGGCGACCAGATGTGACGGCGCGCAGCCTCACGGAAATGCTCCCAAAACGGGCCCTCGCTCAAACCCAGGCCGCCGCCAAGCACCACCGCGCCCGGCTCCAGCGTATTAACCGGGAGCGCCACCTGCGATCCCAAAGCATCGCTGGCTGACTGGACGATCCGCCGCGCGGCTTCGTTCCCTGCGGCCGCGGCTGCCAGGACCGCCCGCCCGTCTTTGGCCTCGCCCCCGGCCGCGCGATAGCGCGCCACCAAGCCCGGTCCCGACGCGACCTCTTCGAGGGAGGGCCCGGTGGTATGGCCACACCGTTCGCAAGGCGCGACGATGGTGCTGCAGGCCATCGTGCCGGTGAGGCCGCGCGTTCCAAGATAGGGTTTGCCTGCCAGCATCAGACAACAACTGATGCCGGTGCCAACGGTGACGTAGAGGAAAATCGGGTAAGGTTGCCCTGCACCGAGCCGGGCCTCCGCGAGGGCCGCTGCGCGCACGTCGGCCTCGAAGACCACTGGCGCGACCGCTCCGAGCGTTTCCTGCACGGGCAGGCCACGCCACTCCACGCAGTTCCCGCTGGCCAACCCGCCCCGGCAATCCGCCAGTTCGCCAACCCCAATCCCCAGCCCCCGCAGCGTCAACCCGGCGGCGGCGGTTGCCGCAGCCAGATCCGCTGCCAGCCCGCGAACGGTCTCGAGCACCGCCGCACCGGCGCGGAACTGGCGCGCGCCCGCCTCGACCGATCTTTCACCCGAAGAAGCCGGGGCGTGGGCGGAGGATCTCCGGCAAGCCCGCGCTGGCTTGAGCGCGCCCAAAGACAAATGGCGATGATCCGCGATAAGAATGTCATCATCCGGGGCGAGAAGGGCACGTTCGATCTGCACGGATGGCTCACGCTCCACGCGACCGGGGAAATCGAAATCGCCGCCATCACGGGCGCCGAATTGTGGCACGGGGTGGAACGCGCCAGCGCCGACCACCGCCCGCGACGACAGGCCTATCTGGAAACGGTCTTCACGTTCCCTGCCGGTCATTCCCTACACGGATGCAATCGGGCGGTCTGCTGAGCGTTTCATTCAACCAAGGCCCAATGGGTTTACCCGGTGTTGACCGGGAAGGTGTGGCTGCGCGCCCGGCGGGCGAGGACGCGACCGGCGTCGGCGGAAGATGCTTCAGACAGCTTGTAGAACTCGTTGGAAAATGGGCCCGCCAACGCGCGGACGGTTACCCGAATCCTCATTCGCGGGGCCAAGGGTAGCGTGGGCGGT
>CALJWR010000011.1 GCA_937976685.1 uncultured Verrucomicrobiae bacterium
CCTGCGCGTCTGCCTGGTGGCGCTCAAGGCGGATCTTCACCCCGAGCCTTCCTGGCCCCAATTACAGGAACGCTCCCAGCACGATCCCCGCATCCCTTTCCAAGCACTCGTCAAGCACCGCGCCAAATGAAAAGACCGTGCGGCGACGAGGGTCCAGCCCGGGCGGCGCCAATCGGCGGGGGGCGGCCGGAGCCATACACCGGCAAACCCGGCCAAGGCAACCGCTCGGAAATCAGCCCCATCAAGGGTTCTGCGGTCAGGGCCTACCGCAGGTCATCGCGCCATCAAGCCGCCCCACCCAAGTACTGGGTGGGGAACCTCCACGGGTCACGGTAGATTGGAACCGCGAGGCGGGCGGCTTCCGCGTCGCCAACGATTTGCTCGGACGCGGGATCAAAGCGAATCGAGCGACCGAGCTTGAGTGAAAGCAGGCTCAGCACAATCGGGACGTCCACCTTCACGTGGTAAAACACACTGCACGAGGGCTGCTGGCGCGATTTCATGCCATCGAGCCACTCGCGCTCGTGGCCGGGCGAAGGGGGAATCGAGGCAGGCGGAGGGTTCTTGTCCTTCATGCGATCGCCCTCCGCCATGACGCGGAACATCCCGTAGTTGGCATACAGAGTGCCGTTGCTTCCGTGGAAGTAGATGCCCAAGCGCCGCTCCGGCGCCACGTCGCCCCGCATCGTGAAGTCGTAGCTGTTGGTCAATGATGACATCCACGTGAGGGTCAGGTTCGGATACCGCCAGAGCACCTCGTGGTGGTCGTAGGCGTCCCCGTCATCTTTCACCACGAACCGCCCGCCGGAGGAACTCGTCACCAGCGGATAGCCGAGGTCGAGCGCCCAAACGGGCAGGTCAATGATGTGCGGCGCCATCCCGGGAGTCCATCCCCCGCTGTAGTCCAGCCACGAACTGTGGAAATAAGCATCCGCCGCAAGGATGGGATTGAAGGGTCGCAACGGCGCGGGTCCGCACCAGAGATCCCAGTCGAGGCCCTCCGGCTTGGTCGTGACGGTGGCCCGCCCGACTCCCTGCGGCCCCTGGTTCATCACATTGAACGTCCGCGCCACCCCGATTTGGCCGAGGTTGCCCGCGCGGATGAACTCGACGACCCGCCGGTAATTCTCGCCGGCGTGAATCTGGGTTCCGATTTGGGAGATGCGCCCGTGCCGTTTGACCGCATTGCGCACCGCAAGGCTCTCGCCAAGGTGCAGCGTCATGGGCTTCTGCAGGTAGATGTCCTTGCCGGCCTCGCAGGCGGCGATTGCCTGCAATGCGTGCCAATGCGGCGGCGTGGCTATGATGACGCCGTCGAGGTCGCGGGTCTGCAGCATTTCCCGGAAATCAGCATACGCCTGACACGTTTCCTTGAACTGCGCCACCACCGAATCGCGGCGGGACTTCCACACATCGCAGGCGCCGGTGACGACGACATCGCCGTGCCTGGCGCACTCGTTCAGATTGGCCCGCCCCATGCCGCCGCAGCCCAGCAGGCCGATGTGAAGGCGGCTGTTGGGCGGCGTCTGCCCGTTGGCTCCGAGGATGGCGGACGGCGCCAGCATCGGCGCGGCCAGCGCGGCACCGGCGGTCGTTTTCAGGAAGCGGCGACGGGAGGAAGCGGGCTCGGCTTGGAGCGAATTCATGATTGAGGCGTGTTGTGCCTGATTGATCGCGCAATCGAGCCGGCCGGTCAAGCGGCGGCCACCTGAAACCGTTTTGACGCCAAACTGTAACACCCGCGCCGTTGCGGGGCGTCGCGGACGACGCGTACTGTGTGTTTGGTGCGAGTGACAGCGGCCAGACATGAAATCCCGGAGGGTTCGAAGCGCACTCCCCGCACCCTCCGACTATTCGCGGCGATCGTGGAAACCGTCATGCTGGTGGGGGTCTTTGCGTTGGCAGCGGTGGTGCTGCTGCCAGCCGCTTGGTACGGCGGCGGCAGACGAAACCGAATGCGCGGACGAGGCGTAGGACTCGCCACCGCCGGCAACAAACCTTGACCGCGCGCCCCTGCAGGACGCTTCCGGCACGCGAGTTTCTGATCATGGCGCAGGCACAAACCATCCTCCACTGGCTGGCGGGACGCTCGCGCGGCGGCGCGCCGAGCCGGCGAGCTGTCCTGGACCGGGGCTTTACCCTGATTGAACTCTTGGTGGTGATCGCCATCATCGCGATTCTGGCCGCCATGCTGTTGCCGGCGCTCAGCAAGGCGAAGGCGAAAGGAGCGCAGGTCAGTTGCCTGAACAACCTCCGCCAACTCGCCCTCTCGGTGCATCTGTACGCCGACGACAACCGCGACTGGCTGCCGCCGATTCAAGACCGCGTGGGCAATTTCGAATCGAGTTGGCGCGCTCACCTCTATTCCTACATCAGCCGCACGCCGCAACTCTATGACTGCCCGGCGGAGAAGCAGGAAGTTTATGCGAAAGCCAAACCGCCGAACGCGAAAACGGCCAGCCCCTGGGTGCTTGGACAATTTGCGGCGGGCGAGATTGACATCCCCAGCGGTATCGGCGCCGTGAACGTGCATTGGCAGTTCGGGGGCGCACAGCCGCCATTTGGCCGGCCGGCGGGTTACGAAAACAATCTCTGCCGCTGGAGCGTCATCGAACGACCGGTCAACCTATTGTTCTTTGGCGACGGCCACAGCGATGTGTTCGGCGTGTGGCCCCAGGACCGCTGGTGGATTTGGAAGGAAGTCGGGAACGCCAACAGCGCGGGATTCAACCGCCTGAGCCAGGGCGACAAGGGCGCGGTCCGCCACAGCCGTCGCTCGAATTACGCCCGCGCCGACGGCAGCGCGGCGTTGCTCGATCCCGCCCGCATCCCGTGCAACACAAACGAGTGTTGGTGGTCAGCCACGGCCGACCCGCACTGACCCGGGCATGGAGCCCTCTCAAACCATGAAGCTGGCGGGGGCCCTTGCGTTGCTCGTAGCCGCCGGCTGGCTGATGTGGCGGTTCTTCGCCGACGACGGCGGCGTGTCAACCAAGACCTACTTCTACGACCTGAGCGAGCGGCGTCTGTTCGCCGGACCGCGCGATGCCATTCCTCCCATCAAAGGTTTGAACGACGCCGCCGAGGACGCCGTCAGGGCCGTGGTCATCTCGACCAACGGCAATCCGGGCGACAAGGCGGCCCGAAAGATCGCCTACTTGGAGAAGTACTCCCCTCAACTGAAGCGGGAGATGGAAGCGGCGCGGGCCTCCGGGGCGTCTCCGTCCATGGGACGAGCCATGGCGCAGGCGCACCGCTTCGTCCGGCGGCTGGATGATCCACAGTGGTATCCGATGACGACCGACGAGGCGGAAAGAATCGTGAACGAATGGCTGACGGCCGGTCCGGGTGGAGGGCCGGCGGTCATTTGCACGCCGTGAAGCCACGGCCCGATGCAAGCGACTTTTCGGTGAGAGCTACACGATCCAAACCAAACACAACAACTCGATGAAACGATCCATGCAAACAACGCTGAGTCGGCAGTTGGGCCGCGCCGGACGCTGGGCCGGGGCGGTTGCCTTGGCGAGCGTCGGAATGGCGCAGACGGCTTCCTTGGTGCCCGGACATTCCTCCTACTTCCCCGGCGAAGACATCGTACTGGCCTTTCATGGAGGTCCTGGCAACGCCAAAGACTGGGTGGGGATCTACCCCGAGGGCGTCGCCCCTGGCTCCGTCGGGTCCACCCGTTGGCAGTACGTTGACGGCACGGCGCAGGGTGTTCGCGGCGTTCGTGAGGGCGTATTGACCTTCGCCAACGGCTTGAATCTTTCCGGCGTTTGGGATGCTCATCTGCTCTTGGACGACAGCTACACGATCCTCGCCAGCGCGCAATTCACGGTGGTCGAACCGTGGGCGACCGTCATTCGGACCGACAAACGAACTTACACCACGGGCGATCCGATCACCGTGACCTTCACCAACAGTCCGGCGAATCCGAAAGACTGGATCGGCATTTACCAGGCAGGCCAGACGCCCGGCGGCCCGACCTCGACCCTGTGGCGGTACACCGACGGCACCACGTCCGGCAACACGGGAGTATCTGATGGCTCGGTGAGGTTTGACGCGGGGCTCGCGGCCGCCGGCGATTACGTGGCCTACCTGCTCGCCAACGACGGCTACGACATCCTCGCCACAGAGACATTCTTCGTCGTTCTGGCCACCCCATCGCAGCCACGCATCTTGTCGGTCAGCCCGGCCAACGGAGCGGGGAACCAACCGGCGGTGATTAACTATGTCGCGACGATCACCAACGGCGTCAGCAAGGTGGTCCCGGCTTCGGTTGCCCTGACGCTAAACGGGTCGGCCATCGTCCACCAATTCGCCGAGCAGAATGGTCTGGTCACGATCACGTCCGCTAACACCGAGCTATTCCCGCCAGGTTCCCCCCAGACCTACGAACTGCGGTTCACCGATGACTCCACGCCTGCCAACCGGTTCACCAACACCGTCTCGGTCATGGTGGCCAACTACCGCAACATCGTCCTGCCCGCCCCGCTTTACTTCGAGGACTTCGACAGCACGCCGGAGGGACAGCTCCCGGCCGGCTGGACGCACGTCAGCTTCACCGACGTGCAAAACCCGGACGAGGATTTCGAGAATCTCGACTCCGCCACCTACGCGCGCTGGACCGTGGTCAACGCCGACCGGTTCCGCGGCTCGTTTGTGACCTACAGCAACCCCGACAACCCCGAATCGTGGGAAACGGACTACCAGCGGGTGCTGTCCGTCAATCCGCTGAATGTCCTTAACGGCCGGGTCTATAACCAACCGCTGGCCAGCGGCCGGTTCGCCTTCGGCAACTCCGGTTACCGCAACGGCGTCAGCCAGGTGGTGTACCTCTTCACCCCCGACTTCGATCTGACCGGGAAGACTGACGTTCACCTCGCCTTCCACAGCCTCTGGGAGCAGAACCAGGACAGCGTGGCCGCCATCGAGTACTCGGTGAACCAGGGGCAAACCTGGCTGCCCATCGCCTACTTCCTCGACGGGCCGGACATTCTGACGATGACCAACGAGACGACCGGCGAGATCACCGTGGATGCCATCGCCACGTTCACGACGGAGCGCGGCGACATCGCGCGGTACACTGATCCCAACACGGGCGAGGAGAAGGGCGGCACGTACGGCGCGTTCATCGCGGCGCCGCTTTCCTAGGACCTGGCTCCGTTCATCCAGGCGCGGATCAACGACGACCCGGTCGAGTCCAAGCGGATCGAGTTGTTCCGGCTGCCGGCGGCGGACAACCAGGCCAAGGTGCGGTTCCGCTTCGCCCACGCAGGCACCGATAGCTGGTACTTTGGCGTGGACAACTTCGGGCTGTACAGCCTCCCCAGCGCCCCACAGGCGCCTCCGCAGATCACCGGAATCGCGCGGACTGGTCCGGACGTGGTCATCTCTTGGAACGGCGAGCCCGGGGTCAAGCTTCAGAAGAGCGCGTCCCTGATCAGCCCGAACTGGCAGGACGTTGCCGGTACCGCCGGCGCAAGCAGCTTCACGGAGACTGCAGCGGGCACGCAGACGTACTACCGTCTGGCCCGTTGACGTAGCAGGCTTCTTGTGGCCCGCCCGCGAAAGGCCGATCCCTGAGCGGGCGGGCTGCCCCGACGCAACCAGACCTTCATGCGGGCATCTCCCGGAAGACTCTCGCAGTTACAGCTCATCGCCTGGGTTCTGCTGGTATGCGGCGCCATCAACGCCGCCGCCGAAACCCTGCGCGTGATGACCTTCAACCTCTGGCACGGCGGGGATGCCGGGAAGCAGCCGCTTTCCCAGACCGCCACCGTCATTCGCGCCGCCGAGGCGGATGTTGTGGGTCTGCAGGAAACCCACGGCTGGGAACCGGCACCCGGCGCGCCGCGCCCTGACCACGGACGCAAGCTCGCCGACCTGCTCGGCTGGCACTACTTCGATCAGGGCGCGCGGACCGGCGTGCTCAGCCGGCACCCCGTTGTGACCAACTCCCCTGCCCGGTGGGGCGTCTCCGTCCGGCTGCCCTCGGGACGCGAGGTATGGCTGTTCAACGTCCACTTCGCCGCCGCGCCCTATCAGCCGTACCAACTTCTCGGCATCCCCTACTTCGACGCGCCGTTCCTCAAGACGCCCGAGGAGGCCATCCAAGCCGCACGGGCCGCACGCGGTGGACAAGTGGACCGGATGTTGGCAGAGCTGGGTCCCGTCCTCGCCACCGGTCAGCCGGTCTTCCTGACGGGCGACTTCAACGAGCCTTCGCATCAGGACTGGACACCCCGCGCCGCAGCCGCGGGCAAGTGTCCGCTGGCCGTGGACTTCCCGGCGACGCTGGCGGTCACGCGCGCCGGGATGAAGGACGCCTACCGTGCCACCCATCCCGACGAAGTGGCCCGGCCGGGCTGGACTTGGACGCCGACAACCTCGCCGGACGACCCCAAGGACCGGCACGATCGAATTGACTTCGTTTTCGTCAGCGCCGCGAACACCTCGGTCACCCGCTGCCAAGTCGTTGGCGAATCAGCCGCCTTCGCCGACGTCGTCGTTCAGCCCTACCCTTCCGACCACCGGGCAGTGGTGGCGACCGTGGAACTCCGCTGACCCGACGCCCTCGCTTTTCTGCCGGGCCGTTGCGAAGACCGGCAGCAAGACGGAAGGCGGATAACGAATTGAGGCGGTAACCAACACCGCGCCCGGTTGACTCATTTCCGCACGCCGGTCCGCTGGTCAGGCCGATCAGCCGGCGACCTGCCGCCGCTTGGACAACTCGCCGGTCACGGCGTCGAACCAGGCCGCGTCAGGCAGGGCATAGGGCCGGAAGATTTCGAGCGAGCCGGCCGGCTCATTGAACAACAGGGCGCGGTGAAGACCGAGGCGGCTGGCGTCCGGCGAATCTACGAGGCTGGCGGAATCGTTGGCGCTCATCTGGAACAGGACGCGCCAGGCAAAGCTGGCCAGAGTCTTTCGTCCGAGAAACCGCCCCAGGCTGCTCCAGGTGTCGCCCGTGGCGATCACGTGGACGCCGTTCGCCGGACCTTCGGCAACGAGTTCCTGAAACTGGGGCGCCAGGTTCGCATCCGGATCCGAAGTCGTGGACGCAAACCCGTAGTCGTCCTCGCTGCGCAGCCGCTTGTAGAGCTGCAGGCCGTGAATAATGACAAACGTGATCGGCGCGTTCGTCCCCGGCCCAACAGGCTCTTGAACATTTCCGCCCGCACCAGCTTCGGATCGGCGCTTCACCCCGTCTGCCAAGCTTCGGATGACAGTCGGCACTTCGGCGGGTCCCGGGCGCGTGACCGGGTGTGGGACGGCCTCGATCAACCGATCCAGCAGCGAGCGTTCCCGCGACCCCGGCAGCGACGGATCGAGCACAACAAAACGGGCCGAACCGGCCGGGTGTTGCGCCGCCAGCGCCACCAACGCGCAACACACCAGTGTGAAGGCCGCCTCGTCGCGCTGGCCGACGATCAGGAGGTTGTTCCCCGCCTGCCACCGGAACAGCACCTCGGTGGGTCCCTTGATCGAGTTCGGCGCGCCCAGCCACACGCGGGAGATGGGCGGAGTGGCATCCGGCCTCTGTTCCAGCACTGCCGCCAGGTCTGGGTTTTCGATCACGTCGGCCGGCGCGTTCCCTTCGAAGACCATCGGCGCGGCCACGCGCGCCGAGGCCGCCTCCGCCCGCGCGCGAATCTCTGCCAGCCGCGCGTCGCGCTCGGCCTCCGGAAGCCAGACGGTCTGGAACGGGCTGTTCCCCTCGAGGGCACCGCCGGCGTCGTTGTAGATGCCCTCGCCCGGCCGCGACAACAGCCGCGGGGCGGGGTTGTTTTCGTCCATGATCAGGTAGGCGTCCGCCTCGTTACACTGCAGCGCGATGCGCACCACCATCTGCCCAAGCGTGGCGCGGGCCAGCGTGTAGGCGCCGCCGAGCGTTTGCGAACCCAGCAGCACGTGAATGCCAAACGCGCGACCCTGACGAACGATTCGATCCAGCAGCACGGCGGCGGACTGGGAAATCCGGTCCTCCTCCGTGAAGAACTCCTGAAATTCGTCAATGATCAGCAGCGTGCGAGGCAGGGACTCGCCCGTCGCGCGCCGATAGCCGGCGAGGTCTTGCACCCCTTGCGCCCGGAAGAGGTCGCCTCGACGCCGCAATTCATCGTCCACGCGCTGGAGCACACTGAGGCCAAAGTCCCGGTCGCTTTCGATCGCCACCACCCGCGCGTGCGGCAGCTTCCGAGTGGCGTAGCCCTTGAACTCGACGCCCTTCTTGAAGTCCACGAGGTAAAACTCCACCTCCGCCGGCGAGCACCAGGAGGCCAGATTCGTGATGAGCACGTGGAAGAGCGTGGATTTGCCGGAACCCGTCTTGCCGGCGATCAGGGCGTGCTGGCGCGTGCCCCGGCCCAGCGCGAAATACTGCAACTTCGTCGCGCCCGCGCGCCCGATGGGCACCCGGATCTCCTCGGTCGTGTCGAGCGACCAGAAAGCCTCCGGCAGCGGCGCGACCTGAGCGAAAGCGACTTCCACCCGGTTCGCGCCGCGCGATCGCTCGCCGACCCGTCGGAGAAACTCGCCGGTGAATTCCGGCGGCGGTGGCGGGTCGAGGATCAGGCGTGCGCCCGGCCACGGCGCGTCCGCCAGCGTCGGCACTTTGTTCGCTGCCACCACCCGTACGCTCTGGCGTCGCAGCTCTTCGGCCACCCAGTCGTGCGGCAGCGGTTGACGCCGGTCCCACTGGATGAGCGTGAAGACGCCGCACCGCGCCCCGCTCGCAGCAATGTTCAACAACCGCCGCGCGGCCGCCTCGCTGAAGTTCACCGGAAAACCTGCGATTACGAGGACATGGTACTTCTCCGCGATGACGCCGGCCGCAGCGTTGTAGTCGGCGATCGTGGCGTATTCATCGCGCAGATACATCTGGATGACCTTCTCCATGTGCTCGCCGAGTTCGGCGAGGCGCTCCTCGATCTGCGCGGTCTGGGTCCAGATGCGGCCGTTGATGTTGTTGTCGTCGAAATCGGCCAGACGCATCAAACCCGCGAAGCTCTGCCCCAAGCCCACTGGATCAATGATCGTGAAGCTCAGCTTGCCCGGGGGCGTGGCCGACAGCAGGCGAGCGATCACGTTGTTCATCGTCGCCACCGCTTCGGCGCCTCCTTCTTCGCCCGTCTCGAACAAGAGCGAACCCTGGTTCGGATAGCTCAGCAACAACGGCACGGACAGCATCGCCGGCAAATCCGCGCGGAAACGCCGCTCGGTCAACTCCCCCCCGCACAGCCGCTCGACCTCAACCTCAAGCCGGCCGAAGGGCGCGGCGTTACGGAACGTGGCGGGAGGTTCCCACGCCTGCCAGGCCGGGTCCGACCACGCCGGAAACTCCCGGGCAACCGCTTCATTGGCCGCGCCCAGGGCGGCGAGCAGCGGCGACAGTTTTTGTCGTGCGCGCAGGTCGTAGTCCGCCAGGGCGTTGGCTTCGTCGGCCGCGATCCGGGCCTTGGCAGTGGCGAACTCCGCCTCGATCCGTTCCTGCTCCCGGAGCTGCGCCTCCGCACTGAGCGTGCCGGCCGCCGCGGCGCGCGCCTGCAGCATGGCCAGCCGGGACGCCAGTTGCGCGTCGTTACGTGCGGACGCCCGGTGCGCTTGCGCGTCCAATTCGCGGGGGTACCGGGCGCGGAGTTCTTCCGCCCGCTCAACGGCCTCGCTCCACTCCTCACGCAGCCGGGCGGTCGTCTGTTCATACTCGCGCTCGATGCGCCGCTGTTCGTCACGATGCCGCTGTTCTGCCCGCTCCTTCGCGAGCGCGACTGCCCGGCGTGCTCCCGCCAGGTGCTCGGCCGTCGCCCTCGCCAGCGGCAGGGCCTGCCGGCGTGCCAGCAGAAACAGCCCGGTCACGGCAACAACCGATCCGCCGAAAGCCATTGCCACCTCGCGCCAAGCGAGGCCCGGGAGGCCAAAGTGCGGCAGCGCGCCAGCCGTGGCCGCGCCGAGTGCCGCCACGAGGAACCACAACCACAAGGGCATCGCGGCAAAAACCCGGGACAGGCGAAGGTGCTGAAACCGATCCAGAGCGGCCCCGGCGGCCGAGAGTTGGCCCTCTGCCTCGCCGAACAATGACTCCTCGTCAGCCTCTGGCGCAGCGGACGACACCGGCCATTCGCGATCCAACAACCGAACCAACGCCCGGTCGCCGCGAAACACGTGCGCCGCCTCGGCGCCCATCTGCGCGGCTCTCTCTTCCGCCTCCAGACAACGCTGACGCACCTCGGCTAGACGCGCCGCCGCAGCGGCCGCATCGCTCTCCCGGCGCCGCTCCGCCCGCAACGCACCCTCCTGGACGCGGTATTTTCGCCGGCTTTCCTCCTGATCCACGCGCTGGGTCGCCCGCCTTCGATCCGCCAGCAGGCCCTGCTCGATCAGCCGTTGCCGCGCCGCGTGAATGGCCCGAAAGCGAGCGGCCGCCTGCTCGTATTCCGCCCGTCGCGCTGCTTCGTCGCCGGAGAACCGAGCTTCGAGCTCCCGTAACGCGCTCGCGCGGACCTGTTCCACCGCCGCGAACTGTGCCGCGAAACCGGCGGCCAGCTCCGCCTCTTCCTGCGCCAACTCCCGCACCGTGGAGCGAAAACGCTCCACGAGGCCCAAGGCTTCCTTCACTCCGGGCAGATCACTCACAGTCGTTCCTCACCCGGGTCAGCAGTTGGTCGAGTTTCTCCAGGACGCCCGCAGCGCGCTCGACTTGCGCCCGCAGTTCGCCGATATACCGCTGCTCGAACTCCACGGCCCGCGCATCGCGCCAGTGAGCTCGTGTGTCGTCCCAACCGATCATCAAGTCGCGGGTCAGCGCCATCAGACGCGCGCGGCTGGCGTTCACGCTCATGGGCGGGCCTCCTCACCGACCGCCGGCGGAGGTGATGGTGGCCGGACTTCGGCGTATGCCTCCAGCGTGGCGATCGCCTGGCCGAGGTCCGCGACCGCCGCCCCGAGGTCCGCGACCAGTAAGTGTTGAAGCTGGTCCAATTGTTTCAGGAGGGGATCGGCATGGTTCCCAAAATCCCGTCCCCAGCGGCGGACCCGCGCAAGCTTGTCCTCCGCCTCGCGCACCGCCTGCTCCGCCCGATGGACCGCCATCTGCAGGGCCGACGCCGGACCGCGCAGGGACGAAAGCCGTGCGCTCAGCAACTCTTGTTGCGCCTCCTCGAGTCGCCGCTGGCGGCGCCGCAGTTCCGCTTCCCAAAAAGCGCGCCGGTCCTGCTCCAGCCAGGCACGGGTCTGCGCGGCCTCGGTCTGAGCCTCTTCGAGTGCGGGCCGGGCCTTGCTCCGGTACGTGATGAGGTGCGACCGGAACGCCTCCAGCGCTTCGAGCGATGAGACATGAGCCTGTGTGGACATGCGCTAACGCTGCCGGAGGTACTCCTCGATCCGCTGCGCCTTGCGCAACAAATAGGGCGCGTGCTGATTGGCGGACTCGATGAATTTCTTCATCGCCTTCATCGTTTGCAGGAACTCTTCGCGAAACTTCTCGTGCTCCTGATCCTGCCACGTCTCACCCAACGCGGCGAACCGGGCCTGCAACAGGGCCATGCGATTTTGCAGATCGTTGTTGAAACGCTGCAATTCGTCGGCGAATCGCCGCACCTTTTCCGGATCCATGATTGCCTGAGCCATCCCGCAGGTCCTTTCTCTTCGCGCCGCCCGCTGCCCGACGACCGACGGTAGCACAGCGGGTGCCGGGTTGGGAGCCGGATTCCCGCGCGCGGCCTTCAGCGGCGCGGTTCGATCATTCGCTACCGTGTCGCCTCGAATGTTGCTCCGGTGGGCCGGCGTCTGAAGAACCATGACTCTGCGCTCTCTCCCCTGCTCCGCGGCGATCCTCGCTGGGATACTCTCGTTCGCTCTCCCCGCCGCCGAACCAGCCCCGGAACTCGCCATCCCGTCCGCTTCGAACATCCTCTCCACGATCCGCGCCGGCCACCCCCGGCTGATCGTCAACGACGCTGACTTCACCGCCCTTCGCGCCCGCGTCAGCGAGGATCCCACGGCGCGGGACTGGTTTGCCAGGCTCAAGACCGAAGGCGACAAGCTGCTGTCTGCCCCACCCTCCTCCTACGAGATCCCCGACGGCGTGCGCCTCCTCAGCACCAGCCGCCGGGTCCTTTTGCGCGTCCAGACACTCGCGCTGCTCCGTCATCTGACCGGCGACACGAATTACACCCGGCGCGCCGGGCTGGAACTGGAGGCCGCCGCCGCCTTTCCGGACTGGAACCCCCGTCACTTCCTCGACACGGCGGAAATGACCCACGCCTTTGCGATCGGATACGACTGGCTTTTCCACGACTGGACGCCCGCAACCCGCGAACGGCTGCGGACGGCGATGGTGGAGAAGGGATTCCGGCCGGCCCTCGAAGTGTACCGCAAGAACTCGAGCTGGACGCGCGCCCGGCACAACTGGAACCAGGTCTGCAACGGCGGGATGGGCTTGGGCGCGCTGGCGCTGGCAGAGGTTGAACCGGAACTGGCCGGCAAAATCCTCTCCGGCGCGTTGACGAGCCTGCAACTGCCGATGCGGGAATTCGCGCCCGACGGCGCCTGGGCCGAAGGCCCCGGCTACTGGAATTACGCCACCACCTACACTTGCGCCATCCTCGCGGCGGTCGAATCCGCGCTGGGAACCGATTTCGGCCTGGGCGCGATGCCGGGGTTCGCGGACGCCGGCCTCTTTCCGATTTACCTGACCGGCCCGCTGGGCCGCACCTTCAACTACGCCGACGGGGGCGACGGCACGATCCGGGCGCCGCATTTGTTCTGGATGGCCCACCGCTTTGGCCGTCCCGCCTACGCGGCCTACCAGCGCGCGGTGGCTTCGCCGCACCCGCTGGACCTGGTCTGGTGGCGGCCGGAATTTGCATCGGCAGTGCGCGACGACCTGCCCCTGAACAAGCACTTCCGCGCGGCGGAGGTGGTCACCTTCCGCAATCGCTGGGGCGATCGGAACGCCCTGTTCGTCGGGTTCAAAGCCGGCGACAACAAGGCCAACCACAGCAATCTCGATCTCGGATCCTTCGTGCTCGACGCGCTGGGCGTCCGCTGGGTGGTGGACCTTGGCGCGGACGATTACAACCTGCCGGGTTATTTCGGCGCAAAGCGCTGGACCTACTACCGAATGCGCGCCGAAAGCCATAACACCCTGGTCCTGAATCCAAGCACCGAACCCGACCAAGACCCCAGCGCGGCCGCCCGGATCACTGCCTTCGAGCCCAATCCAAGGCGGGCTTTTGCGGAGGCCGACCTGACTCCCGCGTATGCACGCCACGCCCGGCAGGTCACGCGACGGCTGACCGTTGCGGACGGCAACCGCGTCGTCATCCGTGACCGCGTCCAGGCGCATTCGCCCGCCCAGCTCTGGTGGTTCTTGCACACCCGCGCCGGGGTGAAGCTGTCCGACGACTCCCGCGAAGCGATGCTGACGCAGGATGGCCAACGACTGCGCGCCCGCGTGGCCGAGCCGCCCGAGGCGACGTTCGCACTCATGGACCCCCAACCTCTGCCATCGTCACCCCGGACTGAAAAGCAGCACGCGAATGAAGGTGTCCGGAAGCTGGCGATCCAGATCGCGAACGTCCGCGACCTGCGGTTGACCGTGATCCTCACCCCATTGGCCGCCGGCCAGAATCCGCCGGCGCTCGATTCGCTGGACCTGCGGGATTGAGCAACCCGCGGGAACCCGGTCGGCCCGGTCTCGTTGACACGCGCGGAGGCGCCTCCTAGCGTTCGCGCGCATGAATTCGCTGTTGGAGTCCCTCCTTGAACTGATTCGCCGCACCTCGGCGGAAATTCCCGATGATGTTCAGCGCGCCATCCTGGCCGCGCTCGAGGCCGAGAAAAAGGGCACGATCGCCGAGGGCGCGATGAAGATCATCGAGGCCAACATCGCGCTGGCGAAGCAAAAGTCCCAGCCCATCTGCCAGGACACCGGCAGCGTGCTGTTCTACGTGGACGGTCCGCGCGGCTTCGACCTCCTGCAGTTCGAGGATACGGCGCGGGAGGCCGTGAAGCTGGCCACGAAGAAAGGGTACCTGCGGCAGAATTCGGTGGACTCGATCACCGGGAAGAACGACGGAACCAACGTCGGACCGGGTGCGCCGACCATCCACTTTCACCAGCACCCGGAATCGGAGGTCTCCGTCCGGCTGATGCTCAAGGGTGGCGGCTGCGAAAACGTGGGCGCCCAGTACTCCCTGCCGTACGAGAAGCTCCAAGCCGACCGGGATCTGGATGGCTGTCGAAAGGTCATTCTCGACGCCGTCCTGCAAGCCCAGGGCAAGGGTTGCGGACCGGGCGTGCTCGGCGTCTGCATCGGTGGCGACCGTGCCACCGGCTACGAGTTCTCGAAAGTCCAGTTGTTGCGGCCACTCGACGACCGCAACCCCGTGCCGGAGCTGGCCGCCCTCGAGGACGACATCGTCCGCACTTCAAACGAACTGGGCATCGGTCCAATGGGCTTTGGTGGCAAGACGACCCTGCTGGGCGCGAAAATCTGTGCCGCCAATCGTGTGCCGGCGTCGTTTTTTGTCAGCGTCAGCTACATGTGTTGGGCGTACCGGCGCCAGGGCGTCACCCTGGATGCGCAGGGCAAAATCAACCGGTGGCTGTACTGACCGCGAACCTCAACCGCCCGCTCCCATGCCTGTTTCTCTCCGTACTCCTGTTACCGAGGCCCAAATCCGCTCGCTGAAGGTCGGCGACGCGGTCGAAATCACCGGCATCCTCTTCACCGGTCGCGATGCCGTTCACAAGTACCTGGCCAAGGGCGGGGCACTGCCGCCCGAGGTGAACCTGCGCGACGGAATCATCTACCACTGCGGACCGGTGGTGATCAAAGACGACGCCGGCCGTTGGAAGGTTGTGGCCGCCGGCCCCACCACTTCGGCGCGCGAGGAACCGTACCAAGGCGACATCATGCGCAAGTTCGGTGTCCGCGGGGTGATCGGGAAGGGTGGCATGGGCGCGAAGACACTCGCTGCCTGCCAGGAAGTCGGCGGCGTGTACCTTCACGCGATTGGCGGCGCCGCGCAGGTGCTCGCCGAGCACATCAAGGCCGTCCGCGGCGTGTACTTCCTCGAGGAGTTTGGTTCGCCGGAGGCGATCTGGGAACTCGAGGTGGAACGCTTCCCCGTAGTGGTGACAATGGATGCGCACGGCGGCTCGCTGCACCGGGAGGTCTTCGAGCGCAGCCAGGCGGAACTGCTCAAGCGCCTTTAGCAGCGTCGTCACTGGTACGACGGCGTCATGCACGAACTGGGCATCATCCAGAGCGCCGTGGGCATGGCCCTGGAAACCGCGAACACCCGCGGCGCCACCCGCATCCATGCCCTGCGAATGCGCGTCGGCGCGCTCAGTGGCGTCGTGCCGGACGCGCTGACTTTCGCGTTCGAGGTCGCCACGCAGGGAACTCTGGCGGAGGGGGCGAAGCTCGAAATCGAAACGATTCCCGCCACCTGTTGGTGCGCCGCCTGCCAGCGGGAGTTCACCAGTGAAGATTTCTTGGGCGAATGCCCGGCCTGCCACGCGATCAGCAACGAACTGCGCCGCGGCCGGGAACTGGACCTCGTTTCGGTCGAAGTCTCGTAGGATCAAGGCAGCCAAGCAGCCGGCCTTTCAGCGCGGGCAACCCGCCCCCCGGCGTTTGGGCCCGGAAGCGCGTGCGTCGCCGGGGGGCAAACCGGTCCCGCCGATGCGGCCGTGCCGGGCGGGGGGCGGCGAGTTTTCACTGGCCAACCAGCCCGGGCGGCAGCACCTTGAATGCAGGACATGAGTGAGTTAGGCGTGATTGAAACGGTCGTGCGCCGGGCCGCGCTCCGACGGCGCTGGCAGCGGGCCTGGCGCGGCTTCTGGTGGGGCGTCCTCGTCGGTGCCGCCGGGTTACTGGTGGCGCTGGGGACCTTCAAGCTCCTTCCGGTTCCCATCGGCGTTCTCGGCTGGGCGGCGGGCTTCCTGGCGCTAGCCTGTATCGTCGGGTTTTTGACGGGCTGGTGGCAACGCGAGTCCCTGTTGCAAACCGCCCGCTGGCTGGACGAGCAGGAAGCCCTCAAGGAACGCCTCAGCACGGCGCTCGAAGTGGGGCAGAATGAACGCCTCGGGCGCTGGCGCGAACTGGTCGTGCAGGACGCCGCCGGCCACGCAGGCAAGGTGGATCCCCGTCGCTTGTTGCCGTTCCGCCTGCCCCTAACCAGCCGCTGGGCGCTGGTAACCCTGGCGCTGGCCGCCGGGCTGGGCTTCGTTCCCGAGTATCGCAGCCAGGCCTACCTGCAGGCGAAACGGGAGCAGGATATCATCCGCCAAACGGGCCGAAACCTCGCTCAACTGAGCAAGCGTTCCCTCGAAACGCGTCCGCCCGCGCTCGACCGCACCCGCGATTCGGTCCTGGCTGTGGGCGAACTGGGCGAACAACTCGACCGCAACCCGACCACCCGCTCCGAGGCCCTGCGCGACCTCGCGAAAATGATGGAGCTGATGCAACAGCAGGTTCGGGAAGCGATGAAGGATCCCGCGCTGCAGACGATGCAAAAGGCCGCCAACACCAGCGGCCGCGAAAACGCCCAGAGCGCCGAACAACTGCAGAAACAAATCGAGGCCCTCCAGAAGGCGATGGACGGAAAAAATCCGAAGCCGGACGCCCTCGACCAACTCCAGAAACAGTTGACCCAGCTTCAACAGCAGGCCGCCAATCTCGCTGCCCAGGGATCGCAGGCTTCCGACGCCGCCCGGGAAAGCCTGAGTCGTTCGCTCTCCAGCCTCGCCCGCAGCGCGGAGCAGATGGGCGCCAGCCTCTCGAGCCTCGACGAGGCCATCGCGTCGCTCGAAGCCGGCCAGATTGACCAGATGCTCAAGAACCTCGAGGTCGCAGAGAAGGACCTTGAGAAGATGCGCGACCTCGCCCAAGCCCTGCAACAGGCCCAACAGCAGGCTGAGGCGTTGGGCAGGGACCTCGCGGAGCAGTTGAAGCGCGGCCAGGCCGAGGCCGCCATCAGCACCCTGCAAAAGATGATCAACGAACTGAAGACCGGGAAGGTTTCCCCGGAGCAGTTGCAGGCGATGATGAATGAGATCAGCAAAGCCCTGCCCAACGCCGCCCCCTACGGCAAGGTCCCGGAGTTTTTGCGCGACGCGCTCCGCAAAATGCAGGCCGGCCAGCAGCCGGCGGCCGCTCAGGCCCTGGCCGACGCCGCCCAGGAACTCAAGGATCTGCTGGACCAGCTCGGTGACGCCCAGGACATGATGGCGATGATTGACTCCCTCAAGCGCGCCCAGATGTGCGTCGGAACCGGTCAATGCTGGAGCCAGGGGCAGTCCCCGGGGCGCCCGGGTTTCAAACCGGGCGGCAAGCCCGGGCAGGGAGTCGGCACGTGGGCCGACGAGGACGAGGGTTGGACGAACATCCCGGAAGACACGGGGCTCTGGGACAACTCCGGGGTCGAACGCCCCGACTTTGACCCGCGCGGCCTGACTGAGCGGGACCCGACGCTGCCGAACAGTCTGACGCCGACCAAGGTAAAGGGACAGTTTCAGCCCGGTCAGCAGATGCCGAGCATCACCTTGCGCGGCGTCAGCATTAAAGGCCAGAGCACCGTGGCGGTGCAGGAGGCCATCACCGCCGCCCAAAGCGACGCGCAGGCCGCCCTCAGCCACGAGCAGGTGCCCCGGGCGTATCAGGGTGCGGTGAGATCCTATTTCGACGACCTCAAGCGGTAGCGTTGCCCGCCCGGGAAGCTCCCGGCCGGCGTTTCGGCCGAACCTTGGGGCACTCGTCCACCGGCAGCGACGCTCGAATCCGCCAGCACATCCCATGGAAACCGAACAACAAATCAGCCAGTTCCACGACAGCTACGCCGCCCTCCGGGCCGAAATCGGAAAGGTCATCGTAGGCCAGACCGAGATCGTGGACGCCACCCTCATCGCCATCTTTGCCGGCGGGCACATATTGCTCGAGGGGGTACCGGGTTTGGGCAAGACCCTGCTGGTCCGAACGCTCGGCGACGTCCTTGACCTGACCTTCAGCCGGATCCAGTTCACCCCGGACCTCATGCCGGCGGACATTCTCGGCACCAATCTGGTCATGGAACTGCCAGACGGCCGCCGCGCCTTCGAGTTCCAACGCGGGCCGGTGTTCGCGCATGTCATCCTCGCCGACGAGATCAACCGCGCCACGCCCAAGACCCAGTCGGCCATGCTCGAGGCCATGCAGGAGCGGCAGGTTACTGCCGGCGGCGAACTGCGACGGCTGCCCGAACCGTTCTTCGTCCTGGCGACGCAAAATCCGATTGACCAGGAGGGCACCTATCCCCTGCCCGAGGCCCAACTCGACCGCTTTTTCTTCAAGCTGCTTGTCGGCTACCCCACGGCCGCCGAGTTGGCCGAGGTGTTGAACCGCACCACGGAAACCGCCAAGCCCCAGGTCAACCGCGTCCTCACGCGCGACACCCTCCTGGCGCTCCAGCGGCTGGTCCGCGAAGTGCCGGTCGCCTCGCACGTGAAGGATTACGCCGTCCGTCTGGTGCTCGCCACGCACCCCAAGACCGCGACTGCCGTGCCGATCGCCTCCCAGTTTCTGCGTTTCGGCAGCAGCCCGCGCGGCGCGCAAACGTTGATGCTGGCCGCCAAAGTCCGCGCGCTGGCTGCCGGCCGGTTCAATGTGAGCTTCGAGGACGTGCAAGCGGCGGCCCTGCCCGCCCTGCGGCACCGGCTGATCCTGAACTTCGAAGCCGAGGCCGAGGGCATCACCACCGATCACATCATCGAACAAGTGCTCAAGGCCGTGCCGAAGACGGTCGAGACGGTGCCCGCGTGACATGAACGTTGAGGGCATCCTCGCCACCTTCCACAGGCAGCGGGTGGAGCGCATTCTGGTCGCCGCCAGGAATTTCCTCTCGGCGCCGGCGCGGGTCACCGGCAGCGCGGCGGACCGACGGCGGCGCGAATCCGCAGCGTTTCCAGGAAGATCATGGTTAATCCGGCCGGCAACCCGTTCATGATGTCTTTGCCAGCCGCTCCCCGGCGTGCCGACGTTTGACCCGCGCACCCTCCATGCCGCTCCTCACCGCCGATCTGCTGCGCCGCCTCGAGCAACTCCAACTGCTCGCGCAGCGACGCGCCCGGAGCGTCTCGCGCGGCGAACGCCGCAGCCGCGCCCGCGGCCAGTCGGTCGAGTTCGCCGATCACCGCAATTACGTCTTCGGCGACGATCTCCGCTACCTGGACTGGAACCTGTACGGCCGGCTGGATCGCCTTTTCCTCAAGCTCTACGAGGAGGAACGCGAACTGCCGGTCCGCATCTTCCTCGATGCCTCGGAATCCATGGCGTTTGGGGAACCGGTGAAGTTCGACTTCGCGCGTCAGGTGGCGGCGGCCGTGGGCTACGTGGCGCTCTGCGGCTTTGACCGCGTCACCATCCTCCCGTTCCCCGAGAATCGCGACGAAGCCGTCGCGCGAAGCGGCCTGCGCGCCGTGCGCGGACGCCGGTCCGCGATGGGGATGTTCCAAAACCTCGCCCAACTGACAGCCCGGGGCGCGGCGGACCTGAACGCGGCGCTCCGCCGCGGCGCCATCGAAGCGCGTCAGACCGGCCTGGCCATCGTCCTCAGCGATTTTCTCGATCCGGCGGGTTACGAAACGGGCCTCGACGCGCTCGTCGGACGCGGCTTCCAGGTGGATGTGGTTCACATTCTCGCCCCGGAGGAATTGGCACCGACCATCTATGGCGACCTGCGGCTGGTGGACTCCGAGACCGGGGCGCAGCAGGAGGTGACCTTCGGCAAGTACCGGCTCGCGGCGTATCAACGGACCGTGCAGGCGTTTTGTCAGCGGCTGCGGGAGTACTGCGCCGGGCGCGGGATCACGTACTTCCTCGCCAGCAGCGCGACCCCGCTGGCGGACCTGCTGCTCAAACAACTGCGCGCGGCCGAGGTGTGGCGATGAGCTTTCTGGCCCCCATGGCGTTCGCGTTCGCCGCCGCGATCCCGGTGGTGGTCCTGTTTTACCTCCTCAAGCGCAAGCGGGTGGTGAAGCTCGTCTCGAGCACGCTGCTCTGGCAGAAGTTCCTCGCCGAGTCCCAGGCCAGCGCGCCGTTCCAGAAGCTCCGCCACAACTGGCTGCTGGTCCTCCAACTCCTGCTCCTCATCCTCGTCATCCTGGCGCTGGCACGGCCCTTCTTCGCGGGCGAAATCAAGGGCGGTCGCCTCCTGGTTGCGATCCTCGATGCCTCGGCCTCAATGCAAAGCACCGACGAAGCCCCCACGCGCTTCGAGAAAGCCCGCCGCGAGGCGCTCGCGCTGGTGGACAACCTCACCGACACCGACCAGATGGTGGTGCTGCTGGCCGGCGGCAACACCGAGGTGAAACAGTCGCCCACCAGCAGCAAGGCCGCCTTGCGCCGCGCGTTGCAGACGGCCCTGCCGTCCGACTCCCCCACCCGGCTCACCGAGGCCCTCAAGCTCGCTCAGCCGCTGGTGCGCGATCGTGTCGGCGGCGAGATTCACCTGTTCAGCGACGGCGCCGTCAGCGGGCTGGAGGAATTCGAGTTTGAAGGGCTGAACGTGGTCTTTCACCGCGTCGGGCAGCGCGCGGAAAACGCCGGCATCGTCACGCTCGATGTGCGCTCGAACCCCGAGGACCCCACGCGCCGGGCCCTTTTCACGAGCGTTTTCAACGCGTCGAGCAACGTGGTCCGGACCGAACTTGAATTGCTGCTCGATGGGCAACTGGTCGAGGCCCGGCCCGTCGAACTCCCCCCGCGTGAGACCCTGCCGGAGGTGTTCTTTGCGGGCCAGACCAACGACGGCGTGTTCACCGTGCGGCTCGCCAACCCGGACGATTTGGCCGCCGACAACGAAGCCTCAATTGTGAGCCTGCTGCCCCAGCCTGCGCGGGTGCTGCTGGTGAGCCGCGGCAACCGCTTCTTGGAACGGGCGCTGGCCGCTGTGCCGTCGGCCGAGGTGACCGTCGTCACTGACCTCGCGGAAGCCGCCGCTGACTTCGACATCACGGTGCTGGACGACGTGCTGCCCACCGCGTGGCCATCGAACAACGTGCTGGCCATTCGCAGCGCGCCAACGAACTGGGTCGAGATCACCGGCCGCACCGAAGCCCCGGCCATCGTGGATTGGAGAACCACACACCCGCTGCTGCGCTTCGTCACCTTCGACAACGTGCAAATCTCGGAGGCGTTGACCGTGGTGCCGCCGGGCTGGGCCACGCCGATCGTCGAGGCGCCCGGCGGCCCGTTGATCCTCGCCGGCGAGATCGGCCGCCAGCGCGTCGTCTGGCTCGCGTTCGACACGCTTCAGAGCACCTGGCCCCTGCGGGTGTCGTTCCCCATCTTCATCGCCAACGTTCTCGACTGGTTGAACCCGGTCACCGCCCGCGCCGCGCAATTCCTCGTCCAGGCCGGCGCGCCGCTGCGCCTGCCCCTGGACGGCACCGTCACCAACGCGGTGGTCCGGCTCCCCAACGGCGAGGAACGCCGGTTGACGCTCGACCCGGCCGCGCGCGAGCTGGTCTTCGGCGAGACCAGCCACCGGGGCGTGTACCGGATCGAGCTCGGCAACCGCCGCTTTACCTTCTGCGCCAACCTGCTCGACGCTCCGGAAACGGACACCAGGCCGCGGCCGGAAGTTCGCTTCGGCAAGTACGCGGCGGTCGCGGCCGCCGAAGCCCGTCCGGCGAACGTGGAAATCTGGCGCTGGATCGCCCTGGCCGGGCTGGCGATCCTGATGTTCGAGTGGTGGTTCTACCACAAGCGCACGGCATGACTTCCACTGCATGAACCGGGGAGCGAACGATTCGGGTGCTATCCGTCGCGCCAACGGCTGGGTGTGGCTGGCCGTCGGCGCGGCGCTCGTTGTCCTGGGCTGGCCGCTGCTGAAGCTGCGCTCGACCGCCACCAATCTGGTCGTGTACGCCGCGCAGGACCAGGTCTATGCCGAGCCCTTGCTCGCCGACTTCACCCGGGAAACCGGGATCCGCGTGCGCGCGGTGTACGACAGCGAGGCGGCGAAGACCGTCGGCCTCGCCAACCGGCTCCTGGCGGAGCGCAAACGTCCCGTCTGCGACCTGTTCTGGGGCAACGAGGAGTTGCGCGTCCGTCAGCTCGCGGCGCGCGGCGTCTGGCGCGAGACCAACGCGTGGGCTGCCTTTGGCTGGCGGAGCCGGCGCGTGATGATCAACACCCATCACGTGGCGCCAGCCGGGGCTCCGACGACGCTCGCCAGCTTGACGAACGCCGCCTGGCGGGGGCGCGTCGCCCTCGCCTATCCCCTCTTTGGCACCACCGCAACGCACTTTCTGGCTTTGCGCCAGCATTGGGGCGAAGCCGCTTTTGAAGCATGGTGCCGGGCCCTCGTCGCCAACCGCGCGCTCGTGGTGGACGGCAACTCGGTCGTGGCACGGCTCGTCGCCCGGGGTGAGGCGTGGATTGGCTTGACCGACTCGGATGACATCGCGGCCGTGCGACGGGAGGGGGCGCCTGTGGTGGCGTTGCCGCTCACCGACGAAACGCTGCTGATTCCGAACGTGGTCGCCATCACCCGGGGCGCGCGGCGAGAACGAAGCGCCAACGTGTTGTTTGAGTGGCTCCAACGGCCGGCTACCGTGCGGCGACTGGTCGAATTGGGAGCGCTGGAAGGAGCCGACCTCGCCGACGCGCGGGTTGCCGGGTTGCGCCCGGACTGGGACCAACTCGTCGCCGAGATCGAGCCCGGCACCGCCCGTCTGCGGAACCTTTTCCTCCGGTGAACTGGACCTTGCTCCAGAACAGTCTGCTCCTCGGCGCATCGGCGACCGTGACCGCAGCCGTCCTCGGCTGGATCGTGGCCCTGTTCCTCGCCACGCTGGGACCTTCGGGACGCGCCGGGGGCCTGGCGCTGGCCGCCGTGGCGCTGGTGCTGCCGCCGTTTCTCGTGACCAATTGCTGGCTCAGCCTGCTCGGTCACAGCGGAACGCTCCGCCGCTGCTTGCCACTGGAGATCTACTCCCTCGCCGGTGCCGCGTGGATTTTGGCCTTGCTGCTCTGGCCGTTGACCACGTTCCTGGTGCTGGGGGCGTGGCAACGGCTTGATCCGGCCCTGCTCGACAGCGAAACGGCGCTGGCCGGCTGGTCGCTGATCCGTCACGCCCTCTGGCCCGTGGCCTCCCACTCAGTGGTCCACGCGCTGGTACTGACCTTCGTGCTCGCCGTGAACCACTTCGCCGTGCCGGCCATCCTGCAGGTCAAAGTCCTGCCGGCGGAGATCTGGCTGCAGTTCAGCACGAACTTCAACCTCGCTGCCGCGCTCTGGGCCGCCGCGCCCCTGCTGCTGGCGGCGCTGGCCTTGCTGCTCTGGCTGGGCCGTTCCGAGGTCTCGTGGCCGCGCTGGTCCGCGGGTCTGCCGGCCCGCCTGCTGCATGATCGTCTCGGCCCGTGGCGCATGGTGGCCGGGGGCGTCGCTGTCGCGGTGGTGACGCTGTCGGTGGCCGTGCCGATCGGAGAACTCGCGATGAGCCAGAGAACGTGGCTGGAATTGCCTGCCGCCATCGCAGCCGGGCGCGGCGCGATCGGCGCCTCGGTCACCGTGGCCGTCGCCGTGGCGATCCTGACCGTCACCCTTGGGGTCGTGGGTTGGCGCTGCCGAGGCGACCGTCTCCTCTGGCTGCCGTTTTTTGTGCCCGGATCCCTTATCGGCATCGGTATGATCTTTCTCTTCAACCGGGCGCCGCTGGACGCCGTGTACCAGAGCCTCGCCGTGGTCGTGCTCGCCTTCGGCCTGCGCTACGCGGCGATTGGCTGGCTGGGCGCGGCGCACGCGCGCCGGGCGGTGGATGCGGATCTCGTCAACGCCGGCCGGCTGTTCGGCGCTGCGGGCTGGCGCTTGTTTCGCCAGGTCCTCTGGCCACAAATGGCTCCCCAATTACTGGCGGCCGGCTACCTCGTTTATCTGCTCGCCTTGTGGGACGTGGAAACCCTCGTGTTGATCGTGCCGCCCGGCGGCGAAACGCTCGCCCTCCGCATCTTCAACCTGCTCCACTACGGCCACAACGCCCAGGTCAACGCCCTCTGCCTGACGCTGCTCGCCGTGGCCCTCGCGCCGCTGATCGTCTGGGGAATCGCGGTTCATGCCCGCCGCTGGCTCGATCGGACCCGCGCTCGCGCCTTGACCGTTGCAGCCCTGACGACGTTGGTCGCCGGCTCTGCTGGCTGCGGGCGGGAGTCGTCCGGCACGGCCTCAATCGAAAGCCGTTTCTTCACCGGCGTGGAGGTTTGGGGCGAACGAGGCGCCGGACCGGGCCAGTTCAACAAGCCGCGCTCGCTCACGGTGGACCGGGAAGACAACCTCTATGTGGTGGACATGACGGGCCGCGTGCAGAAGTTCGCGCCCGACGGCACCTATCTCTTCGCGTGGCAGATGCCGGAGACTGACTTGGGCCGCGCCAAGGGGATGGGCCTCGACGCCGAGGGACGGGTGATCGTCATCGAGCCGCACTATTCGCGGGTGAACCACTTCCATCCGGACGGCCGGTTGGCGCACCAGTGGGGCACGCACGAGACCAACGGCGGCGCTCTGGCGTTCCCCCGGGCGGTCGCCGTCAACGCGCGCGGGGAGCTCTGGATCAGCGAATACGGCCGGGCCGAGCGCGTGCAGCGCTTCTCCCCGGACGGCTCCCGACCGCTCGTCAAACGTGAGGCGGCGGGCCCGGCTCCGGGGCAGTTCAACCGGGTGGAAGGCCTCGGGATTGCCCCGGGAGACCGGGTCTATCTCGCTGACTCGTGCAATCACCGGATCCAGGTGCTGGACGATGCGGGCGAACTCGTTCGCACCTTCGGACGACCGGGCGGCGGGGTGGGTGAATTGAGCTATCCCTACGACGTGCGGCTGGACGCCGCCGGCAACGTCTTCGTGTGCGAATTCGGCAACAGCCGCGTGCAGGTCTTCACGCCGGAAGGGGTCCCGCTGGAAATCATCGGCGGGCCGGGCGCCGCCCCGGGCCGCTTCAGCAACCCCTGGAGTCTCGCCTTTGATTCCCGGGGCAACCTCTACGTGGCCGACGCCCTGAATCATCGCGTCCAGAAGTTCCTCCGCCGACGCGACCGCCCGCATCAGGCAGGTGCGATGGCACCAATTCCCGCTGCCGAAGGGCGGACCGCCCAACCGGGAGGGCGCACATGAGATTCCAGTTCACCCATCCGGAGTGGCTTTGGCTCGCGCCGCTGGTGCTGGGCTGGCTGGTGTGGCTGACGCTGAAGTCGGACATTCAAACCAGCCCGTGGCGGCGCTGGACCGCGCTGGCGCTGCGGCTGGTCATTGCGCTGGCACTGCTGCTGGGGGTGGCCGGGCTGCAATGGCTCAAGCCGCTCGAAGGCATGAACGTCTATTTCGCCCTCGACCGCTCGGACAGCGTGCCCGCGGCCCAGCAGGAAGCCGCGCGCGAGTACCTGAACCGCGCCTCGACGCTCAAAAAGTCCGTGGACCGCGGCGGAGTGCTCGTGTTCGGGAATGGCGCCGCCATCGAAATCACCCCGGCTGTCCGGGTGGACGTCCAGAAGATTCATGCGGTCATCGGCACCGAGCGCAGCGATTTGGCCGCGGCCATCCGGCTGGCGACCGCCGCCTTCCCGGAAACGGGCCAGAAGCGAATTGTCGTGCTGTCGGACGGCAACGAAAACGTGGGCGACGCGCTGGGCGCGGTGGCCGCCGCCCGCGCGCTCGGGGTGACGGTGGACGTCGTCCCCTTGGGCGTGGCGCGCGGTGGCGACACCTCGATTCAAAAGCTCGTGGTCCCGTCGTCGCTCAAGAAGGGGCAGACGTTTGCCCTCAAGATCTTCGCCCAGTCCGACCGTGAACAGGAGGCCACGATCCGGCTCTTTCAAAACGATCAGTTCCTGGGCGAACAAAAGGTCGAACTCGCTCCCGGCAAGAACCTGTTCACGCTGCCCCAGACGCTCGGTGAAGCCGGTTTTTACAGCTACGATGTCCAGCTCGAGGCCGACGGCGACCTCATCCCGCAGAACAACCGTGCCAGCACCTTCACCGGCGTGCGGGGTGAACCGCGCGTGTTGATCGTGTCGTCCAGCCCCGCCGCCGACACGCCCCTCGCTGCGGCGCTGCGTTCCTCGCGTCTCGAAACCGCGCTGACCGATCTTGGCGGCTTTCCAGCGTCGCTGGCCGAAATGCAGAGCTGGGACGCGATCCTCCTGAGCAACATCGCGGCGGGCGACCTCGGCAACACCATGATGTCCCTGCTCGAGAGCGCGGTGCGCGACTTCGGGGTCGGGCTCGTGTGCGTGGGCGGCGATCAGACCTACGCCGCGGGCGGCTATCGCAACACACCACTCGAAGCCGTGCTGCCCGTGGAAATGGAACTGAGCAGCAAGAAGGTGTTACCCAACGGCGCGGTGGCCATGGTCATGCACGGCATGGAGTTCAACAACGGCAACCAGATCGCCCGCGAATGCGCCCTGGGCGTCCTCGACGCGCTCGGTCCGCAGGACGAAATGGCCGTGGTGCTGTGGGACGGCCGTGACCGCTTCCTGTTCCCGCTGCAGAAGGTTGGCGACAAGAAGGAGCTCGGCCGCCAGATCGCCGGCATGAATCAGGGCGACCTGCCGAGCTTTCAAAACGTGATGACGATGGCCTACCAGGGCGATACCACCAGTCGCGGCCTCAAGCAGTCCACCGCCAACCTGAAGCACATGATCATCTTCAGCGACGGCGATCCCGCGCCGCCGTCCGACGCGCTGATGCAATCCATCGTCAACGACAAGATCACCGTCAGCACCGTGTTGATCTCCGGCCACGCCGGCCCCGACACGATGATCCGGATCGCCGATCAGGGGCGAGGCCGGTTCTACAACGTGACCGACCCGAGCCAGTTGCCGCAGATCTTCCTCAAGGAGGCCATGGTCATCCTCAAGTCCGCCATCTTCGAGGAACCCTTCCAACCGCAGCTCGCGGCGAATACGGAGCCTGTACGCGGTATCGCCGGTGGCGAATTCCCGACGCTGCGCGGCTATGTCGCCACCACGCCGAAGGGCCGCGCCGAAGTGCCCCTGCTCTCCGACAAAGGGGACCCACTGCTCGCGCATTGGCAGTACGGTTTGGGCCGGGCAGTGGCGTTCACCTCGGACGCCCGGGCCAAGTGGGCCGCCGACTGGCTCACATGGGCGAAGTACCGCCAGTTCTGGTCGCAGGTCGCGCAGTGGGCTTTGCGTCGCGTGGACACCGCGGACTTCAACGCCGAGGTGTCCGTCGAGAATGGCGAAGGCGTGATCAGTGTCGAGGCGCTCGATGCCGAAGGCAACTACCGCAACTTTCTCAATCTGCAGGCGGCGGTGGTCAGTCCGAAAGGCGAGCGCGCCACGGTCCGGCTGCAGCAGACCGGGCCCGGCCGTTACGAGGCGCGCTTTCCCACCCGCGAGGTGGGCACCTACATGCTGAATTTGGTCGAGCTGGACCGCGGCCAGGTACGGGCGGCACAAACCGTGGGTGCCAGCATCAACTACTCGCCCGAATTCAACGCCACCGAGCCAAACCTCAGCCTGCTCCGACGACTCGCGGAAAACGGAGGCGGACGGGTCCTCGCCCTCGCCTCGCCGAACGACCCGGCGCTGAATCCCTACCTGCTCGGGCGCGAGCGCACCTTCCAACCCCGGGACTTGTGGGAGACTTTGTTCAAACTCGCCATCCTGCTCTTCATCGCGGATGTCGGCGTGCGCCGCATCTACCTGGACCGCGCCGAGTGGCTGAAGGCCACCGAAACGCTGCGGCGCTACTTGTTCTTCTGGCGTGGCAAACAGCGTCCCGTCGAGGCGGATGAATCGCTCAACGCGCTGCTGGCCCGGCGGAATCGGGTCCGCGCACAGCGGGCCTCACCGGCCGCGGAACCGAAGCCCGGCCTCTGCGAGCCAGCCCGGCCGCTCAAAACCGAGTTGCCCACCAGCGGCAAGCCGGCCGAACCCGCCGCGGAGCCGAAGCCGGACGCAGCCAAGGTCCCGCCGGCGGAGCGCGCGGCCACCACCAGTCGGCTGCTCGAGGCCAAGCGCCGCGCCGCCCGGAGGCTGGATCAGCAGTGAGCCCCAAGGTTGGGCCGCTGAAAGCGCGGCGGGGGGGCGAAGGTGACCGCGCAGCGAGGCGAACGAATCGCCCCTTGCCGAATTCCCGGGGGCGGGGCGGTCGGCGGTCGCCGCGCACGAACGGCGCGAGGGACCGATTCGCCCCGGGTTGGAACCGAAAGAGTCCGGCACATCGGGAATTCGCGTGCGTGATCATCGCCCGGCCGGCAGACTGCCAACGTGGATGGCTTCTGGTTCATTCAGGATTTGGCGATCGTGCTGGTGTTCGCCGGCGGTGCAGCCTGGCTCTGTCAGCGGCTGGGACTCTCGGTGGTGGTCGGTTACCTTCTGGCCGGCGCGCTCGTCGGCCCCCATACCCCGCCATTCGCCCTGGTCACGGACCTGAACCGCATCGAGGTCCTGGCGCAGTTGGGGCTGGCGTTTCTCATCTTCGGCATCGGGCTAAACCTGAATCTTAGCCGGCTCCGCAACTTGGGGGTTTCAGTCATCGCGGCCACGGTGATTGGCGCGCTGCTGGTCCTGAGCGCCTGCCGGATCATCGGCGGCACGCTCGGCTGGACCAACACCGCCAGCCTGTTTCTCGCCGGCATGATGATGGTTTCCAGCTCCGCGATCATCGGCAAAGTGCTGGCGGAACTGAATCTGACCCACGAGCGCCCCGGCCAGCTCGCCCTTGGCGTGACCGTTCTCGAGGACGTGGTCGCGGTCGCCATGCTGACGTTGTTGACCTCGCTGATCCAGTTCGGCGGTGACGCCTCTCCCTCGGTCTTGTCGTCGTTGGGCGCGCTACTGGCATTTGTGGTGTTTCTCTCCCTGGTGTCGTTGCTGATGGCTCCGCGCCTCCTCGCGCGCCTGAGCCGGGACAGCCTGCCCGAGATTCGGACGCTGCTGGTCGCCGGCCTGGTACTGGCGCTGGGCTCGCTGGCAGTGCGCGCCGGATATTCGCTCGCGCTGGGAGTCTTTGTCTTCGGGGCCATCGTGGGCAGTACTCGATACAAGGCCGAGGTGGAATCGGCTTTCGGCGGCCTGCAGCAGATCTTCGGCGCCGTCTTTTTCGTCGCGGTCGGCATGCAAGTGGATTTCTCGTTGCTAACCACCGACTGGCCGCTTGTGTTACTGGCCAGCGGACTGGCGTGGGTGCTCCGACCGCTGGCCGCCGCCCTGGGGCTGTTGGCGGTGGGCAACACCACCCGCGAGTCATTGCAGGCGGGCTTTGCCCTGACGCCCCTTGGCGAATTCTCGTTCATCATCGCCCAACTGGGCGTCGCGGCCGGCGTTGTCCCGGCGGGGTTCTACGCCGCCGCCGTCGGGGCCTCTCTGTTGACGTCCCTCGGCGCCCCCTTCCTGACGCGACGGGGTGAAGCTTGGGGTGCAAGCCTCTCGCGGGCAGTGCCGCGGCGGCTGGTTGGGTGGATGGATTTCTACCGCGACTGGCTGACGCGGCTGCGGCACCGCGGCAACGCCAGCCTGTTGTGGCGGCTGACATCCCGCCGCCTGCTGCACCTGGCGATTCAGTTCCTCTTTGTTGCCGCCCTGCTGTTGTTTGCCGAGCCGTTGTACGGGCGGGTGCGCGACGTCCTCGGGCGCGACTGGCCGTTGCCCGGCGCCCTGCCGTTCGTGTTCTGGAGTGGTTTCGGCCTGCTGCTGCTCGGGCCCCTGATTGCCCTGTGGAACAACATTACCGCGCTGGCCATGATCGTCGCCGATAGCGCGACGGCGGGATCATCGCGACAGGAACGCTTGCGCCCGCTGCTGGAAACCGCTTTGCGAACGGTGGCGTTGGCCATGCTGGGCCTGTGGCTGGTGGCGCTGGTGCCGTGGGGCGGATCGTTGTTGGGCGTCACTGGCGCCGTGTTGCTGGTCCTGCTGGGCTCGGCCGTCGTGCTGCGCCGGCGCCTGGTCCGGCTGCACAACCGCCTCGAATACGAACTCCGGCGACAGTTCCAACGCGCCAGCCAGGCGACGGCCAATTCGGCCTGGTCCATCGCCCTCCCCGACTCCACCGCCGACTGGCGGCTGGACATTGAAGAGGTGGCTCTCCCGAGCGACTCGGCGCTGGCGGGTCGCACCCTCGGCGAGATGGCCATCCGCACCCGTTTCGGCTGCTCAGTCGTGGGGATTGACCGCCAAGGCTATGGCATCGCCAATCCGCGGGCGGACACGGTCCTGTTCCCCCACGACAAACTGCTGCTGCTGGGCACGGCGGAACAACTCGCCCAGGCCGCGCGCCATGTGAGCGCGGCCAGCACCCCGAGCGGGCCGACGGCGGATTTCGACGAGCTGACCATGGAGTCCGTGCGCGTGCCGGAGA
This sequence comes from uncultured Verrucomicrobiae bacterium, assembly GCA_937976685.1. GTDB lineage: Bacteria > Verrucomicrobiota > Verrucomicrobiia > Limisphaerales > J093 > JADJWF01. The sequence goes on from CALJWR010000011.1 coordinate 30,372, forward strand.
GCTGCCCGCTGGCAGGCCGACCATTGCGCGAGCTGGACTTGATCCGCCGTGCCGGGGTCCAGATCGGGGGAATCCGGCGGGGCCGCCGTCGCAACCTGGCGCCCAGCGGCGAGGATCACTTCGAGGTCGGAGATGAACTGCTCCTCCTCGGCACGCACGCTCAGATCAAACAGCTCTGTTCGCTGCTGCAGCCGGCCTCCGACGCCGGGCGACCGGGCTGACCGCCTTCACACGCCTTCGCCGAACAGATTGGCCAGGCGGGCGGCGAGCTTCCGGCGGGCGACCGAGTACGAGAAGTATTTGAGCGCGAGGTCGTAGTTCACGTACGCCCACTGCCGGCGCAGCTCGGCGGACTGGAGCGCCTCGCGGACTTGCTCGACCACCTCCCGCGTGACCAGTTGCGTCATCTCGATCGCCCGGAACCCCAGCGGGTCCAGGTCGCGTGCATAGACGGCGTACGTGTTCACGACGACCGGTTTGCCGAAGTAGATGGCTTCAAGAAAGGCGTTTCCAAAGCCCTCGTACAAACTCGGGTAGGTGACCAGGTCCGCATGGGGATAGATGTCGAACAATGTGTAAATCTTGCGTCCGGCAGCATCCCGCCCCCGGGTCTCGCCCACCCGGTCGGCGATGAAGCGGACGTCAATCCCGGCGTCGGCGATTCGGTCGTGGAGCATTTGCATGTAGGCGTTGCCCTCGTCGCCGGCCGGATGGGAAATGACGAGTTTGGCCCGCGGGTCACGCAGCCGACGCACCAGCTCGACCGCGTGCTCGATGCCCTTGCGCAACACCACGCGCGTCGGCTGCAGGATCAGCCAGTCGTCATCGCGCAAACCCAGTTCCCGGCGCAGGTCGCGATTGTAGTCATCCACGCCGGGGGGAGGCGTCTCGAAATCGAGGACGTTGGGGATGATCGCCGACGGCAGGCCGCAGCGGCGGGCCAGTTCCTTTTGCGCCATCGAATTGATCACCACGTGCTCGGTCCGCGGCGTGGCGCCCGGAAAGGCCGCGCGGAGGTAATCGTTCACGGCGCTGACCACGAACCGTTCCCGCTCCCACGCGAAGTCATGATGATGCGCGATCACCGGCAGCCCGGTCTCGTGAATGACCTCCGTCATCGCCAGCCCCAGCGGCACATGCATCGGAATGGCGAGGATGTTTTCCGGGATCAGCACATTGATGCGAAACTGCTCAACGAAACGGTACAACTCGTCCTTCAGCGCCTCTTTCACCCGCTGAATTGTGGTGGTGGTTTCGCGACTGCGCGTCGTGCTGCCAAAGAGCCGGGCTTGCAGGGCGGAAACCTCCGGGTGCCCAAAGTACGCGAGCGGAGCTTCGACGCCGGTGTCCGGGGCGGCATCCAGTTGACCGGCGAACCAGAAGCACGAGTGCCCCATGCCGGCCAGCAAGTGCGCCCACTTGCGAGCCTCCAGCGTGACGCCATCCGTGCCTGCAAAGCGGGTGGAAACCAAGCCGATCCGCTTGGGCGGCGTGGACGGCATCAATCCGGTGTTCATCGGCCGCGACGTTAGCATCGCCTCCCTCCGCGTCGAGCCGCCGGCCCGCCGAAAGGGCCTGTTCTTCACGGCCATCGGGGCGCCAGCGGAAACCTCGCGAGGATGGCGGCGGTGGCCGCCGTCATGTCGGCGGCGTACCGGGCTTGGTCGCGCACGCGAAAACGCAGCACGGACTTGGCGTCCGGACCCGGGCCATATCGAACCACCGCGTCGTCGCTGATGGTCACGTCAACCGGATCGAACCCGAAGGCGTTCCCGGCCGGCGCACCCTCCACCAGCAACCCCCGGAAGATGGCGGCACACCACAGGTTGCGCGTTTGCCGAAAGAGGGCTTCCTGACGCTTTGGGTCCACCGGTTGGCGGAGGAATTCAATCGGGTGGCCCGTTTCCTTCTCGAGGGCGTAGATGAAGAACTGAATGAGCTCCGGCGGGGCTGTGGACAGCAGGTCGGCGTGCGTCGCCCGCCAGAACGAGGCGTGGCCGTTGTTTCGCCACAGTCCACCATCGAAACAGGGCACCCAGCAGAGGTTCAAACCGGAGCGCATCAGCCCCACGAACGCGTGCGGGTCAAGACCGACGTTGTATTCGCGGAAAGCGGAATCGGACGCCTCGCCGATGAAAAGCATGACCCGCCCGGCCCGCTGGCGGAAAAGTTCCGGATCGCGGTTGAAGGCGGCACACAGGTCGCGAACCGAACCCACGGCGATGAAATCCACCCGACCAGTGGCGGCGCGCAGCGTATCAAGGATGAACCCTACCCCACCCTGAAACTCGGCTGGCTGGTTTGTCCCCCTGTCGCCGGGGGAGACCAGCGGCGTCGCCAGTCCTTCAAAGACCGGAATGCCCCGGCCGGAGAGATGGTTGAGCTGGCTCACCGGGATGCGGCCGGGCTGAAGACGCTGCCGGGCCCCCTGATCCAGCACGATGCCGCGCAGGTCGAACTCCGGAATGGAATACACGGTGGCCAGATCAAAATGGTCGTCCGGGTCCTCGTGCGGATGGAACAGATCCGTGCAATAAATCAACGGGACACGACGGACAGGCGCCGCCCCGGCCTCCGCACTCGCATTGAGCGGCGAGAAGGCCAGGCTCAGGGCAAAAAATGTCGCCAGTTTCACGATCAATCCAGTCGAACCAACGAGTCAATCTCGCCGGCCCGGAAGCGAACCCCATCCACCTCCAGTTCGAGATCCGCAGCTTCAAGGTCCTCGAGGAAAAGCGGCGGATCGCACAGCACCAGCCGGCCGCGCAGACGAACCCCGTCGCGGAACCACACCTCGACTGAGTGATCCAGAGGCAGCGCCAGCTTTTTCGCCAACTCCATGAGAGCGGCCTGCCGCTGCGCCTGCCACGTCGCACAGCCGTCACCTGCCCCATCGTCGTTCAGAGCCAGCTCGAGTTGCGATGGGCCACCGCCCGCTGTTTGCGGCGACGAGCGGGCGGCCAGCCTCACCACCAGACTGCGAACGGTCTCCACCACTTCCGGCACCGACCTGGCCACCGCCGGCGAAAGGCCCTCTCCCACGCCCAGCTCTTGAACTCCAACCGTCACCATCCACGCGGGAGGCGTCCGATCGAAAACCGCCGCTGCCAGGGCCAGCAGCGAACGCGGGCTGGTCAGATGGCCCGCCGGCTCGTCCATCGCGGCCGCAGCCAAAGGACCAATCTGGATGGCGCCGGGCGGTGCGTTTAGCGTGGCGTCCACGAAGACGACCGCCCGCGCCCGGGAAATGGCGTCGGCGAGGTCCGGTGTCAATTGCTGCGGGGTCAGGACGCGCACCCAGGCAAAATCCAGTTGGCCAACCGCCCGGGCGACGGACGGCCCGAGGGCGTCGTCACGGCGCAGTTCATTGCCGTAGCCGATGAGCAGGACTGGGCCTTCGGTCGCGCTGGCCATGGAGGACGCCGGAACGGGCACGTCAGCGGGCTGCGTGAGCGATGATTCGTCCATCCGCGGCCACCAATTCGAAGTCCAAGCCCAGCCGCCCGTCCGCGTGCGTCGAACAGCTCAGGCAAGGATCGTAGCAACGAATGCCGGCTTCCACCCGATTGAGCATCGGTTCGGGGATCTCCCCCGTCGTCGCCTGAATGTAGTGCCGGGCGATTTGGGCGACCGTCCGATTCATGGCCAGGTTGTTCTGGCCGGTGGCGATGATGAGGTTGACCCCGCGAATCAATCCCTCCTCGCTGACGTGATAGTGGTGAAGCAGGGTCCCCCGCGGCGCCTCGCTGGCCCCCACGCCTTCCAGATTGTTGATGCCGGCGTCCGCGCGCAGATGGCTGCCCAGCAGATCGGCGTCTTCCACCATCTGACCAATGCGCTCGATGGCTCCGAGGATTTCGATCAAGCGGGCGTAATGGTAGAGGAACGATGAGTTCACCGCCCCGCGACCGTAACGCCGGAACCGCTCCAGTTCCGCATCCGCAAGCGGCGTGCCCATGCGCCGACAGACGTTCAAGCGGGCCAGCGGCCCAACGCGGTAGAGGCCGTCCGGATAACCCATCGGCTTGTAGAACGGCGATTTCAGGTACGAGTCAGATTCGACGGCTTCGCCGATCACCTCGCGATAGCGAGAGACTTCGACGTGGTCCGCGATGACATTGCCGCTGGCGTCCACGAACCGGAAGTGGCCGTCGTAGTGCTCCCACAGACCGTCGTCGTTTGCGAGTCCCATGAAGAGGGATGGGAAGTTGCCAAAGACCTGCGTCTCCCGCTCGTGCTTCTGAAGCACATCGCGGAACAACTGGATTGCCGCCTGGGTCGAGGCCAGGGCCTCCGGCAGCCACGCCTTGATGCGTGCCCGCCCTTCTTCAGTGAGGGGTTCGCGCACGCCGCCGGGAACCGCCCACGCCGGATGAATCTTGCGCCCGCCGAGGATCTCGATCACCTCCTGCCCAAACTGCCGCAAACGAATGCCGGCGCGAGCGAGGTCGGGATTGCGGGCCGCCAAACCGAAAACGTTCCGGCTGGCCGGTGGGGTTTCCCAGCCGAGCAGGAAATCCGGCGAACTGAGATGGAAAAAGCTCAAGGCATGGCTCTGGACAATCTGGCCGAGATTCATCAAGCGCCGGAGTTTTGCCGCGGTGGGCGGAATGCTCACCGCCAGAATCGCATCGCACGCCTTGGCGGACGCCAGCAGATGGCTGACCGGGCAGATGCCACAGATGCGGGGCGTGATGCCGGGCATTTCGCCCAGCGGCCGGCCCTCGCAGAACTTCTCGAAGCCGCGGAACTCAACGACGTGGAATTTCGCGTCGGCGACGTTTCCGGCGTCGTCGAGAAAGATGCTGATCTTGGCATGCCCCTCGATGCGGGTCACGGGGTCAATGACGACTCTTCGGGTCATAGGAGCAAAGGGCGAGGGGCGCGACCTGGCGGGCAACCAGGCGGGGCCGGCCAAGCTGTCGCCTGGCAGGGTCACGCGTGGCGCCACCGATGTCGGATAGCGGGGTCATCTCAGCCGGGTTTGATAAGGCCACCGTTGAGTCGCGGCTCGCGTCCCTCGACCAATTGGCTCAGGAGCGTGCGGATGCGCTCCGCCGGCGGCGGACAACCGGGAAGGTAGTACTCGACGGGGACGATTTCATGCACGGCCGCCACCCGGTCGAGCAACGTGGGAACGATCCCCGGCTCTGCCGGGATGCGGGGCAACACATCGGCGAGCTCGACGTAAGCCCGCTTGAGCACCGGCTCGGTCTTGCGCAGCGGATTGCGCATCGCCGTCACGTTCCCCGTGACGGCGCAATCCCCGAAGGAGACGAGCACGTGGGTGCGTTCGCGGATGCGATGAACCAATTCCAGGTTGTCATGGTTCGCGACCGCCCCCTCGATCAGGCACAGGTCCACGTTATCCGGGTACACCTTGTGGTCCACGATCGGGCTGTACACCAGGTCGACGCGGGCGGCGAGCTCGAGCAGCCACTCGTCGAGGTCGAGGAACGACATGTGGCAGCCGGAACAGCCGCCCAACCAAACCGTGGCCAGTCTCAGACGATCCATTGCTTCTTCTCCCGGGCAGTGACGATGTATTCGAGGTGGCCGCGATCCCGTTCCATTTCGGCCACCGTGACGCCCCGATAGAAGAGGGCGCCCGTGGGACAGGCCATCACGCACTTCCCGCAGGAGGTGCAGGTGGTCGAGTCGCCCCATGGCGCGTTCAAGTCGGTGATGATCTTCGACTTTTCTCCCCGACCGGCGACGTTGAGCGTCCCCGCGCCCTCGATGTACCAACAAGTGCGGACGCAGCGGGTGCAGAGGACACACCGATTGTGGTCCATGCCGAACAGGCGGTGCGAGAGATCCACGTCCAGCCGGGGGTGCTGGTAATCGAACCGGACGTGATCCATGCCCACGGACACGGCGAGATTCTGCAACTCGCAGTGGCCATTGGCGACACAGACGGCGCAAACGTGATTGCGTTCGGCAAAAAGAAGCTCGACCACCATGCGCCGGTAGCGCTGCAGGCGTTCGCTGCTGGTGCGGACCTCCCAGCCTTCGGTCACCTTGGTGACGCAGGCCGGCAAAAGCTTGTTGATCCCTGTCACCTCGACCAGGCATAGCCGGCACGCGCCCACGTCCTGGACGCCCTCGAGGTGGCACAGCGTCGGAATGTGGATCCCCGCATCCCGCGCGGCTTCGAGAATGGTCTGGTCTTCGGCCGCGCCCACCATCTGGCCGTCTATTGTCAGGGTCTTGGCTGCCATGGGAGTCCTTTCGCGTTCAGAAGATGCCCGTGGCCGGCGCGGCGGCCGACGGTTGTTTGGGGGCAGGCTGGAGCAGTTCCAGATACTCGTTCCGAAAATAGCGCAACGTGCTCAGCACGGGGTTCGGCGCGGTCTGCCCCAGGCCGCACAGGCTGGTGTTCTTGACCATGTCGCATAACTCCTCGAGCTTGGCGAGGTCGCGGGACGTGGCCTTGCGATCCATGACCTTGCGGAGCAGGTGGTGCATCTGCACGGTGCCGGCGCGGCAGGGCACGCACTTGCCGCACGATTCATCCATGCAGAACTCCATGAAGAATCGGGCCACATCCACCATGTTGGTCGTCTGATCCATGACGATCATGCCGCCCGAACCCATGATCGAGCCGAGTTTGGCCAGCGACTCGTAGTCCACCGGGGTGTCCAGCTGCGAGGCGGGAATGCAGCCGCCGGATGGCCCGCCCGTTTGCACCGCTTTGATTTGGCCGCCTTCCGGGGCGCCGCCCCCCATCTCCTCGACGATCGTCCGCAACGGCGTGCCCATGGGCACCTCAATCAAGCCGGTGTTGGTGATCTTGCCCGCCAGCGCGAAGACTTTGGTGCCCTTGCTTCGTTCCGTCCCGATGCCGGCGAACCACTCGCCCCCCTTCAACGCGATCGGCGGGATGTTGGCAAAGGTCTCCACGTTGTTGATGAGGGTGGGATGTCCCCACAGGCCGCTCTCGGCCGGGAATGGCGGGCGCGGACGCGGCTGGCCGCGACGCCCCTCGATGGACGCCATGAGCGCGGTTTCCTCGCCGCAGACAAACGCGCCGGCACCGATGCGGATTTCAATGTTGAAATTGAACGGCGATTCAAACACTCCGCTGCCGAGCAGTCCGTACTGTTTGGCCTGCCGGATGGCCGTTTGCAGTCGTTGGATGGCCAGCGGGTATTCCGCACGCACGTAGATGAATCCCTGGTCCGCGCCGACCGCATAGGCGGCGATGATCATGCCCTCGATCACGCGGTGCGGGTCGCTTTCGAGCACGCTGCGATCCATGAACGCGCCCGGGTCCCCTTCGTCAGCGTTGCAGATCACAAACTTCCGGCTGCTGGTGGTCTTGGCCACCGTGGCCCATTTCAGGCCGGTCGGATACCCGGCGCCTCCCCGCCCGCGCAAGCCACTGCGGGTCACAAGTTGCACGACCTCCTGCGGTGTCATCTCCCGCAATACGTTGCGGAGGGCCAGATAGCCGTCGGCGGCGATGTACGATTCGATGCGATCCGGATCCACCAGGCCACAATTCTCAAGCACAATGGAGAGCTGGTGTTTGAAGAACGGCGCGGTGAGGTCGCCCTGCTTGAGCTGGCTCGGAACGCCCTTCACCGTGGCGACCAGGGCGTCACAATCAGCGGGAGCCACCTTCTCGAACAACACTTCAGCCGGATCCACGGCAACGAGCGGCCCCTCGCAGCACAGACGCATGCAGCCCACCCCGCGGACTTCCACTTCGTTCTCCAGGCCGGCCTCCTTGACCGCCCGATCGAGTGCGTCCTTGACCGCCTGCGCGTTCGAGGAGACGCAGCCGGCCGCCAGACAGCACCGCAGGGTGAACTTCTTGCGGCTGGCGAGTTCCTGCTCCTTGATCTGGACAAGTTCCTCAAGAACCATGGCGCAACCATCCTTTCACGATTTCGAGCGCGCTTTCAGGGGTCTGTCGCGCGGTGACGACCCCGTCGTAAACCACCGCTGGCGCAATGCCGCAAGCCCCGATGCACCGGGCGGTGGCCAGCGAAAACTTCCCATCCTCCGTTGTTTCACCGGCCTTGATGCCAAACTCCTCCTCCAGCGCGGCCACCACCTTGTCCGCCCCTTTCACGTAGCAGGCGGTGCCCATGCAGATCACGCAGGAATGGGCGCCTTTCGGTTTGAGGTTGAAGAAATGGTAGAAGGTCGCGACCCCGAAGACGCGGCTGGGCGGCAGCCGGAGATGGTGCGCGATGTGCCGCATCAGGTCGTGATCGAGGAACCCGAACAACTCCTGCGCCCGGTGGAGCACTTCGATCAAGGCATCCTGCCGATACTGGAAACGCTTCATCTGCGTCTCCAAAATCTTGTACCGCTTGTCGCCCGCGGCTGTTGGCGGGGTCGAAGCGCTGACCCGGTTTCTTGACTTCGCGAGTATCATCACGATCGAAATCGCCGGCCAATGGGGTGGACGGTGGTGTTTCTGGTCAACGCACCGCGTCCCGAAAACCGGTCAAAGACTGCCGCGCCCGCCGAACCTTGGCTCCACCAGAATTGCCATTTGCTGCGCCTCTTTTGTCCCAGCCGGCATCGGCGGGGCGGGCGTCACACCGGTTCGATCTTCTTGTACACCACCATCTCGCCCTGCCCCTCCAGATCGGCGGGGTGGTAGCGCGGGATCGGCAGTTCGGTCTGTTTGAACTGCACGGGCGCGGTCTTCTTGTCCACCAGGTCCAAGGCCACGGCCACGCCGTAAATGATTGCCTCGGGCCGCGGCGGGCAGCCGGGGATGTAGTAGTTCACCGGGATGAGCTTCTCGACCGGTCCGAGCACCGAGTAGCTGTCGAACCAGATGCCGCCGCCGCAGGCGCAGGAGCCGATGGCGAACACGAGCTTCGGAGCGGGCATCGCTTCGTAAGCCCGCTGAAGCGCCTTTGCGGTGGAGCGCATGGCCGGGCCCTGACAGAGCATCACGTCAGCATGGCGCGGCGACCCTACGAGTTTGATGCCGAACCGTTCGGCGTCGTAGTAGGGCGTGAGGACGTTCAATACCTCGATGTCGCACCCGTTGCACCCGCCGCTGTTGGCATGATAGACCCACAGCGACCGGCCGAACATTTTCTGGCAGAGATTCTTTAACATGAGTGCCCGCTAAACACGCCAAATATGCGAAAAAGGTGCAGCTTCATTGTTCAGTCTTGGAGCGTTGCGCCCTTGGCCTTCTGGTGTTCACGATGCGCTCGTATTGCAGACCGGGGTACTGGCCACAGTTCCCCAGCAGACCACGCTGGAAACCGGCTGCGTTGGGGTAGTTGAGAACCTGTGCCCGGTGTTCATCTGTCAGCTCGGACACCGCCTTGAGTTCAGGGATTATCTTGCCGTGGCAGATGAAGTCCGGCTCGTACTTGCGCTGCAATACACGCCCGCGATAGCTCAACTCCAGCGTGGGTTTCGGTACTGCCGGTAGTTTGAGGTGCTCGAACTCGATCTCCATGCATTCCTGATAAACCGGCTCAAAGAAACCGCAGCCTTTGTCCCGATAGACGTTGAAGCACCCGCCGATAATCGCATAGCTCTCCTCTTTGTAGATGAGTTCTTCGTCGTTCATTTCGTGTGTTTTGCGTGTTTAGCGGGCAATTAATCCAGTTCGATCTTCACATCATCCACCGCCGCTTCCTCGGTCAGGTAAGCCTTCGAGCGAAAGATCCACCGTTCGTTGGCCAAGTCATCGAAGCGGTAGCCCTTCAATTTGAGTTGTTCCAGCGGCGAGGGTTCCTTGAAGCAACGTCCGCAGCGCTGGCAGGTGCTCATGAACAGATCAAGCTTCTGCTGGATGTCGCCAATCGAGTTCGTCGCGTTCTCGAACTCGTGGCTCATGGTGATGGCCTTCTCCGGGCAGACATCGGCGCAACGACCGCAATAGGTGCAGCGGCGGCCGAGGTATTTCAGGATGCGGACCTCCTGGCACACGTCGAACACGAGGATCTCGCGCGCCGGACAGTTGTTCGCGCAGCCCGCGCAACCGATGCACTTGGCGGCGTCGAAGATGGGCCGCCCGCGGAACCTCGGCGGCACCGGCTGCGTTTGCGCCGGATACGGCAAGGTCACGCGGCCCGCCTTCAGGCAGACCACGGCTTCTTTGAGTTTGCTTAGGAGAGACATCGTGACGTCTCAAAGCCCGTAACTCGCCAGCACCAACGCCCCCACCGCCACCGCCAGCAGCCCGGCGAAGTAGCGAATCGCCTGGTCAATCCGGTACCGCGCATGCGTGGCCGCCACGAGCGCCACGAGCAGCACCAGCACGAGCACCTTCGCCCAAAACACCAGCCAGCCCAACGGGAACACCAGGCCGTTCCCCCAGGGCACGAACAGCGTGACAAACAACCCGCTGTAAATGACCAGCTTGGCCATCTGCGCGTATTTGAACAGCGCCAGCTTCGGCCCGGAGTACTCCATCAACGCGCCCTCCATGATTTCGGTCTCCGCCTCGGCGATGTCGAACGGCACCCGCTGCACGAACGCCTGGAATGACAAGATCATCACCGCGAGCATGATGAGTCCAGACAGCGGGAAGCCGGCACCGTACACCGACCCGTTCAGCACCGTGTCGAGGCGGAATGAACCGGTCTTCACCGCACCGATGACGATCGCAACGGCAAACAGCGGCTCCAGGGCGATCATCGCCATCATCTCGCGACTGATACCCAGCAAGGAGTAAGTCGAACCGGCCGCCAGACCAGCCAGCAGTGTGCAAACACCGGCCAGTGTGAGCAGGTAGATCAGCAGGAGGGCATCGCCGGCGCCGTTCATCGGGGCTGAAAAACCCATCGGGATGAAGCAGGCGAGCGTCAGTACCGTGGCCAGCGACAGGTAAACAGCGAAGCGCTGCATCAGGGGTGACTCGCCCGACTCGATGTCCTCTTTGCCGAGCAGTTTCAGGAGGTCGAAATACGGCTGCCAGATCGGCGGGCCTTGGCGCGATTGCATGATCGCGGTGACCTTGCGCAATACGCCCTCGTAAAACGGCGCGATGAGCAGCACCGCAACCACGTTCAGCAAACCGCCGAGAATGGGCCAGAGGAGAGTCCTCATGCTCCACTCCTCGTCTTTCGGTCGCTTGCGCGCGGCGAAGTTCCCATCGTGCGTGGGGCCGACGCACCGCAGAGCGGTGCCCCGAAGGGAGCCGTGGGTTTCAACCCACAGAAACCAGGTTGCACAAGTGCTCTCGTCGCGGAGCGACGCTTCAGGTCAATCCCACAGATATCGCTCGTCATATTGAATGCCATGCCGATCCAAAAAGACACGGTATTCCTCCTGGAATGACTTGATCCGATGATGCTCCCGTTGGTTTCGGATGTACTCCTCCACCTCGGGAATCTGTGACTTGCTGACGGTGAAAGACCCGTAGCCATCCTGCCAGCCGAACGCCGGGCAAGTTGGAAATGTCTCTTTCACCCAGCCCGAAGATCCGCCTTTGATTCGCTTCAGGGCGTCGCTGACCGAAACCGTCGGAGGCATGGAAAGAAGCATGTGGACATGGTCCTCCACGCCGCCGACCAGCAGTGGCTTCAGGTCGTTCTGCCGCGCGATTCCTCCCGAGATAGGCCCAGATGCGCTGTTCGATCGCCGGCATGATCCAGCGTTCACGGTTCTTCGCGCTGAAGATGACGTGGTAGTGTAGCGCGGTGTAGGTGTTCGCCATGCGCGTCAGCAGGTTTCAAGCGTCGCTCCGCGACGCGACACGGTATGTCCGGGGCTCACCGTGGACTGAAGTCCACGGCTACCGTCAGCACGTCGCTCCGCGACGACTTCTCGGACTTCGGACTTCATTTCCTTACCCTCACCATCTTCATCAACTCCTCCTGCGACCACACCTTCACCGCCTGGGTTCGCAAGTCAATCGTCTCCAGGCGGTCCGTGCAGGAGAAACACGGGTCTATGCTGCCCAGCGAGATGGTCATGTCGGCCAGTTGCTGGTCTTTGATCATCGCCGGCACGCCCTGGAGGTTTTGATAGGTCGGCGCCCGCACGCGCCAGCGGCGCGGCCGGTTGTTTTCGCCGGTGATCACGAAATGATGCGATTCACCGCGCGGGGCCTCGACGGACGACATCCCCAGCCGGCCCACGGGCAGTTCATCTTTGATCTCCGTCTGGAGCGGCCCCGGCTCCATTTTCTCCAGGCATTGGCGGATGATCTTGATGGACTCGAAGACTTCCTTGGCCCGTACCACCAGACGCGACCAGACATCGGCGCCGTCCGCGGTGATGACATCGAATTCCACCCGGTCGTAGGCGGCGTAAGGATGATCCCGGCGGCAATCCATGTCCGCGCCGGCCGCGCGGGCTACCGGGCCGATGAGTCCCATTTCCTTTACCAGTCGGCGGTCAGCCACGCCCACGTGGCGGGTGCGCTTCTGAATGTTCTTGTCCCTGAGCACGGCGGCCACGACCGGCGTCCATTCGGCTTCGAGCTTGTCGAGTACGGCGCGCAACTCCGCTTTCGTCTCGGGCGCGATGTCCCAACGCACGCCGCCAATGACACAGAGCGCGTAAGTCTTGCGGTTGCCGGTGATCTTCTCGGCGATCCACATGACCGGCTCGCGGATGCGGAAGCTCTGCATGAAGAGCGTGTCGAACCCGACGATGTGGCAAGCGAGGCCCACCCAGAGCAGGTGGCTGTGGAGGCGCTCGATCTCCAGCATGATGGTGCGGATGTATTCGGCGCGCGGCGGCGGGCGCAGAGCCACGGCGCTTTCGACGGCCTGGGCGTAGCAGACGTTATGCACGCAGCCGCAGATGCCGCAGATGCGCTCGGCCATCAAGGGGATGTCGTTGTAGGTGAGCACCGACTCGGCGAGCTTCTCGATGCCGCGATGCACCATGAAGCCGCGATACTCGCAGCCGCGCACCATCTCGCCCTCGACGTAAAGCCGAAAATGCGCTGGCTCATCCAGCGTCGGATGGAACGGGCCGAAGGGCACCACGGTGCAGCCCTCTGGCGGCTCATCGAACTTGAACTCACGCTCGTGGTCGAAGCCTTCGGGCACCTGATTCCACGCGAAATCCTTGCGGAGCGGATGCACGCCGTCGGGCCAGCCGTCGGGCAACACGAGGCGTTTCAGAAAACGGTGACCGACCGGCTCGATGCCGACCAGGTCGCGGATTTCGCGCTCGGCCCAGTTGGCGGCAGGCACCACCTCGGAAATGCTGTCGAGCTTCGGATTCTCAGCGGGCAAATACGTCAGGACGCTGGCCAGCAGGTGCTCACGATCGAAGGCGAAGTGGTGCGCCACCATGAACTTGCCGGAGAACGGGCGGTCATCCGCGCCAATGCTGATGACGTAGCGGGCGTCGAGGTCGCGGAAGATGTGGGCACACACGTCCCTCACGGCGGAGGGTTCAATGAAGACGAACAGGCGTCCGTCACTTGGCAAGTCCGCCCGCTGGACGGCCGGGCCAAACTGGGCCTTGAGTTGATTGAGTTTTTCGCGGGCGATCATGGAGAGAAAAGGCCGAAGTCCGATTCGGGAACGAGTACGTGGACCGAAGGTGCGACACGCCATGCACCCCAACGGGGTGCTGGTGCATCAGCCCAGGGCAAGCGAGTCCGCGATCGCCGCCCTGGGTTACACGCGTGAAGAGGGCCTACACCCTGAAGGGGTGCGGGTCGGACGCGGGTTGCAGTCCGGTTCACCGGCACCCTTTCAGGGAGCCCACCATTGTCGTGCTTTGTTCCCAGGGCGGCGCTCGCGGACTCGCTTGCCCTGGGCTGGTTTACCACGGCCCTTTCAGGGCCGGCGGCTGCCAACAATGTCCGATCTGGTTTCATGGCAGGCCTTCCTCTTTGCCAGGGCCAACTCGCGCTGCGCCGCCCAGCCAACCAAACCACTTCTTCAATTCGCCATACAATCCTCTGGCACGGTACCGGTTCGCTTCGGCTTCGCGCGCATACCCGCAGAGCCACGGTGCGGCCGCCCGGCGGGGCGCGCAGCCAAGCTTCGAGAGTTTCCGCACCAGAGCAAACATCAACGCCAGCACCGCGACCAGAACCACCGGCCCATAAAGCGCCTGCTGGTTGACGCTGCCCAGCCCCGTCCAGACACCGAATGTAATCGGGCGCGCGTCGGCCAACACGACGCCCAGCCCTTGCCGGCTCGCATTGAGTCCAGCGCTGATGATCGAGAGCGCGAACAGCGGCATCAGCCCGGAAAGCACGCAGACACAGGCCAGCGCCGCCTGGGCCAGGCGCATCTTGAGCGTGACTTCGAGCAGCGAATGTCGCCGGGCGCGCTCGGCCACGAGTTCACTGGCGCGCGAAAGGAACATCACGCCGAAGAACTTGATGAACAGCGCCAACGTGATTGCGCTGGTGAAAATGGCGACCAGCGCGCACACGGGCAGCCAGCGCGCCACCGCGCCGCCCTGGATCGCGGCGGTGAAGATGCTCCACTTGCTCGCGAAGCCACTGAACAGCGGCACGCCGGCGATGGCGAAGCTGGCGATCAACGCCGTGATGGCCGTGGCGGGCATGTGCCGGATGAGCCCGCTCAGCTTGTTCATGTCCTGCGTGCCCGTGGCGTGCAGCACCGAGCCGGCGTTGAGGAAGAGCAGGCTCTTGAACACGCCGTGGTTCAGTGTGTGAAAGAGCGCGCCATAGAAACCGGCTGTGGCCAGGGCCACAACAGGCTCGTGGGTTGAGCCAATCAGCGTCAGGCACACGCCCAGCCCAAAGAGGATGTATCCACCCTGCCCGATGCTGGAGAAAGCAAGCAGGCGTTTCGACTGCTCCTGTCGCAGCGCCTGCACGGTGCCCGTGAACAAGGTCGCCGTGCCCAGCAGCGCAATCACGGTGCCCCACTTGGCCGCCGGATAGTCCGCGCGCGATTCCGCCGGCACCAGCCAGAGGAAGTAGCGCATCAGGCCATAGACGCCGGTCTTGATCATGACGCCCGAGAGCATCGCGCTCACCGGCGACGGCGCGGCGGGATGCGCGTCCGGCAGCCAGATTTGGCCAAAGGGCCATACGCCGAGCTTGATGCCGAAGCCGACGAGGAATAGGGCGAACGCCACCGCCACCCAGCCGCCCTGCTCTTTCAACTGCGCCGGCATGTGGTGCAGCACGGCGTCGAAGTCATATTTCATCAGCGTCTCGCCGCCCTCAGTGACGCCAGTGCGCGCGAGGATCGCGGCGCCGACCATCGTGATGCCGCAGGCCAGTTGCATCATCCAGAGATACTTCTTCGCGGCCCAGGCGTTCTCCGGTTTGCGTCGCTCGTAGCGGATGAGCGCCCAGCCGGCCCAGGTCATTATCTGCCAAAAGATGAAGAAGAACCACATCATGTCCGTGGTGCTCACCAGGCCATACATCGCGGCGACGAACAGGAGAAAGTTCGGATAGTAGCGCCCCACCCCGTGCTCCTGGTGATGTCGCATGTAATCAATCGAATACAACGACGCCGGGACGGCCACGGCGGAGATCAGGCACAAAAAGACGGCGCTAAGACCGTCCACGTAAAGCCGCAAAGCAAAGCCGAGGGATTCGATCGCGAGGAAGGTGCGGGCTTTGCCGGGACCATGCAGCAGGACCAGGCCGGCCTCCATGAGGATCAAAACACTGGACGCAAAGACGCAGGCGAACGCCACCCAGCCGGCGATCGCCGTGCGGCGACGTAGCAGCAACGCCAGCATCGCCCCGCTGCCGCAGACAATCATGGCATCCAAAACGGCGTGTTCGGCGGTGAAAGTCATGCGCTCACGATGCACGCGCGGGCGTTAATGCCAGTTGCGGTCCAACGGCTCGGCGCCCCGTTCGCTATTGGTTGCATGGACCGGACGACAGTCATACCACCGCTGCCTCCGCTTGCCCCGCGAGCAGGCTAGCCAGGCGCTCCACGGTGAGTGCCACGGTCGGTGAAAGTCCGCGCCCGCGGGCGAGCGAGGCCGGTTGCACGCCCAGCAACCAGACCTTGGTGCGACCATTCTTTTCGACGAGTTGCGCCAGCAGACCGAGTGACAACTTGTGCGTGGACACCTGGGGAAAACGCGATCCCATCCCGGTCGAATCCAGCAAAACAACCGAACCAGGCGTACAGCCACACTCGACCGCATCCACGAACAACACCGTGTCAAAGGCGGCCGCGTCAAGATCGGCGACGTACCGTTCAGGGGAAACGCCAGCGACGATAACGGCAAAGTCGCAGGACGAAGCCCGCCGGTTGCCGCTCTTCCCCAAGGTTTCCGCCAACCGCACCCCTGTGCCGTCATCGCCGTACTCGAGGTTCCCCATGCCAACGACGCACACGCGGCCGCGCAGGAGGTCGCTCAGTTGTTCGCGGAAGTCAGGCATCAGATGTCCTCACCGAGTTTCTTGATCTGTTCGTAGGTGAACACCGGGCCATCCACGCACACGTAGGCCACGCCGATGCAGCAATGGCCGCATTTGCCCACACCGCATTTCATGTAGCGTTCCAGGGTGGAGACGATGCAGCGCTCGGGCAGTCCCATGTTGAGCAAGTCTTTGATGACGAAGCGGAACATGATCGGCGGGCCACAGACGAAGGCGATGGTGTTGTCCACCGGCACCTCAATGCCGGGCTTTTTGAAAAGGCTTCCGACCACGCCCACGTGGCCATTCCACGCCGGATCCGCGCGGTCCACGGTCAGATGACATTCAACCCCGGCAGACTGTTCCCAGCGGCGCAAGTCCTCGCGGTACATGAGGTCGCGCGAAGTGCGGGCACCGAGGAAGATCTGGATGCGCTGAAACTTCTCGCGGTGGGCCAGTGCGTACATGATGCACGAGCGCAGCGGGATCAGCCCAATGCCGCCCGCGACGAAAACCAGATTCTTCCCATAGTAGTCCTCCATCGGAAAGCCGTTGCCATAGGGACCGCGCACGGCGAATTGATCACCGGGTTTCAGGGCGTGCAGGGATCCCGAACAACTGCCGACCTGCCGGGCGGTGAAGAAGGTTTGGGCCTCGGTGGGGCTGGGCGGCAGCGACAGCGGAAACTCGCCCGTGCCGAAGACCGACACCTGCGCGAACTGCCCCGGCCGGAAGCGTCCGAATCTCCGCTGTTCCTCCGGATCTTCGAAGTGCCAGTAAAATGTCTTCACCTCGGCGATCTCGTCCTGCACCCGGTCCAGAACGGCAAGCTTTGGCAGGTAGATGTTTTCCGCACCGGCGCTCACGACTGCTCCCCCCCGGCGGTCGCCGAAAGACGCCCGGTTTCCCCCATGGCCCGGCGGATCATCTCCACCACACTGGGCATCCCCACATCACCGTGGCAGACGGCGGCGCAGCGTCCGCAACCGAGGCAGGCCATGCTGAGTTCGCGCTGGATGAAGTAGTGCGCCAGCTTGCGGAAGAACCGGCGATTGCGCCGGTCATGCACCGCCTTGCGCGGGTTGTGCCCCCCTGCCATCCGGGTGAAGCCCCCCAAAGCGCAGGAATCCCAGATGCGGACGCGCTCGATCTCGTCCGGCCCCACCTTCCGGTCGGTGACGGTGAAGCAGGTGCAAGCCGGGCAAACATAGGTGCAACCGCCGCATTCGAGACAGCGGTTGCCGATCTCTTCCCAGGTCTTGTCGAGGATCTTGCCCTGGGACACGTAGCGAACCGTGGCCGGGAACCAACTGGTGGTCGTCTTGAAGCGTTTGCGGACATCGCTGAGGATGGCCCGGCGGCGTTCGACGTGCGCCTCGGTGCCCTTTCGGAAAACCGGGTTCGCGAAGAGCGCCTCGCCCGCCGGGGTGCCGGCCACCGCCATGAACTCACCGTCGTGCAGGTCCATGAGCTGCAGATCGAAATGGTCGCGCGCCGCGGGACCCGTGTCCGCACAGACACAGAAACACTCGTCGGCAATATCCACGTTCGGATCGGAACAGACGACGTTCACCAGAAACAGGTTGCGCCGCCGTTGCTCGTAGTAGGTGTCGCGGAACTCGCGCCCGAGATAGAACCGGTCCAGATGCCAGATGCCGGCCACGTCGCACGACCGAATGCCAAAGATCGCCCGCTTGGGATGTTCGTAGGTCGGTTGAATGTCGAAGGTTCCCGAGCCGGTCCCAATCCGAAACAGCCGCTCGATGTGCGGCAGCACGTAGCGCTTCGGAGGGTAAAAGGGATTTGCTACGTGAACCCGCACGTGCGCGCGGTTATCGTCGGTAACCACGTCGAAAAAGGTGTCCCGCCGGCTTTCTTCATCGCGACAGAACGGCGCGATCACCTCGTAGCCTCGAGCGCGGAGCAAATCCACCACGGTGAGGACCTGGTCGTGATTGAGGATGCGCGCTTTCACGTCACAGTTTTTCGACGCGGACGCAAATCGGGCGGTCCAGGGCGCCGACCTCCACCGCGGTCCGGCCGAGGATCGCCCGTTCAACCTCCCGCACGAAGAACGGGACAAAGACGGTTCCCCTTCGAACCTCGCGCGTCACGCGGGCCACTGTTTCGGTGGCCCCTCCCGCCGTCACCAGCCGGATTCGCCCGCCATCCCGCACCCCGAGCGCCCGCGCGTCTTCGTCATTCACCTCCACAAATCCTTCCGGGTAGTCGAGGAGCAGCACCCGGTACTCGCGCTTAAGGGTCTCACTGTGGCGGATCAGCGCGTTCTGGTGCCAGTAGTAGAGGGAATGCCCAAACACCAGCCCGACCGGGAAATCCGCCGACGCGCAGGCGGGCTTGCCGGGGCGCGGCACGCGCGCGAGTCGGAAAGGCCGCCAAGAGGTCTCGGCATCGAACAAAAACTTGGTTCCCAGCGGACGATCGTGGGTGCAGGGCCATTGTCGGCCGTATCCTCGCGCCAAGTTTTCATGCGAGGCCGCAGAATAGAAGGGCACGACTTCGCCAATCTCGGCCATCACGTCGGCGGAGGAGAGATACCGCCATTCCGCGCCCAACGCCCGAGCCACCAGCATCAATTGCCGCCATGCGGGGATGGTGCCCGCCAACGGAGGAATCGCCTGCGCGGCCAGTTGAATGCGCCGGTCGGTGCTGGTGAAACTCACCTGCTCCTCCCCGAAGGCCGTGCAGGGCAGAATGACATGCGCATAGTCCGCCGTCGCAGTCATAAATAGGTGCTGGACCACGACCAGTTCCAGTCCCTTGAGAACCTCGGCGGCGTCGCAAAAGGTCGCGTTGGTCACGGGGTCATACCGGCACAGCCAAGCCGCCTTGAATCGCCCCGGTCGGCGCCCTCCGAAGAACGAGCGCGCGCCAGCCCCGGGCTCGGCCGGAAGCACGACGCCCCATTTTTCCTCAAAAACCTCGCGTCGGGTGGCATCCGACACCAGCACATACCCCGGCAGCATGTCTGGCAGCACGCCCATGTCACAAACACCTTGAAGATTGTTTTGCTCGGTGAGTGGAAAGATCCCGGAACCGCGCCGTCCCACGTGTCCGCAAAGCAACGCGAGATTCACCATCGCGCGGATGCTGTCTGGATTGCGGGCCTCGGCGCCGGTCGAGAACAGCACGGCGGCTGTTCTGGCGCGCGCGTACGCGAGGGCCGCAGCTTCGATGGATTCGGCCGGCACGCCGCAAACCTCAGCAGCGGAGAGGAGATCGTATTGCGCGAGGCAGGCCTCAAACGCCGCGTAATCACGGCAGCGCGACTTCAGAAACACCAGGTTGGCCAGTCCGCGATCAACAATGACCTTGGCCATGGCGCCGTAGAGGTGAACGTCAGTGCCGGGCCGTAATTGCAGCAAATGGTCCGCGTGTTCCGCCACCCGGTGGCGCCGCGGATCCACCACAATCAGCCGCGCGCCGCCGAGCTTGGCGCGGATCACGTGGCCCCCAACGGTTGGCAACTGCATTCCCAAGTCCACCCCGTCCACCAGGATGACTTCGCTTGCCGCCAACTCGCCGAGCGAATTGCTTGCCGCCGGCACCCCCAACATTTCGAGAAACACATGAACGGCGTTGTTGGCGTAAACCCCGAAGCCGTGATCCACGTTGTTGGTGCCAATGACGGCCCGCGCGAGCTTCTGCAGCAGGTACGCCTCCTCGTTCGAACAGCGGGGCGCATTGAAGAAGCCGAAGGCATCGGGTCCCCACTGCTGCCGAATTGCCTCCATCCGGGCGGCGATGAACCGAACCGCCTCCTCCCAGGAGGCCGGCCGCAGACGCCCGTTCTCCCGGAGCAGCGGGTGTCGCAGGCGGTCCGGGGAGCTGGCGACTTCGTGGACATGCCAGCCTCTCACGCAGATGCGCCCTTGGTTGCTCGGGTGCGACATGCTCGGGTACGCCCCAAGAATTCGGCACCCGTCGGTCTCCAGGTAGATCCCGCAACCGACTCCGCAGAACGTGCACGTGGTAAGTTGGTGCGCCATTCAGACTTCCGGCCGCAAACCTCGCCTGAACCTGCCGTGCGGGAGCTGTCCTGGCAGCCGGTTCAGCCGGGGTGCAGGCCGCCGTTTTTCGTCCGACCATCAGTTCAGCGTTTTTGATTCGCGACTGGCGCATCGAAAGGTAATGTGATACCCAGCCGCTGGCAACAGGGAACTCGGAAAATCGCGGGTCGCGACAGGCGCCCGCCTTCGCTGGATGGCCGCCTACCGTTCCGCGCGGAGCGGGTACATCGCCTGCCCAACCCGACGGCTCGCGCTGACGGTCTCCTCATGCGGGGTGTCAGCGATGTCCACGAAACCGATCTGGTAGTTCTCCTCATCGAGCACCCGACCGGTGGTGGGCTGGTCCTGGTACTGAAACCAGTGGGCGCCCACGATTTGGGGATGGCGCAACGCGCCCTGCACGTAGTCGGTGTAGGCCTGCGCCCGGGCCGCCTGATTGGCCACCGGCACCAATCCCGTATGGAACATGCCGCGATCCAGCGCGCCAAAGTGGAATTCCCCAATGATCAGCGGCACGTCTCCCGCACCTTCCGCTTTGAAGTCCGCGACGCTGCGCCGGTACAGGTTGTAGCTCACCACATCGCAGTACTTCGCCGCCGCGGCGGCCGCGCGGGCGTTGGCCCACGCGAACCGGCAACCCAGGTACAACTGTTGCGGAGCCACCTCCTTGATCGCTTCGCGCACGGTTCGGAAATAGCTCTCCGCCGCTACGGTGTAGAAAGCCCGCAAATCGTCCCCCGCCCTGGCCAAGGGCGGCCGGTTGGTGCTCGCGAGTAAGCCCTCCCAGTTGGTGTGAACGGTTCCCCACGCCGCGTTCAGCCGGCTGATGTCACCGTACTTTTTCCGAAGCCAGATCACAAAGGCCTGTTTGGCCGGTTGATCGGCCGGTGACGCCAGGGCTGCGAGCGAGAGAGACACCTCGTCGCCCCAGGACATTTCGTTGTCCGAAAAATAGCCGAGACACCAGGGATCATTCGCCGACCCGCCGCGCTTGGCTGCCATTTGCCGGCGCAACCTTTCGCGGAACGCCGGATCGAAGACGTCCGGAAATTTGCCCCAGTAACCTTCGCTCCCCTCGATGTTGCGCACGCCGCGTGAGCCGAGGTTGTCGGTGTACGGCGTGCGCCGGAGCCGCGCGATGGCCGGGTCGGACCAGTTGGCCACAGTGTTCAATCCCCAAGCGCGCAGCCGTTGATGGATGACGTCCGGACAGACCGTCTTCCAGTCGTCCCCGTACTTGCGCTTGAAGTTGGCACCAGCGAAGGAGAAACACCGGGGTGAGCGTCCCGCGTAGTGTCCCATCAAAGCATGGCCGGCGGGCTGGATGAACTCGGCGAACTCGGGTTGCTTCCACGGCGGGTCCACGAACCAATCATCCCGCTCGTCAATCGGGGTGGCATCCAGCATCCGGACGCAGTCAATCCCGTGTGACCAGAACAGCCGGCCCACAGGATCCACCAGCCACCACTTGCCGTCGTATTTCTGGACCCGGAAGAAGCCGGTGGCCTCCAGTTGCGGGCCGGCCGCCCAGCCGCCGTACTGGTTCCACGCGGCAGCTTTGGTGAACTCGGGCACACTGGCCTTGAGTTTTTCGTTTTCCGCTTCCCGACGTTCGCGCAGGTCTGCCACCGACGCCACCTTGCGCGGCCAGTCTCGGTGTCGGTACTGACCAAAGGTGTCAATAAACGGCAGGAACGGGTCGGCGTCGCTGGTCCACGCGGTCGGCCGCACGTATTCGCCGCCGGCGGTCAATGCGATGAGCTCGAAGGCATGCCCCACCTTTGGCTGGCTCAAAAAGATCACCACCTGAGTGACCCTCGATGGATCCAGCGCCTCCGGACCGGGCGCCTTCACCGGATACCCCCGCATCCCGAACAGCTTTCCCCCCAGTTTGTCGTCCACGGTCCGCTTCAGGTCCACGCGTACCCAACCGGTCGCGCCGGGTTCGACGCCCGCCGACCCAGTCAGGCAGTGCTTGGTTCCGTCCGCACCGGGATTATCCACGCGCAGGTGCAGCGTGAACGGCCGGTCGCCGGTGTTTCGCGCCTTGACCATCACCGAGGCAAAGGGCGACAAGTCCCAGCCGCCTGCCGGTGCCGACAGGGCAACGCCCGGCCACTTCTCGCTGGGTTTGGTCGTGACCCGCCATCCACTGCCCGCGGCTGCCGGTGGGCTCAGGGTGGCCTCGGCCGCCTGCATTCGACCGTCACCGCTGTCGCGGGTGAAATCGAACAGCGCCCGATCATCAGCCCCGAGGACGTCGAGACACAGCGCGTCGAAAGACGAGCCGGCGACGAAGAGGCCGAGGGCGAGGGAGAACGATTTCATCCGCCCCAGCTTTTGATCGTGAACGGGCGCCGTCAACCGGCAAAGGATTTCGCGGTTGGTTGACGGTCCGTCCAAAGCGGCTGATCCTGGTCGGCCCGACGATTCACGACTCGACATCTCCGTCCCGGCGACCCGATCCCGCGAAAGGATTCCCGGAGTTTCGACTTGGTTGCGGCTTCCTTTCCGCGAAGGGATTGGCGACGGCGCCAACGCCGTCGTCTGACTCAGGCGATTCTGGGTCCGTCGCAGTTCCTGATTCCGTCTCCGCTTCCTTGGGCGACGGCGCCGGCGGCAGTTTTAGCGGGGCCACGACCAGCAGCAGCACCGTGATCAGCAAGGAACCGCCAGCCACCAGCAACAACTCGACCAACGCGACCTGCTGATAGGTGTACAACAGGACTCCGATCAAGATCACCACTGTGCCCGGAACGAATCCAGCAATCGCCAGACGCCAGCAGCCAAAAAACGTTGCCCGCCGTTCGCCCAGCAGGCTGTAGCTCAGCAGGGGCAGCGCCAGCAGCAAACCGCCGAAGAGCCACGCCAGGCTCAACCCGAGAAAAGCCAGAATGCCCACCCACGCCAGTACCTGCGGATGCCAAGCGTCGAGTTGCGCCCCGAGCTCCCGGCTGGTGAGTCGGAACTGAACCTGATGCGGATACCGGATGAAGGTGTAACCCAGCAGCGACGCCGCATCCACGCCATCCTCCCGCAACTCCAGCGTCACGTCCGCCGCGGTGGGCAGCGGCTGGGTGCCGCGCGGCACCGCGAGAATGGCCAGGAAGCGGTTCTCCGCGAGCGCTTGCACGGCGTTCGTGGGCCAGAGCAGGCGCCCGGACCGCAGCTCGATTCCATCCGGCGTGGCCGCGGCGGCAGCACGGACGGCCGGCCACCACGACATTGCCACGAAATGCGCCACCACGAACCCCGCCGCCAACGCCATGCCGAAGATCAACGCCATGACCCGGCCAAACGGCGCGGCGGCAAATCGCGCCACCTGGCCGATGGTCAGCGGCAGCCGGGGAACACGGTCACCGGAGACTGTCGGAACAGGCTCCGCGCTCATGGCGGGACTGGCGCGGGGCGCCCCCTACTGTTCCGCCGGAGGTTGCGGTGGCTGCACGGGCCGCTGTGTGCCTTGCGGCGGCGGCTGAACAATCACCGGCATCGGGTAGCGGATCTTCATGACGTCATCCACCAGCACCTCAATGTAGTACACCCCGGCCGAGGCGAACTCGACCTGGCCGAAGACCGTGACATTCACCGCGTGGTGGGAAGCGTCTTGCAGGGCAAACTTCACGCTACCCTGACGCAGGACGGTGGTGCCGTCTGGTGCAATCAGCCGCGTGGCCTCGGTAAAGGTCCCCACGCCGGCCGTCCAGCGATTGAACAAACACAGCTTGAACGCCGTGACCGGCACTTGCGGCAGACGGACGTAGCCGATGATGCCGATGACCATGAAGTTGCCGCTGGATTCCTGGCGGACGTCTTCGCAGAGGAGTGAGGCCTGAAGATCAGGAAGGATACGATTCGGTTGCATAGTGGTTTGGTTCTAAATCTGTCCCGCCCCGGTCACGAAGCGGTTGCCCGCCTGGCCGCGCGGACGGTGTTGCGCATCAACATGGCAATGGTCATCGGCCCAACCCCGCCGGGGTTCGGCGTGATGCGGCCCGCCACCGGCTGAACGTGCGGGAAATCCACATCCCCCACCAGCCGAAAACCGCCGCGCGCCGCAGGATCCGCCACCCGATTCACGCCGACATCAATCACCACGGCGCCCGGTTTGACCATGTCCGCCTTGACGAACTCAGCCACACCCATCGCGGCGATCAGCACGTCGGCGCGGCGACAATGCGCCGCCAGATTCCGCGTCCGGGAGTGGCAGACCGTTACTGTCGCGTCGGCGTGCGGCGCCTTTTGCAGGAGAATCGCCGCCATTGGTTTGCCTACGATGTTGCCCCGCCCCAGCACCACCACCTCCGCCCCGGCGAGGGGAACCCCCGTCCGGACCAGCAACTCGTGGATGCCCGCCGGCGTGCAGGGCACAAAACCGTCCGTGTCGCCGAGCATGAGCTTGCCCACGTTTTCCGGATGGAAGCCGTCCACATCCTTGCCCGGCAGCACCGTTGAATACACCCGGCTGGCGCGAATATGCCCCGGCAGCGGGGCTTGAACCAAGATACCGTGAACCGCTGGATCACCATTCAGCCGCGCCAGCAACGCGAGCAATTCCTCCTCCCGCGTCGCGGCCGGAAGGACATGCGTGGTCGAACGGATACCGAGCCGGGCGCTGACCCGTTCCTTCATGCCCACATACACCTGCGACGCGGGATCCTCGCCCACCCGCACAAAGACGAGGCAGGGCTCGACGCCCCGCCGCTGGAGTTCCGCCACGTCCGCCGCCGTTGCCCGATTCAACTCTTCGGCAATCGCGCGTCCGTCAATCAGGTTGGCCGGCGCGCTCACGGGGCGAGGCGGATGGACTGGACCTCGATCATCGGCAAATTCGGCCAGCGCGGCTCGATCTGTTCCTCGCCCGCCACGATCACGCGCTGCCCGCGGAACTTGGCAATCTTGATGTCCGGCGAGGCCGGCAGCAGGAAGTTTAACCGGATCGCACCGTAGATGGACCGCAACTCGTACGGCGTCGGCGCCTGAATGCTGATCGTCGGCCGGACCAACCCCTCTCGCCTCACGATGCGCCGGCGCGGTTCCGGCGGAGTTTCAGGTGGCATTTCTGCGGGGGCCATCGTTTCGCTGGCAGGTGCGGGGACGGCCTCCGGCTCCGCCGGCGCCGGCGCGCTGCTGACCGGACGGGCAGCCGCCAATGCCGGCGCGGCACTCGCAGCGGTCACGGCTTCCGGACTCGCGGCAGCGGTCGCTGCCGCCGGAGCCATCGCGGACCGGCCGACCACGACCGGAGTGCTGGGAGCTGCCGACCCCGGCGGCAATTGCCGCAGGTACTGCGCGGACACGAACGCAAAAGTGTTCGTCGGAGCCTCAATCTCCATCCAGTCGTCGAGCGTCCGGATGCGGCGAATCGGGGCCTCCTTGCCCAACAACCCGAGCGTGCTGAAGTTCAGCCCCGGGCCCGCGCGCACATTCAGCCGGTCGCTCCGGACCACTTGGCGGCGCGCGTCCACGAACGGCGCATAGACCCACACGGGCGTGTCCGACGGCAGATGAATCTTGGCCCACTGACTGGTGGCGCCTCCCGGAGTGCCTGCGGGCTGGCCCCACTCCACCACGGTCACCTGTTCGCCCCGGCGCAAGTGGGTGATCACCTCTGTGTCCACCGAGGGGCCGCCCCGCACGTTCACCCGATCGCCCGTTACCCGGGCCACATCCTCGGAATACACCGACACCCCAATCCCACAGAGAATCGAGGTGGTCACTCCAACCAGCCGAAGACGCCGTCTCATCGCGGCCCGGATACAAGGCGGAGCGTCGCGTTCACTCAAGCAGAAACATCATCACAGCGACCGCAGATCGGCCCGGACCCTGCCGTCCCCTGCTCTTCCCGCTCGCCGTATCGCCCGCATCAGGGGCTGCCCGCCCGGCGGTCGCTCCCGGTTTCCACGGTCACGCCAGCCGGCGCCTCAAACTGGGTCGCCACCGAGCCGTCGGCGCGTCGCTTGTGCCGGACTTGGATGAGGCCGGGCGGAGTCGGATACGCGCCTTCCGCCCAGCGGAGATTGCCCAACTGGGGCGCGATGCGCACGCGACGGCAACCCGGCTCGAGCGGCTTGACACCCAGCACATGCTGGCTCAGCCACGCCGTCGGCCCGCTGGCCCAACCGTGACACAAACTGTGGCGGAAGCCCTCGTAGCAATACGCGCCGAAATCACCGTGGATGTCCTTTTTTCCCGGTGGCACCAGCTCGTCAATCCGGGCCGCGTTCGGCACCCAATCCAGATCGAAGTCCTCCCAGAAAGTCGTGGCGCCGAGATCCAGCATGGCACCCCAGTAGCTCCGGATGAAATCGAGCGCGGTGGTGACATCACCAGACCTGGCCAGAGCTTGCAGCACGTAGAAACCGTAGAACGTTGAGAGGCCCTTGGGGCCGCCCACCTTGAGGACCTCGTCCGCGGCGCGGCGCGGATCCAGCAACCCCGCCAGCGCGAGCAGCGCCGCGCCGGATTTCGAGCCGTTCGGGTCGGGCACGACCCGACGCCCGCCGGCCGCCGCCTCGGCGCAGAGCGCGGCAGTGTCGCCGTCGCCGAGGGTGGTCATCAGCCGCTGGCCCGCTTCGAGCGTCATCACGAGAAGGGCCTGCAGCCCGGCAGTCACCCCCTGCTGATTTGGCGAACTTGGCCAGTCGAGGAACCGCATCCCGTCAATGCGCTCGCGTCCATCGGGTCCCCCGAGATTCGCCAGGCGCCGGAGCAGCGCGCCCAAATAGGGCTGTTGCGCCTCGAGATACCCGCGGTTGCCCTGATGGAACCACAGGTCCTCGTGTATCAGCACCCACCACATCGAGTAGCTGGAGATCCCGTTCATCCACTCGGTCACGGGGGTGATGTCACGCGTCAGGTCCAGCGAACGCGGCACCACGTCGTTGAAGCCGAACACCGCGTGGATCGTGCTGACCTCCGGATGCATGTCGCCGATCCAGACCAACCGATCGCGCTTGATGCCATCCCACAGGTACTCCTGCATGCTCAGGTGGACCGTGTACGCGCCCACCTCCCAGATGCGATTGAGGCGCTCGTCGTCGCACCGGAACGAACCCAGGTACGGCACATCGCGAAGCTGCAAGACCGCCCGCACGTGACTCACGTTCCACGGCCAGTTCCGGATCCGCGTTGTCAATGCGGACGAAGCGGAATCCGCTGGGGCCAACCATCTTCTTTCCCAGCCACGGCAACGTCACGGTCTGGTCGCGCAACCCATGATCGTTCTGCGCGTTCTGTTTGCCCCCCAACTCGGCCATCGCCTCCGAGACCGACTCTCCGAACCGCACACGGACCCGCCGCAGCTTCGCCTGCTTCCCGGTCATGGGCGTGAACAGCTCCACGTAGCCGGTCAACTCCCGGCCAAAGTCCAGTAACACCCCGGCGACGCCATTCGAAGACGCACGGAGCACGCACGGCGGCCGGCTCTCTTGGAGCACCGCCTGGCCCGGGTGCGGCCGCAGCAACGAGTCGGCGTGCTGCACGCCTTCGCGGCTCTGCCAAACGAGGCGAGTCGGCGCCACGAAGTAAGTCGCCAGCGGTGAGCGTTCTCCCTGCGTGACGCCCGCCCGCCCGGGAGTCGGTTCCCCGGCGACCCCTGCCCTGGCTCCCAGGGCCCACGCCAGCAAGAGGGCCTGCAGGCGTCCAAGGCAACGCGGGCCGGTGGCGGCGCTCCAAACCGTCATGACGTTGGATTTCACGCGGCGAAGCCTGCCGCAGCCGCAACAGTTATTCAACCGCCGCCCAATCCCAAACCGCATCTCCGTTCGTGGGCGGGTTTTCGGCTTTCCGGGCAAACCACTGGTCTCCGGTCGGCACTTGCGCCGGCTGGGAAGCCGGCGTTATGGGTGACGCCGACCTCCCAGTCAGCCGCCAAGTCGGCGCCTGAGCCGCTTGGACACCTCGCAGTTGGTCGCAGGAGTTCACGGCCTTCCGGGCAGACTACCGGTTCCCCGCTTCATCCTGCCGCTTGCAGGTGCCTCAAGTCCTTGCGAAAATACGGGGCTGCAAAAAGTGGCATGCACCCAAGTCCCATCCGCTCCCCCAAGCGCCCCAAACCGTGAACGGCGCAATCCCCACCAGCGGGAAACCGGCTTCGCGCGGGTCTGGCGACGCCCAACGACGGCCACCTTCCCAACCCTTGGGCGCGCCTCCGCACGTACCGGCCCCGGCCGTTTCCGCTCGGCGCACGGGGGTTCACAGCCGCTCGACGCCACCCGGCCCAAGTGCGCCCAACCGCTGAAGTAATGGCCGCCCGCCGCTGACACCGAGGACGCGGTCAAGCAACACCCCGCCCCGACTTCGGGTTTCCCCGGCCGCTGGTGGAACCACCGGTACCGCACCATCGGCTCCCAGTATGCCTGCCCGGTTGGCGGGGAATCATGGAACAACCCCTCACCCCCCCCGGCACCTACTCCTGCAGCGAGGCCGTGGGATTGGGATGCAGCCGGCCCAGGGGCCGTTGTCGCGTTGGCCGGTGGGCTAGGTGACAAAACATCGGGAGAGCTTGCCCAACTCATCACTTGACAGGCGTTTGCAACGGAACGAGCGACCACCTGCAACCTTATGGCGACAAACCGTGCAAACCAACTGCCGCTCACTTAACTGTCAGCTGAAAAAACCGTGACCATTTACGTCCCATCATGGAGAGGCATGCGCAATCGTACTTGCGGTCCTCGCCGGATTGTCTCTGCCCGCCATGACTCCAGCGCAAGGTTCGCCGATTCCGCAGCGCGTTTGGGTGATTGGCTCCGCCGCCTTGCTCGTGTGTGTCGCCATATCGGTGATGGCCTTGCTTCGGAAGGCGACCGCTGACAGGTTCGCAGCGGTTGTGGCCGGGATTCTGACGCTGTGGATGATTCACGCGTTCTACAATGCGATCAGCTAACCAGACGCTGGAGACGAACTGCCGCCCCGCCTTTCCGCTCGATGCTGGACGTCAATTCGGACGAGCCGTTCGCGCTCGACCTCGCGTTTCCGGCGGCAGTCGCTCAGCTTTGCGATAAGCCACCACGCACCATGGTGTCACTATTCTTCCTCGCAGGCGTCATCTCGGCGATTCCCGCCATCGTGACAGTTGTGTCCTTCTTGGCCGGCATCGTCCTCTGGCGCATCGCGCGCACTCGGTTCCTTGCGCCTTTTGTCACGTTCATCCCAACGCTCGCGGCACTCGAAGCAGCAGGCGGTTCGTGGGGCCTCGGTCACTTGGCAGTCAGGACCGCTGACCCGATGCCGGTCCTTCCATTTTGGGCGTGGATTGTTGGTTTTCCGATCGGCGGCGTGCTCGGTGGTGCGTTCGGATTCTTGTTGGCGTTGTCGTTCAGACGGCGGACACGACGGCCTAACAAGAGCGCTGCATCTAACCGCCGCCCCGCTGGGCCCGGCAGGCCTGCTGCCCGCGGCAGCATTCCTTTCGCGGCTTCCCAAGCCGCTCAAGTGTCAGCGACTGTTGCAGCCGACCGGGCGTTTCCGGCGGCGGTCGCTAAATTCGGTCTCTAACCTCCACCATGAACACCGTGTTGCCTGCCTCACTGGCCCTCGCAGCGGCTGCCGCGCTGGCCCTCACCTCCTGTTCCACCCGTCCTTGTTGCGACGCCCCAGCCATCCCGCGTCAGGCTTCGATTGAGAAGTCGCCGTTCGGTCGCACGCCGGACGGCCGGGCCGTGGATCTGTACACGCTCAAAAACGCCCAGGGCGTGATGATGAAGGTCATGACCTACGGCTGCATCATCACCGAGCTGCACACCCCTGACCGCTACGGTCAGTTGGGCGACATCGTGTTCGGCTTTGACAACCTCGACGCCTACCTCAAGGGCCACCCTTACTTCGGTTGCGTGGTCGGCCGGTACGCCAACCGCATTGCGAGGGGCCAGTTCACCCTCGACGGCCGGACGTACACGCTGGCAACGAACAACTACCCGAACGCCCTGCACGGGGGCCTCAAGGGCTTCGACAAGGTGGTGTGGAAAGCCGAGCCGCTGACCGTCACGGGCGGCGTGGCAGTCAAATTCACCTACACCAGCCCGGACGGAGAGGAAGGCTATCCCGGCACGCTGCAAGCCACGGTGGTGTACACACTCACCGATAAAAACGAATTGCGGATGGACTACACCGCCACCACCGACAAGGCCACGGTGGTCAACCTGACCAACCACACGTACTGGAATCTCTCCGGCCGGGGCGACATTTACGGCCATGAGCTGATGCTGGCGGCGGACCAGTTCACGCCCGTGGACAACACCCTGATTCCCACCGGCGAGATCGTCCCGGTGGCGGGGACGCCCATGGACTTCCGCCAGGCCAAGCCCATCGGCCGCGATC
Organism: uncultured Verrucomicrobiae bacterium; assembly: GCA_937976685.1. GTDB lineage: Bacteria > Verrucomicrobiota > Verrucomicrobiia > Limisphaerales > J093 > JADJWF01. The sequence goes on from CALJWR010000011.1 coordinate 60,996, forward strand.
TGAAGCAACTGACCAACCACCCGCAGGGGTACGACCACAACTTCGTCCTGCGCAGCGGCGGCCGGCGGGTGGCGCCATGCGCGACCGTGTACGATCCCAAGAGCGGCCGCGTGCTCGAGATTCTCACGGATCAACCGGGGGTTCAGTTCTAAAGCGGTAACTTCCTGGACGGCACCCTCACCGGAAAAGGGGGCATCGTGTACTCGCAGCATTCCGCCTTCTGCCTCGAGACCCAGCACTTCCCGGATTCCCCCAACCAACCGAAGTTCCCGAGCACCGTCCTTCGCCCGGGGCAGGTCTATCACACCAGCACGGTCCACAAGTTCGCCGCGCGCTGACTCTTTCCGCCGCCCCGCGCCGAAGACGCTCCGGGAGCCAGCCCTTTGCGACGCTGTCTCCCGTGTGGCTTGGTCCGGAATGAGAGTGATCTGTCGGCGCGGCAACGATGCGACCCCGGTCACGTGGCCGGCTCGCCAACGAACGCACCGCGGGGTTGACGGTCCGGTCATCGGCGATACGCTTTCGCGCCCTGTGAGCCTAATTGACTATGTTGCGGAAACTTAGCGCGATGTTTGGCGGGTCTCCCGTCCGGAAGACCCCGCTCGTCGCTGAACCGTCGTCGCACCCCCGGTCGGCCATGAGCGACCAGCCCCGGCAGCAGACCTTCACCAAGGTTTTTCGCTGGCGGTTGCCCGATGGCGAGACAGAGGAACCGACGTCGGTCGAGGTGGCCGGCTCCTTCACCCACTGGCAAAAGGTGGCGCTCCACCGGGACGGCATGATTGACGCCTGGCACGTCACAATCCACCACATCCCGGGCAACCGCACCCATCACTACATGCTCCTCGTGGACGGCGCGCCCGTCTATGACCACACCTGCGACGGCTTGGCCGTGCCCCACGGTTTCCAGGAGGAGCAGTTCGCCCTCGCAACGGACAAAGGGCCGCGCGTGCTGATGCTCTTCGCCCAGACCAAGTGAGGGCTCCGTTCGCCGGGACGTCGACACGGTCAGACCCAAACCACCCGACACTTAAACTGCCGCAGCGAACCTCCGCCCCCCGGGAAGCTTCATCTTCAACCACTCCCCAGCCACGCATGACCGACACCTACCTCCAAAACCTTTTCGCCGAGCGTATCGGCGGCCGCGAATATGGTCGCGGAACCGCCATCTACAAATTCGAAAAGATCAAGCGCGCCAAGCGCGCTGCCCTCGCGGCCAACCCCGGCGCCGAGATCATTGACATGGGCGTGGGCGAACCGGACGAGATGGCGTTCCCCGAGGTGGTTGAGGAGCTTTATCGGGAGGCCCGCAAACCGGCGAACCGCGGCTACGCGGACAACGGTGACGACGTGCTCAAGCTCGCCGCCGCCCGGTATTTGGAGCGCGTCTGCGGCGTGACCGGCATTGACCCGGCGAAAGAAGTGCTCCACTCGATCGGCAGCAAGGCGGCCCTTTCCATTCTCCCCGCCGCTTTCGTCAATCCCGGGGACGTGGTGCTGATGACCACGCCCGGTTATCCCGTGTTCGGCACGCACGCGAAGTACTACGGCGGCATCGTCCACAACCTCCCATTGACCGGGGAAAACCAGTTCCTGCCGGACCTCGACGGCATCCCGGCGAACGTCCTGGCGAAAGCGAAGGCCCTGGTCATCAACTACCCCAACAACCCCACCGGAGCTGCTGCCACGCCGGAGTTTTTCGAGCGCGTGGTGCATTTCGCCAAACGCCACGAACTCGTCGTGGTGTCGGATGCCGCGTACGCCGCCCTGGTGTTTGAGGGACAGCCGCTCAGCTTCCTTGCCACCCCGGGCGCGAAAGACGTCGGCGTCGAGCTGCATTCGTGCAGCAAGAGCTTTAACATGACCGGCTGGCGCATTGGTTTTGTCGCTGGCAATGAGCTGCTGGTGAAGGCTTACGGCGACGTCAAGGACAACACCGACAGCGGGCAGTTTCTCGCCATCCAGCACGCGGCCGCCTACTGCTTCGACCATCCCGAGATCACCAGGAAAATTGCGGCCAAGTACAGCCGCCGCATGGATGCCTTGGTCGCGACGCTCCGGGCCGCGGGCTTCCATGCCCAGAAGCCCAAGGGGTCGTTCTTCCTGTACGTCAAGGCACCCCGGGCCCTGGTCAAAGCCGACGGCTCGCGTGTCGAGTTTGCGAGCGCCGAGGCCGTGTCCCAGTGGCTGATCACGGATCGGCTCATCTCGACGGTTCCGTGGGACGACGCGGGCGCCTACCTGCGCTTCAGCGTGACGTTCTTGGCGAAAGACGAATCCAACGAAGCGCGTGTCGTCGGCGAGGTCGCCCGGCGCCTCAGCGGGCTGCGGTTCGAATTCTGACGCGGAACCCGCGGCCATCGGGCCGGGGTCCTCCCGGGGACACCCGTGCCGGCCGGCGTTCGGCGATTTGCGCCAGAACCAACGGGTTCGGCGGCAAACGACCGATTGGGGAATTTGCTTTCGCCAGAAACCTCCGGTGTTTCATCCTGGCACGACACGCCATGAATCGAAGGGACTTTCTCGCCACCACGGGCGTCGCTATCGCATCGGCGCCGTCTTTGCTCTCCGCCGCCGATGCGCCCCGCCGGCTGCGGGCGGGGTTCCTCGGTGGAGCTCATTCCCACGCTCCCGACAAGTGGCGCCTCGTCCGCGAGTCCCCGGATTACGAACTCGTCGGCATGGCGGAGGACTCTCCCGACGTGCGCGCCGCCTACCAGGCGCGCGGCGCCCGCTTTCTGCCCGCCGACGAGTTGGTGGCGGCGTGCGACGTGATCTTTGTCGAGTCCGCCGTCCGTGACCACGCGCGTGACGCGCTGCTGGCGCTGCGGGCGGGCCGGCACGTTCACGTCGAGAAACCGCCCGCCGACAGTTTGCGCGACGTCCAGGAAATGGTTCGCCTCGCGCGCGACAAGAAACTGGTGTTTCAAGCCGGCTACATGTGGCGGTACCACCCCGGTTTCGCGGCCATCTTCACGGCGGTCCGCCAAGGATGGCTGGGCCGGGTGTATTTGGTGCGCGGGATGATCGGCACGCAGGTGGCCGCCAGCCAACGGCCAGAGTGGGCTGAGTTCGCCGGCGGCGGTCTCTTCGAACTGGGTTCGCATCTCGTGGACGCCCTCATCCGGCTGATGGGCGAGCCCACCGCAGTATCTCCCTTTCTCCGCACCCACGGCGAATACGGCGACCAGCTCAAGGACAACAACCTCGCCGTCTTCGAGTTCCCCACGGCCCTTGGCCTGATCCTGAACTCGACGCTGCAACCGAACGCCGGACCGCAGCGGGTATTCGAAGTGTTCGGCACTAGTGGCCGCGCCACGATGCGCCCCCTCGAGCCACCCTTGCTGGAAATCGAATTGGCGAGCGCCGCCGGTCCCTACCGCGCCGGCTCCACCACTGTCTCGCTGCCGCCGTACAACCGATACGCCCCGGAGATCGCCGACCTCGCGGCAGTCATCCGTGGCGAACGCCAACTCCCGGTCACGTTGGATGAAGAACTGCAGGTCCAGAAATGGTTGCTCAGGGCCAGCGGCATGATGTAATCGAGCAATCGCTGCGCCGACTGAACTTCACGGCAAGACCTCGCCCATGGCACACGGCTTGCCGGGGAACGGACGGGCTCCGGTTCTCCCACCGACACCGCTCGGTCTCTGCTGGCTCGCTGGCCCGCTCGGTTCTGTGGTCCACGTCCTCCTGAAAGACGGCGAAGAAGGTTTGAAACGGCCGCGCGAAACCCACGCTCCCGGCTGTCCTTTCGGGGTTGGGGCGCCGCCGGCCGGTAGCTCTCGCGGCCGGCGAGCAACCCGGGGCCCCGCGGTTGGCGCGCCACTCGGGCGCCCTGTCCCCGACCCATCCGGGCCCCACGCGCCAATTCGCTGGCACGGCCGCCAGATTTGGCGGACCGCTATGGGCATCGCCCGAGTCCGCGCCCGCCGTCACACTGGCCGCTCGTACAACCGGTAGCGCTTGTACACGTGGCCGCCGAAGATGCCCATCATGCGGATCATGGGTTCGTTGTCTTCGAGAACCCAGGACGCCTCGGCGTCCTTGAAGCCCACCCGCTCTCCAGTTTTGAAGCCCTCGCTCAGCATCACGGATTCGAGGCCACGGTTGCGCCACGCCTCCTTCGTGCCCAGCGTGATCACCCGGCAACCAGTGGGAAACTTCCGCTGCAACAGATAAGGCAGCGCGCCGAACAGTTTCGGCGTCAGCAGCCGGCCACGCAGGGGCTTGAACACCGGGTTGTAATCGGGCACCGCCAGCATGAAGCCCACCGGCTCACCGCGACATTCCACCACCCAGACCAGACCCTCGACCAGTAGCGGCTTCAAGCGGTCGGCCATGAAGTCAATCTCCGCGTCGGTCATCGGGGTGAAGCCCCAGTTGGCCTGCCACGCCGAGTTGTACACGTCCTTGATCTTGCCGAGGTCGGCGGTGAGGGACCTGCGGCGCACCGGGGAGAACACGAGTTCGGGGTACCGCCGACGCACCTTGTCCGCCAGGCGATGAAGCCGTTCCAGCGGGGCTTGGGCGATGTCCACATAAAAGGCCAGCAGGTCCTTGGCCTTCCGAAAGCCGTCCGCCTCGACCAGCTCCGCGTAGTAGCGGGGATTGTAGGTCATCATGAGCGTGGGTGAGGAATCGAAGCCCTCGACCAGCAGCCCGCATTCATCGTTACTGGTCGGGTTCATCGGCCCGAGCAGGCGCCGCAGGCCCCGGTGGCGCGCCCACGCCGCCGCCGCTTCAAACAGCGCGCTGCTGACCGCGAGCTCGTTGAGGCACTCAAAGAAACCCCAAAAAGCCGTGGGCACGGCTTCCCGCTGGTTGAAATGGTGATCCACCAGCGCAGCGATGCGCCCCACATCCTGCCCGCCACGCTCCGCCACCCACAGATGCATCTCGGCGTGCTCGAACAGCGGGTTTGCCCGGGTGAAAACCTTTCGCAGATCAAACTGCAGCGGTGCCACCCAATGCGGGTCACCGTCGTAGATGGTGTGGGGCACCCGGAGGAAACGGCGGATGCCCGCACGGTCGAGCGGTACGGCGCGAACGGCAAACTCAGAGCTCATCTCGGAACGTTTGGACGCCGCCAAGCGAGCCTAAATCCGAAGCCAAGAGGCAAGTGCTATTTGCAAAGCCTCAACTCCAACCGTGCGGCTCTTCCCGAGCCGACCCGATGCGGCCGGTCACCACGGCGGTCGGTGTCCCGGCCGCACCGTAATGCCTCAGATCACTCGGGGTGCTTTCAGCAGGCCCTGCTCGCGCGTCGCCGCCAAAGCACAAACCCGAGCAAACCCAGCCCGCCAAAAACCGCCGTCTCGGCCGGCTCCGGGACCACCTCAAAATTGAAGCTGGTGGAGCTGCTCGAGAGAGACCAAGTGGCGTTGTCCACCGCCCCGGTGAACTGGCCAACCCACCCGCTGCCGACCCCGAGGCTGAAGCCGAGTATGGCCGCACTGGAATACGAGGCCTGCCATGAGGCCAATGTCGTCGTGTACCCACCATCTGGGAACGCTCCGAATCCCCAAAGCACACTCGAACTGCTGATTGCCTGGGTGACCCACGTGTCCGTGGACGCTGGCCCCCCGCCGTTGTACGCCAGCTCGAATACCAGTCCGCCTCGGTCGCCCGTGGTCGCGAGATTTCCATCCTGATCCAACACGACCCGCATGACGGGATGCAGGTGAGAACCCACCGTGCTCGAGGACGCGCGGTACCAGTCGTAAGCCATCCCGGTGAGGCTCGAAAACGCCCCCAAGGAGCCGTTCGCGTAGTAATTGCCCGAGATATTCACCGCGTTCGCCAAGTACTCGATGTCGGCCTTGGCTGTTCCCGAGGGGGAATTAAACCACACGGAACCGTTTCCCGAGCGGGGCAGATCCGTTCGGATGCCGACCGTGCCTGAATTGCGCACGTTGTTGTAGTACCAGCCACTGGTTCCAACCGCCTGCCCCTGATTCAAAGCGCCGGGGTTGGAGAACAAGTCTCCGGGCGCTAAATTGTTAGCATAGACGTTGACCTGCCCGTGAAGCAGGGTGGAGGTCAATGTCAAAGTGATTAGGGTGATGACGTATAACTTGAATTGTTTCATTCCGACGACTGCGATATTTTATTTTGGACAAGAATTTGTGATTGATGCTTACGCGTAGCCGCTTAAGCGACGCTGGCTGTACCCAAGACGCCCGATGACCTTTTGGGAAACACCCAGCTCTCTCGCCCCGCAAACTACCAAAGCGCTCCCTCGGGTGTCAAGAGGCTCACCGTAGCCCCAAATCGGCGGATAAACGGTTGACGAGACGGCACGCAGCCGAGCGCACGTTGCGCTGGAGCAATTTCGCGTTCCAGCCAAGCAGTAGATTGGCACGCGACCTGAGGCTTTCGGCGGATCAGGGTTGGAAACGATTTCATCAGTTCTTAGCCGCCGATTTGGGCTCCGTCACCTTCCCGCCCAACTGCGCGATTGCCTTGCCGCCGCGGATTGCCGCATCTTCCCGCGCAGCAACCGACAATTATCGTTCCAGTGATGCACCGCGTCGTCCAGCGCCGACAACTGAGTCCGAATGTGACGCTCCTCGAGGTCGAAGCAGCGCGGATCGCCCAGATCCGCCGCCCCGGACAGTTCGTCATCGTCCGGCTGGGCGGCAACGCGGAGCGCATCCCGCTGACCATCGCGGACGCCAATCCCGCCGAGGGTACCATCACGCTCGTCATTCAAGCGGTGGGTAAGAGCACCCGCGAACTGGTCGCACTGCAGCCGGGCCAGGCCATTCAGGACATCGCCGGCCCCCTGGGCCACCCGACCGAGCAGATTGACAGCGGCCATGCCGTTTGCGTCGGCGGCGGCGTGGGCACGGCCGTGGTCCATCCGATTGCGCAAGGGCTCCATCACAAAGGGCTCAAGGTGACCAGCATCATCGGCGGGCGTTCCCGGGAGTGGGTCATCTTTGAGCAGGAACTCCGGGCGCTGGGCGACGTCCTCGTTTGCACGGACGACGGCAGCTACGGGCGGAAAGGCTTTGTCACGGACGCGCTGAAGGATCTGCTCAGCACGGCCGGCGCGGACATCGTGTACGCCGTGGGACCGGTGCCAATGATGCGGGCCGTTGCCACGCTGACGCGGCCCCTCAAGGTGCGGACGATCGTGTCGCTCAATCCCGTCATGGTGGACGGCACGGGCATGTGCGGCGGCTGTCGCGTTAGTGTGGGCGCGGAAACCCGCTTCGCCTGCGTGGACGGGCCGGAATTCGACGGGCACCTCGTGGACTTCGATGAATTGATGGACCGACTCGGCACGTACCGTGAGTTTGAGCAGCGGGCAGCCCAGTGCCCCGATGGGCCATGCCGCATCGGTCTGACCGCGCCCGCCGCCACCTGATCCGTCGCCATGTCCTCGAGCCTTTCGCCGCGCGAGCGCATGAAGCTGGACCGGCAGAAGATGCCGGAGCAGGACCCCGCCGCCCGCGCCCGGAATTTCGCCGAGGTCAACCTCGGTTTCCCCGAGCAGATGGCGCTCATCGAGGCCGAGCGCTGCCTGCAATGCAAGGACCCGCGCTGCATCAAGGGTTGCCCGGTGAACGTGAAGATCCCACGCTTCATCGAGTTGATGACGGAGGGCAACATCGCCGCAGCCGCGCAAAGTCTGTTGGGCGACAACTCCCTGCCCGGCGTGACCGGCCGGGTTTGTCCCCAGGAAACCCAGTGCGAGATCGAATGCATCCGCGGCAACAAGGGAATGCCCGTCGGCATCGGCTACCTCGAACGCTACGTCGCGGATTGGGCGCGGAACCACCGGGACCAACTCGCGACCACCAAGGCGCCGCCCACCGGCCGCCGCGTGGTGGTGGTGGGCTCCGGCCCGAGCGGCTTGACGGCCGCCGGGGAACTGGTGCGACTCGGCCACGACGTCACCATTTACGAGGCCCTGCACAAACCCGGCGGCGTGCTGGTGTACGGCATTCCGGAGTTCCGCCTGCCGAAGAAGATCGTCGAACAGGAAGTGGAGCGACTCCAGGCCGACGGGGTGAAGATCGAATGCAACGTCGTCGTCGGCCGCACGTATGCCCTGCAGGAGTTGCGCGAGCAGTTTGACGCGGTCTTTATCGCGAACGGCGCCGGCCTGCCGGTCTTCATGAACGTCCCGGGCGAGAACTTGAAGGGCGTGTATTCCGCCAACGAGTACCTCACCCGCGTGAACCTGATGGCGGCTTACGAGTTTCCCCGGGCCGACACCCCGGTGCTGGTGGGCCGCCGGGTCGCGGTTGTGGGCGGGGGCAACGTGGCGATGGACGCCGTGCGCACGGCCCGCCGCCTTGGCGCCGAGCAGGCCCTGATCATCTACCGCCGCACCAAAGCCGAAATGCCGGCGCGGGTCGAAGAGATCCACCACGCGGAGGAGGAAGGCATCCACTTCGAGTTTCTGACGGCCCCGGTGGAAGTGCTGGGCAACGAGAAACGATGGGTCCGCGGGCTCAAGTGCGTGCGGATGAAACTGGGTGAACCCGACGCCTCCGGCCGTGCCCGCCCGGAACCGATTCCTGGTGCCGAGCTCATCGTGGACTGCGACGTGGTCGTGGTGGCGATCGGCACCCGCGCCAACCCGCTGCTCACCTCGACCTGTCCCGACCTGAAGTTGAATCCCCACGGCAACATCGTCGTGGACGAGCAGGGCATGACCAGTCTGCCTGGCGTGTTCGCCGGCGGCGACATCGTCCGCGGCGCGGCCACGGTGATCCTCGCCATGGGCGACGGCAAACGCGCGGCGCGGGCCATTGACGCCTGGTTGGCCGCTAAACCACACGCGACAACGTCCGCCTAATGAACGCCTCGCGGCCCTCGGGCGATTGACCGCGCCAGGGTCGGTCGTTCATCCCGATGGACGCCACACCGCCCCGCGATACCTTCGCTGCCAAACCGACCGTCAACCCAGCGCCCAACGATGCACAGCTACGAAAAGCTCGGCGTTTTCTACCTCGGACGCCGCCTCGACCTCGATGCCCGGCAAACCACTCCTGACCTCCTCCTCTACGAGTCGAAACACCTCGTCACCCACGGCCTCGTGGTGGGCATGACCGGCAGCGGGAAAACCGGGCTGTGCGTGGACCTGATCGAGGAGGCCGCCATGGACGGCATCCCGGCCTTGGTGATTGATCCCAAGGGTGACCTCGGCAACCTCCTCCTGACCTTCCCGGAACTGCGGCCGGAAGACTTCGAGCCCTGGGTGAACGACGACGAGGTGGCCCGCCGCGGCACCGACCGGGCAAGTTGCGCGGCCGAACAGGCGGAGCGATGGCGGCGCGGGCTGGCCGCGTGGGATCAACCGCCCGACCGCATCCAGCGGCTGCGCGAAGCGGCCGAGTTCGCCTTGTACACGCCGGGCAGCAACGCCGGCACACCGGTGTCCATCCTCAAATCTTTCGCCGCGCCGCCGGCTGAGGTAATGGAAGACCCCGAGCTCCTGCGCGACCGCGTGGGCAGCACCGTGGCCAGCCTGCTCGGCCTCGCCGGTCTCAACGCCGATCCCGTCCGCAGCCGCGAAAGCATCCTGCTGGCGAACCTCCTCCAGCACAGTTGGGCCGCCGGCCGGGACCTCGACCTCGCCGGTCTGATCCAGGCGGTCCAAACGCCGCCACTGCAACGCATCGGCGTGCTCGACCTCGAAGGGTTTTATCCGGCCAGGGATCGGTTCGACCTCGCCATGCAGTTGAACAACCTGCTGGCCTCGCCGACGTTCGCCACTTGGGGACGGGGCGAACCGCTCGACATCGGCCAACTGCTCTACACCCCCGCCGGCAAACCGCGCATCGTCATTTTCTCCATCGCCCACCTTGGGGACGCCGAGCGAATGTTCTTCGTCACGCTGCTGCTCAACCAGGTCATCGCGTGGATGCGCAGCCAGTCCGGCACCGGGAGCCTCCGTGCCCTGGTGTACATGGACGAAATCTTTGGCTACTTCCCGCCGGTGGCCAACCCGCCGGCCAAGCAGGCACTGCTCACCCTCCTGAAACAGGCCCGCGCCTACGGCGTCGGGGTCGTGCTCGCCACCCAAAACCCGGTGGACCTCGATTACAAGGGGCTCGCGAACATCGGCACGTGGTTCATCGGCCGGCTGCAGACCGACCGCGACAAGGCGCGCATCATCGAGGGCCTCGAGGGCGCCGCCGCCGGGCGCGGGCTGCCGGTGGATCGAGCCGCCCTCGACCGCCTGCTCTCTGGCCTCGGCAACCGTGTGTTCCTCCTCCACAACGTCCACGCGGATGGCTTCGAGATCTTCGAGTCCCGCTGGGCCATGTCCTACCTGCGCGGGCCGCTGTCGCGCACCCAAATCAAGCTGCTGACCGCCCGGACTCCGGCTCCCGCCGCCGCGGCCGTCGCGCCGCCATCCGCTGCAACCGCGGCGGCGTCCAAGCCCACTCCCGGCCCCGCCGCGTCCGGAGGCCGGCCCGTACTGCCGCCGGAAGTACCCCAGTACTTCGTTCCCGTGCGGGCCGGGGCCCGCGGCGGCACCCTCTTTTACCAGCCCCGCCTGCTCGGCTCCGCGCAGGTGCGATACACCGACGCCAAACTGCGCCTCAACCTCACCACCGAGGTCACTGTCATGACCGAGATCGCGGACGGCGCCATTCCCGTGGACTGGGCGGCGGCGGAGGAGCTGGCGGTCGCCGCGAGCCAATTGGAGAAAACTCCCACCGGGCAGGACTTCGCCCCGCTCGCCCCGGCCGCCAGTCAGGTGAAAAACTACGCGGCCTGGTCGCGCGACTTTGTCGCCTGGCTGCAGAACGAGCGCTCGTTGAAACTGTGGCGCTCCCCGTCGCTCAAGCTGGTTTCCAACCCCGACGAAGACGAGCGGGCCTTCCGCGTTCGTCTCCAGCAGGCCGCACGCGAGGAGCGCGATGACGCCGCCGAAAAACTCCGCCAGAAATACGCGCCCAAACTCGCCGCGCTTCAGGAACGCCTGCGCCGCGCCGAGGCTGCCCGGGAACGCGAGGCCCAGCAGGCCAGCCGCGCCAAGATGAACACGATGATCTCGCTCGGCTCGACCCTGCTGGGAGCGTTCCTCGGCCGCAAAACCATCTCCACTTCGACGGTGGGCCGTGCCGCGACCACGATGCGGAATGTCGGACGCGCCGCCGAACAGGCCGCCGATGTCAACCGCGCTGCTGAAACGGTGGAAGCGGTGGAAAAACAGTGGCGCGATCTGGAAGCCCAATTCGCTGCCGAGACAGAAGCGCTGGCGGCCGCGTTTAACCCCAGCAACGAAGTCCTCGAAACCATCGAACTGCGGGCGAACCGAACGAACATCAATGTCCGCCTGGTCGCCCTCGTCTGGCTGCCCTTCCGCCGGGACGCTGCCGGCCAGTGGCAGCCCGCGTACTGAGCCCCGGCGGTCAGACGCCAGGAAAGCCGAACCAGCGCCACCCGGCGGGTCTGCGTCGCCCGGGTTTTCCCCCGGAGCGGCCAAGCCGGCTTCCCGCTTGATTGCGCCGAACGACCGCGGACTGTTCCCGAAAGCGCCCCGCGACCGTTGCCCAGCTGGAGGCGAGATGGATTTCCCCGCCAGCCGAGCGCCGGGTGATGGGTTCCGCGGCGTCTCCGGAGTTGACACCCCCGCCCCGCTTCCAAAGCATCCCACGCATGAGCAACACCTCATCTCGTTCCTCTCTGGTTTCCACTCCGACCACTCGTCGGGAATTTCTCAAACTCACCGGCCAGGCCGTGGCGGCGACGACCATCGCCAATCTGGGCATGTCGCACGTCCACGCTGCCGGCAGCGATCTGATTCAGGTCGCCCTGATTGGCTGCGGCGGGCGCGGCACGGGCGCCGCCGTCAATGCCCTGGCCACCAAGCACCTGGGCCCGATCAAGCTCGTGGCGATGGCCGATGTCTTCAAGGATCGCCTGGACGGGAGCGTCCGCGACCTGCGGCAGCGCCACGCCGACCAGATGGACGTGCCGCCCGAGCGGCAGTTCGTCGGCTGGGACGCTTACAAAAAGGCCATGGATTGCCTCAAGCCCGGGGACATCATGATCGCGGCGACGCCGCCGGCCTTCCGCTGGGTCCATTTCACCTACGCGATCGAAAAGGGCCTGCACTCGTTCATGGAAAAGCCCGTCACCGTGGACGGCCCCACCTCGCGGCGGATGTTTGAACTGGCGGAGAAGGCGACGCAGAAGAACCTCAAGGTCGGCATTGGCCTGATGTCCCGGCACGCCCGCCACCTGCAGGAACTGGCCGACCGCGTCCATAACGGCGAGATCGGCGAGGTCATCCTGCAACGCGGCTACCGTATGCATGGACCGATCGGCTATTTCGCCTCGCTGCCCAAACCGGCGGACATCTCCCACCTGCGCTACCAGGTGCGGCGATTCCACAGCTTCATCTGGGCCAGCGGCGGCAACTACTCGGACTTCTACATCCACATCATTGACCACCTCGGCTGGATCAAGAACGCCTGGCCGGTCAAGGCCCAGGCCCTCGGCGGCCGGCACTATCGCCAGGACCCCAACGGTGTCACTTACGTGGATCAGAACCTTGACACCTACGCCGTCGAGTACACGTACCCAGACGGCACGAAGTTCGACTTCGACGGCCGGTGCATGACCGGCTGCATGGACCTCTATTCCAGCTACGTCCACGGCTCCAAGGGCAGCGCCATCGCGTCGCGTAACGGGGACTGCGGCGGACCCTCGGCCATCTTCAAGGGCCAAATGCCGCGGCGCCCGGACATGGTGTGGGAATCCAAGGTGCCCCCGGGCGAACAAGACCCCTACCAGAACGAGTGGAATGATCTCGTCGCGGCGATCCGCGGCGACAAGCCCTACAACGAATGCAAGCGCGGCGTGGAAGCCAGCCTCGTCACCTCGATGGGGCGCATGGCCGCGCACACCGGGCAGGAGGTCACCTACGAGGACATCCTCAACTCCGACCATGAAATGGCGCCGGGCCTGGACCAGATCACGGACGACTCCCCCGCCCCGCTGATCGCCGATGCCAACGGCCGCTATCCCGTGCCGATGCCGGGCATTACCCGCAAGCGCGAGTACTGATCATTCCTCGGCAGCTCAATTCAGACCGGCGCGGAAACAAACCTCCGCGCCGGTTTCTTTTACGGCACGAGCCGATCCTTCGACCCGCAGCCCACCGGCCCGCGACGAGACAAAATCGCCCGCCTCACTGCACCAGCCGGAAGAGCCAGGGGCCGTCGGCGACGGGA
>CALJWR010000012.1 GCA_937976685.1 uncultured Verrucomicrobiae bacterium
ACGACGCCGCGGCAGCCTGTGGAGCAGGGTTCGACGGCGCAAGCCGGAAACCGGTCAACGCCCGCCGCCTGTCGGCGCTCAACCGATCCCGACCCTGGCCGACGGCGTGGAACGGTTGGTGGCGAATCCAACCCCGATTCCGCATCAACCCCCAGAGGTGCGATCTCCGTTGAACAAATGACGCGGCACGAACGCTGCCGGGCGCCGGTCGGCCTCGAAACAGAATTGACGCCCGGACGGCGCGACCCTGAAATCCAGGGATGAAGAATGTTCACATTCGGCTTACCCGACGCGACTTTCTGAAGACCACCGCCGCTGCCGCTGGTTTGGCCGGGGTTCCCCTTTGGTACGCGGAAGAGTGCCTCGCGGCCTCCAGCCCGACGAAGCCGCTGGGGCCCAACGATAAACCGGGCATCGGACTGATCGGCTGCGGCGGCCAGGGGCGCGGGGACTGCAACTGGGCCAAGAACTACGGTCAGGTCATCGCCGTGGCCGATGTGGACGAAAAGCACGCCGCCGAGGCGAAGAAGCAGTTTGGCGCCGAGGCGCAGTACAGCGACTTCCGCAAGCTCCTCGAACGGGATGACATTCACGTCATCATCAACGGAACGCCGGACCACTGGCACACCCTGATTAACGTCGCCGCTGCCAGGGCCGGCAAGGACATCTACACGGAGAAGCCGTTGACCCTGACGATTGCGGAAGGTCGCCAACTGGTGAAGGAAGTCCGCGCCCACAACCGCGTTCTGCAGGTCGGCAGCCAGCAACGCAGCGAGGGTCGGTTCCGGCTGGCGTGCGAACTGGTTCGCAACGGCCGCATCGGCAAGCTCCAGCACATCATCGTGGGGCTTCCCACCGGCCCGCGCGAGGGTCCGTTCAGCAAGCAGCCGGTCCCCGAAGGATTGAACTGGGATTACTACAACGGCCAGGCGCCGGCCTGGGACTACAACGGCCATAACGCGCACTGGAATTTCCGCTGGTGGTACTGTTACAGCGGCGGCCAGATGACTGACTGGGGCGCCCACCATAACGACATTGCTCAATGGGGCAACGGCTCGGAGCTGTCAGGCCCCGTGTCTTTCGACGGCAAGTCGCTCGTCGAGATGATCCCCGGCGGCTACGATGCCGCGTCCAGGTACCGCATCGAGTGCCGGTATGCGAACGGGGTCACGATGACGATCATGGATGAAAACACCGGCAGCGAACGCAACGTGGTCGGGGGTCCGAACAAGACACCGAACGGCGTGCAGTTCCTCGGCACAGAGGGCTGGATTTTCGTCACGCGCGGCGACCTGCGGGCCAGCCGGCCGGAGCTTCTGGAGGAACCCTTGCCCGCTTCCGCCACCCGCCTGTACAAGAGTGACAACCACATGGGCAACTTCTTCGAGTGTGTCCGGTCGCGGAAAGACCCCATCTGCACGGTGGAGATCGGACACCGCTCGATCAGCGTCGCCCACTTGGGGGTCATTTCGGTCCGCCTGGGCCGGCCCATCCGATGGGATCCGGAAAAAGAGGAGATCGTGGGCGATGCGGAAGCTGCCAAGTGGCTCGGCCGCGAGATGAGGGCGCCCTACGACTTCAGCTTCATTGCCTGATCCGCCGGTTTTCTGCTGCCCGTCCCGAAATTGAAACGCCGCCGTGAATCGGCGGCGTTTGGCTTTTCAAAGTCCGGCAGTGGCCGGCCCGGTTACTCCTTGAGATCCTGGGGAGTAATGGCGAAGGAGACTTTCTGGATGCCCGCTCGGCGCACGAGATCGAGGACGGCAATGACCGCGCCGTGGGTGGCGTTTTTGTCCCCGCTAATGTACACGGGCAGATTGGTCGAGGCGGCGCTGGTCTGCAAACGGTTGGTCAAGTACTCGTACACCTCCTGCTGCGACTTGCGTTGCTTCTCGATGTAGCATTCGCCCGTCTTGTCCACGGCGATGTTGATGATCTCCGGCTTGAAGTCGCGTCGCGCCTGGGTGGCGGTGGGCAGGTCCATCTTGATGGACTGCATCTTCACCATGGTGATGCTGACCATCATGAACGACGCCAGCAGGAAGAACATGATGTCAATCAGGGGGATGATCTCGATGCGCGCCTTCTTGTGCGGGGTCGGAGAACCGATCTTCATGATACCTTTCTCAGGGGCCGCTGGGACTGGGCCGGATGCCGTCGGCGAGGATCAGGCGCTCTGCGCCTCGCGGCGGATGGTCATGGTATCCGTTTCCCCGCGGCGCTTGGCGGCGCTCACCATCACGTCAATGTTGGTGGCGGCGGTTTCGAGTTCGAACTGCAGCCCCGTGTGCTTGGCGGTGAAGTAATTGAACGGAACCAGCGCGAGGATGGCGATGCCCAGACCGCAGGCGGTCGCAATCAATGCCTCGCCGATGCCGCCGGTGACCGCCTCGACCGCCAGTTCGGCGTCGCCGATGGACGCGAAGGAGCGCATGATGCCGGTCACCGTACCGAGCAATCCGAGCAGCGGCGCGAGCGTCACCAGCGTGTCCATGACCGTCAAGAAACGGCCGGCGCGGCGCAGCTCCATCCCGGCTGCTACGGACAAGGCGCCTTGCAGGGAATAGTGAACGTGATTGAGCCCGTGCCAGATCATCCGCAGCACCGGATCCTTGGAATCCTTGGAGAGGCGCGAGGCCTCTCGGAAATCGCCATTCTCGATCGCCGCCAGGGTTTTCTCGAGGGTGGCCGGGTCCCGGCGGAAACTCTCGCGCGTCCACCAGAAAATGCGTTCGCCCACCACGCAAACGGCCACGATCGAGACCAGCAGGATCGGGTACATGATCCAGCCGCCTTTGACGAACCAGGTTACAACGATGTTTGCAAGCATACAGAATGCGCTTTTCGATCTTCAGGGGGGATGTCCGATCTGTCGCCCCGTGTCGCCCGCCCAGTGAACCCCGCTGCCGGCGCGCCCGCTCCAGACGGTAACGACGCCCGCGTCGGTCTGTCCATTGGGAAAACGGCGCTCACCGCACCACGAATTCGAATGGCACTGACAGGAAACGCGGTTCGCCCGGCTTCCAGCGCCACCGGGTCCGAACGTGCTGAACCGTCTTCCGGTCCTGTTCGAGGCTGCCACAGCTCTTTTCCACCTCAACCCGCTCGGCCCGCCCCTCGGTGTCCACCCAGACCAGCAAGACCAGTTCGTGCGTGCCACTGGGGAGCGCCCCGGTGGTGTAAAGCGGCTTCGGGAAACTGCCTTCAGTGGATCCGGCCCAGTTGAAGCGGGTGGGCCCGGGTGGCGGCCTCGGCGCCGGGCGCGGGGGAGGATTCAAGACTGCGGGAGGAGGCCCGGCATATTTCGCCGGGGCGAAAATCACCGG
This sequence comes from uncultured Verrucomicrobiae bacterium, assembly GCA_937976685.1. Lineage (GTDB taxonomy): Bacteria > Verrucomicrobiota > Verrucomicrobiia > Limisphaerales > J093 > JADJWF01. The sequence goes on from CALJWR010000012.1 coordinate 3,327, forward strand.
TCCCTCGACGGGAACCGGGAAGCTGGCCTCGGCGGCGTTGGCGGCGACGACGGTGGCAATCACCGGCGCCTCGCTGATCTGCGCCGTTTCCGGCTCCGGCTCCGTCACCGCTTCGTCACTGGGGGGAGGCGGTTCGCTTTCGGGGGGCGTGAAGACCACCGGCACTATGTCCTCCAAGACGGGCAACTGACGCTCAACGATTTTGGGAACCGCCACCGCCCCCACCAAACCAAGAATCAGGAACGTGAAAGCGATCGAGTTGGCGTAGGCGAGTTTCCGCTCCAGGTCCCGGTTCGCCGCCGGAAGGCAGAACTGGGCGATGCCCGACTGCAATCGGTACGTCGGGTGATTTTCTGTCATGCCGCCGGCGGCAGTCGCACTCATGTTCACAACTCGGTCGAACCCGTCAAAGCACGCCGACGGGGATGCTGCCCGGCGGCCGCTGACGCGGAGAATAAATGGGGGCGACTGCCACCGTGCAAGCCTTTTGGCGAAAACCGATTTGCCGAATCCGGCGCGCAGGCTGGCACGGTGGTGTGGTCCCCCGATCCAATTCGCTCACCTCGTCCACCGGTGAGGCAGGGGCTCCGGTTCGATGCTCCGTTCCCTCGTCCCAAGCAGCTCGCTGCGCGCCCGCGTTTGCCCGCTTTACAAACGCCCGTCCGGCGGCACAGTTCGCGCTCTCTTATGAGCAGCGATCAATTCTGGAGCATCTTCGCCATGCCCATTGGGCTGTTTTTGTGTTTCACGCCGGTCCTGATCGTCTGGGTCCGCCAGGAGCGAAAGGACCAAGCGCAGGCGAAAAAGCGGTCTCGCCGCTAAGCACCCGGACGGTCCGCTGCAGCGTCAGCGCGGTTCCGAAGGTCCGGCAGGGGGCAGGAGGTCCAGCGGTTTGACCGCCCAGGATTTCCAGTTGAAGGCAATCGTCAGGAGGCGGAACACGAAGGTGGTCGCGAACGCGATCAGCCCGGCCAGCGGCAACGGCACCCTGCCCCAATAAACGAGGGCGACGTGCGCGACCGAGCCGGCCAGTACGGCCAGCACGTAAAATTGCCCCGGCTTGAAGACCAGCGGTTCCTCGCGCACCAGCACATCGCGAATCACGCCGCCGCCGCAGGCGTTGATGACGCCCACCAACACGGCGGACGGGGCGCTCAGGCCGGCCGCCAGTGACTTCTCCAGTCCGACCACCCCGTAGGCGGCGAGGCCCAGCGCGTCCAGGACGGCCACCAAGCGGGGGAACCGCTCCAACCAGCGCCCCATGGCCATGCCACAAAGGCACGCGGGGACCAGCATGAGCACATAGCGGGCGTCGGTGGTGAAAGCCGGCGGCCCCTGCTGGATGAACAAGCCGTCCCGGATCAAGGCCCCGCCTAAACCGGTCACGAGCGCCAGGCCAAACAGGCCTACGATGTCGTAGCCCCGGCGCATCGCCACGAGCGCCCCGGTCAGTCCGAAGAAGAACACCGCCCCCAGATCGAAAAAGATCGGGAGGCGGAACTGCCCCCCTCGCAGATACTCGTCGAACAATTCCTGCCAGCCGTGCCACATGCAATTGACCCACTCGGTCCGGCCAGGCCGGGGCGGTTCCTCCGGTGGTAGCGGGCCCCGGCGCGGTGCTTTAGATGGCGGCAGCGATCAGGTCGCCCACCTCGCGGGTGCCGTGGCCCATCTTGCCGGCGGCGAGGGACTGAATCCGGGTGTTGATGATCTTAACCACCGCAGCCTCGATGGCCGCCGCCGCGGCGGATTCACCCAGGAAGTCCAGCATCATGGCGCCGGCGTTGATGGCGGCGATGGGGTTGATCACATTCTGCCCGGTGTACTTCGGGGCGCTGCCGCCCATCGGCTCGAACATCGAAGTGCCGTCCGGATTGATGTTGCCGCCGGCCGCCACTCCGAGTCCGCCCTGAATCATCGCCGCCAGGTCCGTGATGATGTCCCCGAACATGTTGTCGGTCACGATCACGTCGAACCACTCCGGGTTCTTGACGAACCACATGCAGATGGCGTCCACGTGGGCGTAATCGGTCTTGATGGTCGGGTAGGCCGGAGCCATGTCCTGGAAGGCGCGCCACCACAGGTCGAAGGCGTAGGTCAGCACGTTGGTCTTGCCGCACAACGTGAGCTGGGCCGTCTTGCCCGCCTGCACAGCCTCGGGCTTGAGTCCCTTCCACGGCTGGCCGTTGCGGCGCTTGCGGGCCACTTCAAAGGCATATTTCAAGCAGCGGTCCACGCCGCGGCGCGTATTAATGCTCTCCTGAACCGCGACCTCGTGGGGCGTCCCCTTGAACAGATGGCCGCCCGCGCCGGCGTACAGGCCCTCGTTGTTTTCGCGGACGACGACGAAGTCCACGTGCTCGGGGCCCTTGTCTTTCACCGGGCAGTCCTGGGCGCGATACAGCTTCACCGGACGCAGATTGATGTACTGCTCCAATTCGAATCGCAGGCGGAGCAGAATCCCCTTCTCCAGAATGCCCGGCTTGACCTGGGGATGCCCCACGGCTCCGAGGTAGATGGCTTTGAACTTCCGCAACTCCTCCACCACGCTGTCGGGCAGCACCTCGCCTGTCTTCAAATAGCGTTCACCGCCCACGTCGTAGGGATGCCAGTTGAGCCGGAAGCCGAACTTGCGGGCGGCGGCTTCGGCGACCTTTAGGGCTTCGGCGGTGACTTCGGGGCCGGTGCCATCTCCCCCAATGACTGCGATATCGTAGGTTTTCATCTCGGGTCTGCGTTCAACGGTGCGCGGGCGTCCGCGGCAAAAGGAGGCGGGATGCTACGGACGGAGCCGACCAGTGCCAAGGTTTTCTCCGGGCGCGCTGGCGCCCAAAGCGTACCCACCCTCCGGCACGGCTGCCCGTGCGGAACGAACCGGGCGCTGCGCCAGCGCGGGTCGGCTCGTCCGATGCGATGCTCGGGGACACCGCAGCCGTTGTCCTGCCGGGCGTCAAGGCCGGCGCCGGCGGCAGAACCGTGGAGAACGGCCGGCGCCGGCGCTTGAGATTCTCCCAAAAACCTCTTGCAAGACTACATTTGTAGGCGTATTGGCTTACACGTGTAGTCCATGAACGCCCAAGTCAAGGTTCCCCGCATCTCTGAAACCGAGTGGGAGGTCATGCGCGCCGTCTGGGCCGGGCATCCCGCCACCGCCGGCGAAATCATCGAACGCCTCACCGCCGCTGACCCGACCTGGCATCCCAAGACCGCCAAGACCCTGCTGGCGCGCCTGGTCCGCAAGGGGGCGCTCGACTACGAAGCGCAGGGACGCCGGTATGTCTATGAGCCGCTGGTGTCCGAGCGTCAGTGCGTGGCCGCTGCCAGTGAGTCCTTCCTCGAACGGGTGTTCGGCGGATCGCTCAAGCCCATGCTGGCGCATTTCGTCGAATCACGCCGCCTGTCGCGCGAGGAAATGGATGAGTTGCGTGCGTTGCTGGAGAACGGGTGGTCCAAGGGAAAGAGGCCATGAACATTCAAACACTGCTGGAGATCCTCGGTCGGACTTCCTTGCAGGCAGGCGTGCTGGTGTTGCTGGTGCTGGCCATGCAATGGCTGTTGCGCCACCACCTGGCGCCTCACTGGCGGGCGGCCCTGTGGTGGGTGGTGATTGCCCGTCTGCTCCTGCCGTTCACGCCGGACAGCGCGGTCAGCGTCTTCAATCTGCTGCCGCGTTGGGGCGGTCAATCGCCGCCCGCCACCATCAGTCAACCGCCGCCTTCCGAGCCGCAACTGGCAGTGCCGCGTTCCGTGCCGGCACCTCCGCAGCAGCGATTCGTTCCGGTTGAACCCGGCGCGCAGATTGAGCCGGCGGGGATCGAGACCGCCGTTGCCGGGCCCGTGGGGGATGCGCCCCGAACGGGCGAGGCGGCGCCGGTCACCACTCCCTTGGCGTCACCGTCGCGAGCCGTGTGGAACGGGTCGGTGTTGCTGTTCTGGACGTGGGCGGCGGGCGCGCTGGCGCTGGGAGGTTACGTGGTGATCGCCGCCGCGCGTTTCCGGTGGCGCGGCCGCCGATGGCGGCCGGTCACAGAACCGGCGGCGCTGGCCGTGATGGACGAATGCGCGCGGCGCATGGGCGTTCGTCATCCGCCGGAGCTCTTGGAGGGAGAGGAACTTGCCAGTCCGGCATTGTTCGGCGTTTTTCGTCCGCGCTTGTTGTTGCCGCCGGGCTTCCTGCGGCACTTTTCCCGGCAGGAACTGCGTTTCGTCCTATTGCACGAGTTGGCGCACGTGCGCCGCCGCGATCTGGCGTTCAACTGGCTCGTGACCGTGCTCCAGGTGCTCCATTGGTTCAATCCGCTGCTGTGGCTGGGATTCGCACGCTGGCGGGCCGACCGCGAACTGGCCTGCGACGCGCTCGCGCTGGAGGCCGCGGGCGGCGATCAAAGCCGCGAGTATGGCTGGACCATTTTGCGCCTGCTGGAGGGGTTCACGCACCGGGCGCCCGCACCGGGACTGGTAGGGATTCTGGAGGACAAACGGCAGTTGAAGCGGCGCATCGCCATGATCGCGGATTTCCAGCCCGGGCGCCGCTGGGGAATCGTTTCCATCGTCGCGGTGCTCGTGCTGGCCGTGATCGGGCTGACCGACGCGCAGCCGCGCAAACCCGCCGGTGGCGGATCCGCGTCCGCGCCGGGTACCGCTGCGACCAACGAACCGACAGGAGCGGAAGCAGCCCGCATCGGGGAGGATCCCCTGCCTGAGCTGCTGATGGCGGGCATGGAGGTCCGGTCTCTGACCGTGACCGTGCTGGATCCGGACGGTCAACCGCTGCCGGGCGCGGAGGTTCACTCGCCCTACAGATGGGACTGGCGGCAGCGGCAGCCCAAGCGGCTGACCGACACGGGCGGCCGGTTCATTCTCCGCTTCGCCACTCCGCCGAGGGAGCAACGCCAGCGGATCACCCACTTCGGCGTTTCGGCGAGTCACCCGAGTTTTACCTCGCGCGCGGTGATGTGGACGGCAGCCGGCGGGGATGTCTATGAGGGGATGCCGGTGAGTGTGAGCATCACCTTGGTGCGCGGCCGCACGATCGGGGGCGTGGTCCAGGACGAGCGCGGAAGTCCGCTTGAAGGTGTGCGCGTGTTGCTTTCCGGTTCGGCATATCGCGGGTTCACGATGGGCAACGTCGAGCGCCGCACGCACGAGTATTCCGAGCTGTCGTTGCGCGATCCCGAGGCACCTGCGGCCGTGACCGACGCGGGGGGCCGGTGGTCGTTTGGACGATTCGCGCCGGACCTCAAGGATGTTGAGGTGACGTTCGTACGGCCCGACGGGGCGCGGGAAGCCTTCGCCACCACCGGGGAAACGGGTTTGAACCAGCGGCCGCGGATTGCGCTGGCCGAACTCGAGCGCGGTACGGCCACCGTCCGATTGCCGGACGGCGTCACCGTGCGGGGGCGGGTGACCGACGAGAACGGCCGACCGCTGGCCGGGGTGCGGGTCAAGGAAGGCCACGGACACGGCAACGTCGTGCGCATCGGGGAGTTCGTCACCGATGCCGCAGGCCGTTTCGAGCGGCCCCACCGGGCCCCGCGCCAGTGGATTTACACGGCTGAACATCCGGAGCGCGCAACCGTGTCGGTCGTGGCGCAAGTCAGGCCCGGCATGGACGAAGTGCGCCTGGTCCTCCCGCCGCCGCGCCCGTGGCGGATCGAGGTGGTGGATGCGGCCGGTAATCCGTTGCCGGGTGCGGAAGTCTCGGTGGATCCGTATCGAACCGAGGCGCAATTGCTGGACTGGACGGGGACGACGGACGAGCAGGGTGTAGTCGTCTGGACCAACGCGCCGACGGCGGCGGTCACGTTTTACGTCCGGTCCAGTTCCCCGGCGGCCATGCGCCAGTTCAGGATCGCGCCTGATCAGCGGGAAAAACGGGTCGTGCTGGGTTCGGGAACACTGAAAACCGTCACGGTGCGCCTGAAGGCCGTGGATGCGACAACGCGCGAGCCGGTGAAGCTGGCGAGCGTGGGCGTGAAGTACGGCGGCGAGTTCGGCTTTCGCACCCTCGCCCGTCCCGACGCGTCCGAGTATGTCGCCGAGTTAAGGTTGTCGGACGTGAGCATGGGCATGGCACCGCAATACCAGTTCCAGCTCGAAGCGGAAGGTTTCGAGACCCTGACCACCGACGTTTACGACTTCGAAATGGGCGACCAGGAACTGGAACTGGCCCTCACGAAGCTCGCGAGCGCCGCCCCTCTGCAAGTGCGACTGCCCGATGGCCGTCCGGCAACGGGCGCGCGGCTCTGGGCGCGGACGACGCCGGACGGCGGGATCCTCTTCATCCACTCTCCCAACCGTTACTCCGGCGGCCGGCTGACACGAGCGGAGGCGGATGCGGAGGGGCGGATTCGGCTTCCCGGCGCTCCGGGCGACGCACCGGTGTGCCTCACCCACAGCAACGGGTTTTTTGCCGGCTCGATGGCGGACTTGCGAGACCGGAGCGTCCTCACGCTCCAACCTTACGGGACGGTGGAAGGGCGCCTGCGGGTCGGGGGCCGGCCCAAGAGCGGCGCGCGGATTAGTTTGCGCACCTTGAGCTGGTCGTCTTCGCTCGCGTTTCATCTGGGTCTGGCGGCGACCACGGATGCGGAAGGGCGGTTCAGTTTCACCCAGGTGCCGCCCGGCGAGTTCAAACTGTATCGCGCGATGGTGCCGCAGCGGCGCAACGCATCCGGCCTGCCGATCACGGAAACCCACCAACTGCCGGTTGAGGTGCTGCCGGGCCGGACCAATTTCGTCGAGTACGCCTCCGCGGGTCGCGTGATCATCGGCCAGGCGGTGGCGGAGCCGTCCGACCTCGCGGTGCCGTGGCAGCGTGATGTGCATACCTTGAACCTCAAACTACCGGTCACGCCGCCCCTGGTCCCCAACTATGAGGATTTTGCCACGACCGCGGCTTTCCAAAGGGCTGACAACGAGTTCCGCCTCTCCGAGCAGCACTTGGAACTGGCCCGGCAGGCGCGGACGTATGCCTTGGAGATTGAGCCGGACGGCAGTTTCCGGGTCGAGGATGTGCCGCCGGGCACCTATGAACTGCGGTTGCGCGTTACCAGGCCCATTGAAGATGGCCGGCCCGAGATGTTTGGGCCGGAGGAGGAATTGGGGTCGCTGACTCGTGAGGTTGTTGTGCCCGAGGGCACCGGGCCGCTGGACTTGGGAATGGTGACGGTGCCACTGCGCGGGGGATTGCCTGCGCTCCCCGCGCCGGCGGTGGCGCTCCAGGCGACTCAGTTCAATGGCCGGCCGCTGGACCTGACGCAGTTCAGGGGCACGAATGTGGTGCTCGTGTTCTGGGCGTCGTGGTCGGACCGCAGTCGCGAGCAACTGGCAGGGCTGCGGGAGCTGCGCCAGCAATTTGCCGACGAATCCCGGCTCGCCATCGTGACGGTCTGCTTGGATGACACGGCGGAAATGGCGAGCCGAACGTTGGCGGAAATCCATTGTCCGGGAACGCAAGGTTGGATCGAGCCGGCGGACCGGGCGAAGGCGGCAGGGGCCTTCGACGTGGACACCCTGCCCGCCGTGTATTTGCTGGACACCCAAGGCCGGATCATCGGACGCGAACTGGAAGGGGAACGCCTGTTGGCGATGGTCAGGCGCACCCTGGCAAAGAACTGAACTGGGGGATGCAGGGAGAATGAGGCAACGTAAGTCATGGGATTGCCGGCCGCGGCCCGTTGCCGCCCCTGGCAGTTCCGGATGTGCCGCGATCAAAGACGTTGGAACAACCAGCCATGAAAACGATGCGATGGATCGGGTACGCCGCGCTGGCGCTGCTGCCGCTGATGGGGGCGCGGGCGGAGACGACGCGGCCTGATTTGCTGGGCAGGGTGTTGCTGGAGCACGGCACACCCGTGACCAACGCCACCGTGTTCATCTACTCTGCCGGTCCGAAGCAGGGCACCGGAGCACTGTGCCCGTCGTGCTACGCGGACTGCGCGAAGACGGCCAAAACGGCCACCGACGGCACGTTCACCATCGAGTCGCTCGACCCGGACCTGATCTTCCGGTTGCTGGTCGTGGCGCCGGGCTGCGAAAGCTCTTTTGTCGGCAAGACGGATCCGGCCGAGGGTCGAAAAGAGATCAGACTCACCCGCGTGAGCGAGGCGAAGTTGAAATCGCCGTCGCGCATCGCCGGCGTGGTCATCAACGAAAAGGGGGAACCCCTCGTCGGCGCCACGATTGACCCCGAAGGGGTGACGTACGGCCCGGGCATGATTTCCTGGGGTGGCACCGAGCGCTACGTGGATCCCGTCGCGGTGACCGACGAGCGGGGCCGGTTCTGGCTCTACTGCACCAACGACGTGCAGCTCGTTCACGCGGTGGTCGAAGCCAGAGGCGTGGCCAAACGCTGGATCGGCCTCAAGCCGGGCCGCGATCACCTGATCCGGATGGAGGAAGGCGTCACCGTCAAGGGGGCGGTATTCCTCGATGGCAAGCCCGCGCCAGGCGTGGTCCTGGGCTTGGTGTCGGCCGACCGGACGTGCGGAAACTTCCTGCGGTGCGACGAGCAGAGCACGGACGAGGACGGATTGTTTCTGTTCCCCAACGTGCCGCCGCTGCGCGAGTTCGTGCTCTACTCCACGATGTCATCCTTGGGCGGCAAGGGAGTCATCCCGTCCAAGGGGTTCACCACCGGGCCCACCGGAAGCGGGAAGGATCTCGGAAAAATCGAGGTCCAACCCGGGTTTCGCCTTGCCGGTCGCGTCGTGTTCTCCGATGGCAAACCCGTGCCCGACCAGACGCCGCTCTTTCTCACACGCGAAAAAGCGCGGGACCACGCCGAGGTGATGTTGGATGCGGACGGGCGGTTCGAATTTCGCG
>CALJWR010000013.1 GCA_937976685.1 uncultured Verrucomicrobiae bacterium
TTGCGCGAAGTGCCCGCGCGCGGCCCTGCCGTGCGTCGCGCCCTGGCCGCCACCATGTTCCCGCTCAGCCCGGCTGCCCTCGCCGCGCTCGCCGACCAGCTTCGCCCAATCACCCTCTCCCACTAAATCCACCACCAACAAAAAAACACATGAACATCACTGAACTGCTCCAACATCCGCGCCTCCTCGTCGAGGCCGACCTCCAACCCATGGCCGGCACGCGCTTCCAGCCGACCGGCTTCCCCGACCTCGGCGCGGCCACCTACACCGCCGCCGACGGCACGCCCATGTTGCTGGTCGAATCCGCCCAAAGCATGGCCAACCGCCTCGAGGCCGTCTGCTGGGACGAAGCCGCCGCCAAGCCGGTCGCGGCCCTTGCTGGCCTGCCCTACGTTGAATCCACGCTGCCCGACGGCGTAAAAACCAACTCGCTGCTCGAAGCCCACCGGCTCAACTCGCCCTACATCGTCAACAGCGCCGAGTTCGCCAAAATTCGCGACGCCATCGGCTTCAAAGCCGACGCCCCCTTCGACCGCCAGAAACTCGCCCAGGCGCTCTTCAAGTTCGACCCCAACAGCCTCCTGCACGGCATCTTCCTGGAAAAAGTCGGCGGCGTCGTGCGCCTGCCTCGCGCGCTCACTGCGTTCATCGAGGCTCGCCACGTCAACGTGGCCGCCAGCGGCGGCGTGAAGGTGGACCGCGTTCAGCCCAGCTCAAACGAGAAGGACCCCGAAACCGGTGACAAAGTGCCCCCAAAATACGGGAAGGCCGAGGAAGGCTACGGCAACGTTCCCTACCAGCGCGACGAATACACCGGTGCCATCACCGCCTACTTCAACCTCGACCTAAGCCTTATCGCTGGCTTCCAACTGCCGCCCGCCGCGCGCGAACTGCTGGTCGTGCTCTCCCTTTTCAAGATCCAGCGTTTCTTCGAAACTGGCCTGCGCCTGCGCACCGCCTGCGACCTCGAACTCAAGGACGGCGGCCTGCGCGTCAAACGCCCCGCCAGCGGCTTCACCTGGCCGACACCGGAGGAAGTCGCCACGCGCCTCGCCGCACTCCTTACCGCTCCGGAATGCGCCGCTCTCTTCGCCGACCCGCGCGTGACCACCGTCACCTACGTCAAAGGCACGGCCAAGAAAGCGAAGGGCAAGAAGGCTGAAGCTGCCGCCAGCAATGATGCCTCCGACTCCGAATAACCCCGCCCCACCATGCTTGCCATCGCCATTCGCTTCCGAGCCGGTGGGCGTTACCACGCCACCGCCTGGGGCAGCCACGCCAACGAAGGCGTGCCGGAGTGGCCGCCCTCGCCCTGGCGGCTGCTCCGCGCGCTCATCGCCACCGCCCGCTGGAAACAAGAGGGTCGGCCCACCAGCGAGGACCCGCCGCGCCTGCGCCCGCTCATCGAGGCACTCGCCGCTGCGCCCCCGCCGCGCTACCTCCTGCCCGCCGCCGCTGCGGCTCACACCCGGCATTACATGCCGCTAGGCGACGAGAAGACCCCCAAGGTCTTCGACACCTTTGTCCAACCTGCCGCCGACGAGCCATTGCTGGTCCTCTGGGACGCCGACCTGGACACCGCCACCCGCGAATACCTCGCCGCGCTGCTCGGCAAACTGAACTACTTCGGCCGCGCCGAGAGTCTGTGCGAAGCCGAACTGCTGCCCGCCGACTTTGCGCCGCCGCCCGCCAACGCCTTCCCCACCGCACCGGGCGAGCCGTTGGGCCGCGACCAGCAAACCTTCAAGCTCATTGCCCCCGTGCCGCCTGCGGAGTATGCCGCCTGGCGCGCCATGCGTGTCGCTGACCAACCGCCGGCCGGCAAACGCCGCGGCAAACGGCGCGATGACGGGCCGCCCCCCGACCTCTTTGCGGCCTTGCACTCCGACACCGCCGCCTGGCGCGGCGCCGGTTGGAGCCAGCCGCCCGGCAGCCGGTGGATCGAATACGTCCGGCCCGCCACGCCCTTCAAGCTCGCTGCGCCGCCCCCCCGCCATGTACGCCCCGCGCATCCCGGCGTGCCCGGCCCCGCCGTCGCCCGCTACGAAATCCAGGCTCCCGTCCGCGAGTCCATCACCAAGGCCCTCTCGCTCGGAGAACGCCTCCACGTCGCGCTCTGTGCGCGTTCCGATGCCTCGCCCGTTTTCAGCGGCAAGCGCGACGGCCAGCCGCTGGCCGGCCACGAGCACGCCTTTTACCTGCCCGAGTGCGACCATCGCGGCCTGCTCGTCCGCGTGACCGTGTTTGCGCGCATGGGCTTCGACTCCGCCGCCGTCGCCGCGCTACGTTCCTTGCGCGAAACGTGGTCCCGTCAGTCGCCCGGACTGAAGCTCATCCTGCTCGGCCTCGGTCCCGCGAGCGAGTTCGACTCAGTGCCCGCACTGGGCGAATCCCGCGAGTGGATCAGCCTCACGCCTTATGTGCCGGTCCGGCACATCAAACGCAGCCGCAACGGCAAGCTGCGTGTGGATGCCGCGACCGGCTTGGCCCTTGGCAGTCCTGAACACGACCTCCGGCGGCTGCTGCTTGAAAACGGCTTCCCGGCCCCCACCACCATCGAACCTCTCGACGCATTCCAACTCCCGGGCCGTCGTCTCCGTTGGGCGAACTTCCAGCGAGAGCGTCGCCATGGCAATGGCAGCTCCCACTCTGCCTATAGCGGTCATGGTTTCCGCTTGCTCTTCCCCGAACCCGTCCGCGGA
>CALJWR010000014.1 GCA_937976685.1 uncultured Verrucomicrobiae bacterium
GCAGCATGGTCTCCATGCCCTTCCACTCGGTCGGCGCCGCGGCACCCGGGCGAGCCCAATCGCACAAGGCGCCGAGAGCCTGCCCCAGCCGCGAGGACTTGAGCGCCAGGCTCGCCCGGATGAGCGGACGCGGTGGCGCCTGCGGACCAAAGACACTCCCGGCCCCGAACGGACCGACCACCTCATTGTTGCCGGCGTAGATGACCCATACGTCGCCGGCGTGCCGGGCGCACTCGTCGGCGACTTCGGCCATGACATGCGAACTGATGGCCGCGAACGCGCCACACACCACCTCGAACCGCTGCCGCGGATACCGCTGGTTCAGTAGCGCCTCCAACATGCGGGACAGCCCAAAGCGCGCATCGGGATCACCCATCGCCGCGGATTCGCCGAGGACGAAGATCCGAAGGGTGCCGGGCGCTTTCGCGCGGGGCAGCGTGAAGGCCACCGGCTCCCGTGCCAGGGGTGGCGAGCCAAAACGCCAGCCGTAACGGGGATTATTGACCAAGGCATCTTGGCCCCGGACTTTCGCCGGAAGGAAAAACCGAGTGGGATAACCGTACCCGACCAGCCGAAGCAGAACCTCGATGGCCAGGAGCAACAGCGGCGCCAGCGCCAACGCCAGTAGCCGGAGGCGCCACACTCGCCATGCGGGCTGCCGGATTTGGCTTCCGGCAGTCGAAGCAGGCATTTCGACCGGCCCAAGACCGGACCTTGAAGGTGGCGACGAGGATTGGTGGAACTTCATTTCGGCGCGCCGGGCAACCCCGCCGAGGAAATCGCATTCCACCGCCGATTCAAAGCGATTCCAGTTCCCCCGTGCCGATCAGGTCGCGCTGGCCGGATTCGGTTCTTACCCTCCCACGATCTACGCGGCCGACGCGGCCAGACCGGGCTCAGCCAGCGGTGGCGGCGACCGGGCACACCTTCTTGCAGTAGGCCATGTAGTACAGCACCGGCACGGCCATGCGGCTGATAAGGAGCGACGCAACCTCGCCGGCCATCAGGGAGATGGCCAGTCCTTGAAAGATGGGATCAAACAGGATGACCCCCGCCCCCACCACCACGGCCAGCGCTGTCAGCAACATGGGCCGGAATCGCACCGCCCCGGCGTCCACCACGGCTTCGGCCATCGGCATCCCTTCCGCGAGCCGCTGCTCAATGAAGTCCACCAGGATGATCGAGTTGCGCACCACGATGCCCGCGCCCGCCATGAAGCCGATCATCGAGGTGGCGGTGAAGAACGCGTTCAACGCACCATGAGCGGGGAGGATGCCCACCAGCGAGAAGGGAATCGCCACCATCACGATGACCGGGGTGAGGAACGACCGGAACCAGCCCACCATCAGCACGTAGATCAAGATGAGCACCGCGCCAAAGGCAAGGCCCAGGTCGCGGAACACCTCGATCGTAATGTGCCACTCGCCGTCCCACTTCATGGCGGGCTCATCATAGGTGAAGGGCTGCGTGGCATTGAGAATCTGCAGGCGCGCCGTGCTGCCGCCGAACCGGGTCATGTCCAACGCGGCGAGTTGCTCGTTCATCTTGAAGATGGCGTACACGGGGCTTTCGATGACACCCGCCACATCGCCGATGACATAGGTCACCGGCATCAGGTTCTTGTGGTAGATGCTTTTGTCCGTGACGGTGTGCTCGATGCGAACCAGCTCACGGAGGGGGACGAGAGGCGGGGCGCCGATCCCGCCGGGCTCCGGGAGCGCATTCGCATCGCCGGACCGGACGCGGAGGGCGAGCAGGTCGTCGGGTCGGGAACGCAGGGCGCGGGGCAGTTCGAGCACCAGTTCCACGTCCTCCTTCTCGCGCGGTTTGTGGACGAGATCCACGGCCAGGCCGCCGACCGCCAGCCGCAGGGTCTGCGCGATGGTCTCGGCGCTGATGCCGTGCAGGGCGGCTTTCTCTTTATCGATGACGAAGCGCGCCTTGGGCTGGTCGGCCTCGATGTACCAGTCCGTGTCCACCACGCCTTCGGTCGCCTTGAAGACGCGGATGACTTCCTGCACCAGCGCGAGTCGGCTTTCCTCCGTGGGGCCGTAGATCTCCGCCACGAGGGTCTGCAATACCGGCGGCCCCGGCGGCACCTCGGCCACCGCCACCCGCGCACCGAAACGCTCCGCGACGGCGGCAACTTTGGGCCGGACGCGCTTGGCGATGTCGTGGCTTTGGGCCTTGCGTTCGTGCTTGGGCACCAGATTCACTTGGATGTCCGCCACATGCGCCCCTCGCCGCATGAAGTAGTGGCGTACCAGCCCGTTGAAATTGAACGGGGCCGCGGTGCCGACATAGATTTGGTAATCAGTGACCTCGGGTTCGTCCCGCAGGGCGGCGGCGATTTCCCGCGCCGCCTGGGCCGTGCGTTCCAGGGCGCTGCCTTCGGGCATGTTGAGAATCACCTGGAACTCGCTCTTGTTGTCGAACGGCAGCATTTTCACCTTCACCCATCCGACATAAACGGTGGCCATGGCCGCCAACAGCAACACGGTGATGCCCACCAGGAACACAGCCCGCGCCCCGGCCCGCGCGATCAACGGTCCCATCATCCGCCGGTAAAGCCGCGTCAAACCGTCCTCCGGGTGCGCTGAATGAGGCGCCGGTCCCGGGCTCGGGGGCAGGTCCGCCGGCCGCCCTTCAATCACGCAGGCCGCGCCCTCCGTGAGGCACGAGTACTTCCGTCCCCAGCGCAGGATGCGGATGCTGGCCCAAGGTGTGACGATGAAGGCGATGAGCAGCGAGAAGATCATCGCCGAACTGGCCCCGATGGGTATGGGCCGCATGTAGGGGCCCATCAAGCCGCCGACGAACGCCATCGGCAGCACCGCGGCGATCACGGCAAACGTCGCCAGGATGGTCGGATTGCCGACCTCGCTGACCGCTTCCACCGCGATGGCCGACCAGTCGCGGCCTTTGTTCTGTGGCAGGTGGAAGTGCCGGACGATGTTCTCGACCACCACGATGGCATCGTCCACCAGGATGCCGATTGAGAAGATCAGGGCGAAGAGGGTGATGCGGTTGAGCGTGAAACCTTCGAGGAGAAACACCAGCAGCGTGAGCGCCAGCGTGGAGGGGATGGCGATGCCCACGATCCCCGCCTCGCGCCATCCCAGGGTGATCCAGATCAGGATCATCACGCTCACCACGGCGATCCCCATGTGGTAGAGGAGTTCGTTCGACTTTTCCGCCGCCGTCTCGCCGTAATGGCGGGTGAGCGAGACCTGCACGTCGGCCGGAATGACCCGGCCTTTCAGGGCGTCCACTTTGCGGAGCACTTCGCGGGCGACGGAAATGGCATTGGCGCCGGGCCGCTTGGCCACGGTGAGTGTCACGGCGGGTTCCTCTTCGCCAACCGTGGCGGCGCGGGCCGGTCCTCCCGCCCGCGCCGGTGCCGGCGCCGCCTCGACCGCCGCGCCGTGACCGAAGAAGACGTACTGCGACGGTTCCTCCGCCCCGTCCACGATCGCCGCCACGTCCCGCAGGTACACCGGCCGGCCGCCGAACACCCCGACGACCACTTCCGCCACTTCTTCCGAAGAGGTGAGGAAGCCGCCGGTCTCGATCACGATCTCCTGGTTGTTGCCGGTGAGACCGCCGGCGGCGGACTGGCGATTGGCCTGCTGCAGCATGGGCATCAGACCCGCGAGGCTCAGATTGCGCGCGGCCAGTTTGGCCGGATCCACCAGCACCCGCACCTGTCGGCGCGCGCCGCCGATGAGCTGCGTCTCCGCCACGAGGGGCACCTGTTTGACGGCGTCGTCCACCTGGGCGACCAGCCGGCGCAACGTGAGGTGATCGTAGCGCGCGCTGTGGAACGTCAGCGCCAGAATTGGCACGTCATCAATGGACCGGGGCTTGATGAGGGGCTGGGTGACGCCGTGGGGAATACGGTCGAAATTGGACTGCAGCTTCTGGTTGAGCTTCACGAGGCTCGGCTCGATGCTTTCGCCGACCTTGAAGCGCACGATGACCAGGCTCTCGCCCTCGCGTGAGGTCGAATAGAGGTATTCCACGCCGGGGATTTCCCACAGCAGCTTCTCCATCGGCCGGGTAACCCGCTCTTCGATCTCCTTGGCACTGGCGCCGGGCATGGCGACCATTACGTCCACCATCGGCACCTTGATCTGCGGCTCCTCCTCGCGCGGCAGCATGAGCGTCGCAAACACGCCCAGCAGCACCGAAGTGATGACGATGAGGGGGGTGAGCTTCGAGTCAATGAACGCCCGGGCCACCTTGCCAGCAAGGCCTAGCGAAGCGTGGGCGGACGGGGGAGGCACAGCGGGATCGCTCATGGTTGACTACTGGGAGACCAGCGCCTGGCCATCACACAGACCGGTCGCATTCTCGACCACCACCTGCTCGCCGGGGCTGACCCCGGACACGAGTTCCACCTGGTCGCCGAAACGGCGGCCCGTCTTCACCAGCCGCAAATGGGCGGTCTGGTTCGTGGCCACGAACACAATCTCCATCTGTCCCCGCACCACCACGGCCGCCGCGGGCACCCGGAGCGAGGGCGCGGCGTCCAGCGGCACGGCGACGCGACCAAACTGGCCAGCGCGAAGACCGGAGGCGGGCGGCAAATCCAGTTTGACGCGGAACGTGCGGCTGGCCGCGTCCGCCGAGGGCGCCACTTCCGCGACCGTGCCGAGGATGGGCTGGCCGATGTTCGCCGTGGTCACGGTCAGGCGATCGCCGAGTTGGATCCGCCCGATCAGCGCCTCGGGCACGTCCGCTTCGAGCCGCAACGCGTCGGGGTCTTCGAGTTCCAACAGCGGTCGTCCCGGCGTGGCGAGGTCGCCGGCTTCCGCCAGCTTGCGCGCGACCACCAGATCAGCCGGTGCCACGATCCGGGCGTAACTGAGCATCGTCTCGGCCTCGACCACCGAAGCCTCCGCCACTCGCAAACGCGCCTCGACGGCGTCGTACTCGGCCTGCGTGACCGCCTCCTGCTTCAGAAGATTGGCGAACCGCTCGAGGTCGCGCGCCGCCTGCCGGCGCAGAGCCACAGCCTGGTCCAGCCGCGCCTGAATCTCACGCACATCGAGCTGCGCCAGGAGGTCGCCGGCCTTGACCCGCTGACCGAGGCTGACGGGGAGCGATTCGATCCGCCCGCTCACCTTGGCCTCCACGACCACACGGGTCCGCGAGCGCACGGTGCCGATGACCTCCTCCACAGCGGCGCTGGTCTCCGCCGTGACCACCACCGTTCGAACGTTGGCCGGGGGCAATGAGGTTTCGCGCGAGGGAGTGGGACCCGGCTCTTTGTGGCAGGCCGTCAGGGCCAGCGCCAGCAGACCGGTCAAGGGCGACAAAAAGTTGGCTTTCATGTTTCGGGCTGGGTCGGGAATTCGAATCCGGTTGGTCATGGCTGTTCCAATTGCGGCAGACCGAGGGCGCGCCGCAGGGCCGCCACCGCAATGCGCTGGTCGGCCTCGGCTTCCGCCCGGCGCACGCGGGCGACCGTCAGCGCGGTCTCGGAGTCAATGACCTGGGTGGCGAGGGCGAGGCCCTGCTCGAATCGGGCGCGGGTCAGGGTGACGCTTTCGGTGGCCTGCTCGACGGCCTTCGCGGTCACCGCCAACCGCTCGTTGGCTTCGGCCAGATTCAGCCGGGACTGTTCGATTTCGAACTCGACGGCCAGTCGCAGTTTTCGCTCCTGCTCGGTGACGGTGTCCCGCTGAGCTTGCGCCTCGGCCACCCGGGCCCGGGTCAAGCGGCCGTCAAAAACGTTCCACTGGAGCAACGCGCCGGCCGTGTAGCTGCCCCCATCGCTTTCGGTTCGCGTGCCGTAATCGTAGTCCAGACTGCCAAACGCGCTGACGGTCGGCAGCCAGCCGCTCTTCGCCCCGCGTACGGCGTTCTCCGCCGCGCGTTCGCGATGCTGGATCGCTTCCAGCTCCGGGCGGTGCGGCGCCAACGTGTCCGCAGGGACCGTCAGCTCGGGCGGCGTCTCGACGATCGCGAAATCAGGGTCCTCGACGCCCAACAGGTTCTTCAGTGCCCGCAGCGTCAGGGCCTGCGCGTTGCGGGCCCGCACCGCGTCTTCCCGGGCCTGGGCCAGACGGACCTCCACGTCCAGCAGGTCGGTCTTCAGCAGCGTGCCCGCCTGGTGGCGTTTCCGGGCGATGACCAGGCTGCTCTCGAAACCTTCCACGGCCGCCTCGGTGGCGCGAATAAATTCCCGGGTCTTAAGCACGCCCAGAAACGTTCGCGCCACCTCAAAGGCCAGCGTCTGGCGAACGGCCTCGGCTTCCGCCCTCGCCGCTTCGGCGTTGGCGCGCGCGCCCGCGCGGCCGGCCTTGATCCGGCCGCCCGCGTAGAGCGGGATGCTGGCGGTCCCGCGGACGTTCAGGTTGTCAATGTCGGGCACATCGTTGAAGTCAATCGGCCCCAGGGGCGGTTGGCCGAACGCACGCTGATTCAGGATCGAGCCGAACACCATCATCGGATTGTCCGTGCGGGTGTAGCTGGACTGCAGTTGCAACGTCGGCCAGAGAGCCGCGTTGGCCTGATCCACGCCGGCCCGGGCGACGCGGATCCGCTGCTCGGCGATGCGGGCGTCCGGGCTGTTGGTCAGGGCGTGGTTCACCGCCCGCTCGAACGTCCACGCCTCCGCCCAGACCGCACGTGGCGCGGCAATCAGCAGGAAAGTCAGCAGGACAAAACGGTATTTCATGATTCAGCGGCAGCTTCCGAGGTTGCGGTGTGGAGAAAGTCCGGCCTGCCTGGCGGAGCGTCAATCCACACCTTTTGGCTTCGGAGGAACAAAAGCGATGCGGCGCTCACCGGCCGGCGCCCGCCAACAGCAGACCCATCACCACTCCGTAGCCGGTGCTGATCCAGGGATTCGCGGTGAGCGGACACGCGCCGGTGGAACAACCCACGAAGCGGTACAACCCGTACCCAAGCACTCCGCCCACCAGGGCGCCGATGAAGAATCGTAGCATCATGCGTTTGGCTCGCCGGGCTTCCTGTGCGCCGGCACACCGCACTGGAGCCGGAACGTGCGTAAAGGTTACGGCCGGCTGCGCAGGAGCGCAGCGAAACCGGGATGACCGCTCGACTTCGGGCCTGCCGGCTTCGTTGCCCGGCGAACCAGGCGAAGCCCGCCAGCCTCGCGATGCTCTCGCCGGCTCTGATCCGGGCGCGAGGCCCATTATCCGACGGCGCTCAAGCCCGCTTTAGATACGGCAGCTTCCATGGCCGACGGTAGTTGGCCGTGACCAGGCGATTGGCTGCGGGATCACCCACCACCGCCTCCCGGACGGGATCCCAAAGGATCCGCCGACCGGTGCGCAGGGCGATGTTGCCGAGGTGGGCCACCGTTGAAACGTGATGGCCCACTTCGAGATTTTCGATCGGCTGCTGGCGCGACTTCACACAGTCGAGGAAGTTGCGGATGTGCGCCGGCCGCGGATCGCGGCCGCCGGGGTGCTTCTTCGCTTCGAGTGCGTCTTTGCTGGGTTCGCGCAGGATTTCCCAACCACTGTCATTGATGACGAGCGTGCCTTCCGTGCCGACGAACGCCATGCCCCATGGGCGGTTGTAGAGACCCAGCCCGATACCCACCTTGTGTTCCCACACCAGCGTGTAGGTGGGGAATTCATACACGGTCATCTGCGTGTCGGGAGTCTCGGAGTTGTCATCGAGCACGTACTTGCCGCCGCTGGACATGACCGCTTTGGGCGGCGCGTCGCCCATCCCGCAAAGCAGAATCTGGATCAGATGGACTCCCCAGTCGGTCATCAACCCACCCGCGTAATCCCAAAACCAGCGGAAGTTGAAGTGGCAGCGGTTGGGATTGTACGGGCGTTTGGGCGCCGGTCCCAGCCACAGGTCGTAGTCAAGTGCGGTTGGTGGCGGGCCGTCGGGCGGATTCCCAATCGGCTTGATCCAGTCCAGATAAGCCCACGCACGGGCCAGGCCAACCTTGCCGAGCTGGCCGCTGCGCACAAAATCCGTGGCCTCCCGGTAAGTCGGACTGCTCAGGCGCTGCGCCCCCATCTGGCAGACCCGACCGTGGCGCTTCGCGGCCTCAATCATTGCGCGCCCCTCGGCAATGGTCAGGGCCAGCGGTTTCTCGACATACACGTCCTTTCCCGCCTGGCAGGCCAGTACCGTTGGGAGGGCATGCCAGTGATCGGGCGTCGCCACAATCACCGCATCCACATCCCACCGCTCGAGCACCCGGCGAAAATCGCGGACGGCGTCGGGCCGGTAACCGCGTTTCTCTTCGACCAGCGTGACCGCGCCGGCCGATTGCTGGTCATCCGGGTCACACACGATGGGGCACTCCACTTCGGGATTCAGGAAAAACGTCGAAAGGTCCCCCTTGCCCATGCCACCGCAACCAATCAGACCCACGCGGATCCGGTTTGCCGCGGCGGCAGCCCGCGCAGCGGATGGAATGACCAGCCGCCCCCACAGAGGAGCCGTGGCCACGATGCCTGCATTCCCAAGGAATTGGCGGCGAGAAAGGTGCTTCATAGTGTGCTGGCCAAGATACAGACACGAAATCGCCGCGGAAGCCACGCAAAATGACTGCTTGAACCCCTTCCCCAAATCCACCCGGTCTCCCGAGGAGCCTCGCGCTGCCACACGGTCTCGTTCCGTTCAACGAGGCGCGCCCCGGGCAACCGCTCCACTCGTCTGTCGCGCTGATCCTTTCTCCCTCGGACCTGCCGTGGCAAGTAATGCAAAGCAATTGGCAAAAGACGGTTGGTCAACCGGTCCCGAGTGAATCAGATTTCGTTTAGTTCTGGCTCGCCCAGATGTGGAAAACCGCTGTTCTATGAATGTTGATTCGAGAGTTGCTGATCCAGACGGTGTGCCCAAGAAATCTGCCTCGTACCTGCTCCGCGGGCTTTCTCTTTCGCGCCGGTTGAAATTCCGAAGACGGATCACTTCCCTCGCTCGTCTCGCGCTCGGGTTGCTGATTGCCTGCGCCGCAGCATCGGCCCTGGCCGACACACATTCCTTGTGGCTGCCGGAGTGGACGGACCCGGGCTGGAGCGTCGAGGTGCGGGTCGAGGGGCAGGATGTCCGCTTCTGCGAGGAGGGAAACACCGGGGACGAAACGGTCAAAAACCAGGTCATCCTGTACACCGCGCCGAAGCAGGCGGAGGTGTCGGTGTTCGCCAATTTCACCGGGTCCCTGCCCGACGGGATCGAGCCGGTGAGCCTCAACTTGGAACTTCACGAGCAAACCGACGTGACCTGGTCCCTGGAGGGCGGCGTGGCCACCACCATCATTAACCTCAGCACGAACCGGGAACTGCTTAACCGGGTCATTCTGCTGCAAGGCCGGGCGGTGCTGTACACGACCAACCCCAATTGGACGTACACCGCCGGCTTCACGGCCACGCTGTACCTGATCCGCCCGCTGACGGTCGCCGCCGGCGGTGCG
>CALJWR010000015.1 GCA_937976685.1 uncultured Verrucomicrobiae bacterium
GGTCCCGGTGAGCGTGGTGGTGGCGCCCGACAACGGCCCGACCGAAACCTTCGCGGCGGTGATCAACAACACCGCCCAAAACCCCGCGACCGCGACCGTGACCGTCAACCTCCCCGCCAACACCCCGGTCAAGATCAACGCGTGGACGCGCTGAGGCGCGCTGTCGGCAACACTCAGGCCGCGCTCAGCCTGCCCGCTGGCCGGCGAGGGACCAACCAAGCGGCCGGTTCGTATGAATCAGTTCTCCGCCGAATGCAGCCCGCCCGTGCCCGCGCGAAAGGCAATGTTCATTTGCTCGGGATTGCCCGGAATCGGCGTGGCACAGTTCCAGAGGCAGGCGCCACAGTGGACGCATTTCTCGCGATCGAAGGCCGGCACGCCCGCGTCGCCCGGCGTGATGGCCTGGCCGCTGCAGGCCTCGATGCAAATCTTCGTGCCGCAGTGTTCGCACAGTTCCGGATACAGGAAGACAACGTGGTCCGCGTAGCCCGGTGGCGCCTGCACCTTGCCGCCCAGCAGCAGCGCGTCCTGGTGCGAGACCAGCAGTTGGCCATCGTACGGGATCGGTGGCCAGCCCACGCGGTCCATGAGCGCATTGTGCAGGGAGATCCCCTTGGCGCGGCATTCCTCGCGCAACCG
This sequence comes from uncultured Verrucomicrobiae bacterium, assembly GCA_937976685.1. Lineage (GTDB taxonomy): Bacteria > Verrucomicrobiota > Verrucomicrobiia > Limisphaerales > J093 > JADJWF01. Next base: position 640 of record CALJWR010000015.1, read on the forward strand.
GGCAATTTCCTCGAGGGGGATCCGACCCGCGTAGTACTCTTCGAGCGTCGGAACGCGTTCCCAGGGGCGCGCCGGCTCGCCGGCGAGGGAAAGGCGGCCCCGCGTCAGCCCCGCCAACGCCATGCCAATCAGCCCGCGCACCACGCCGTGTTGAAAACCGTCGCGGGACGTCTCGGCCACGCGGGCTTCCTCTTCGACCCAACTGGCGCGGCGCCGGCGCACATAGGTGCGTTCCAGATTCTCGCGGGTGAAGGGCTGGTTCGCCCGCGCCAGTTCGGCGACGGCCTCGGCCAGTTGCACGCCGCTGGCCCACGCTTCATCCACGCCGGAGCCGGTGAGGACATTGGTCGTGCCGCTCCCTTCGCCGATGCGCGCGTAGCCATGCCCGACGAGGAACGGTTCGCCCCGCCGGCCGGATTCACCGAGCGTCTTCGCGCCCCAGGACCGGAGCCGGCTGCCCTTCAGCAGCCGCCAGAGGTAGGGATGCAGCATCCAGTGCTGGAGGTAGCGGTAGGCCGTGCGCATCGGGCTGTCGAACCAGGACGGCACGAAGATGCCCAGCGACGCCACCCGCTCCGGGTGAACATACAGGAAGCCGAAGATTTCTGGCTCGGGATAACCCAGGGTATGCAGCACCGTGCCGGGTTGAAGCGGGCTGTCCGCCGGCAGGTCCACGACGAACTTCATCCCGACCGCCCAATCCCGGCTGTGGTGGCCGGCGGGCAGACCGAAGCGGGCATCCAACTGCCGACCGACCGGACCGACTGGACCATCGCCCACCACCGTCAACGCCGCATGGATTTCCATCCCGGGCAGGAAGCCGTCACCGGGACGCCCCTGCTTGTCCACCCCTTGGTCAAGCAACCGAACGCCCAACACGCGGTCGTTTTCAAGGATCGCCTCGCTCACCGGCGTTCCCGGCCAGATCTGTACCAGGCCGGTGCTCTGCACGCGCGCCGCCACCCACTGCAGGAATTGACCGAGTGAGAAGACCATGCCGCCCGATTTGTGCAGGAAGTCCGGGGTCCACGGCAGCACCAACGCCTCATCGGTCACGGGCAACAGGCTTTTCGCCGCCGCGAGCAGCGCGTCGCCGGCCCGCAGCGCAGCCGATCGTCGGCTGGCGTGATGAGGGTCGAGGAGGTAGAGCACTTTCTCCCCGCTGACCGGCGCGGCCATGGGGATGCCGGCCGTCTCCAGGTCCGGGAAGGTGCCGCGCAATGACTGCGCGCGGGTGACTACCCCGGAAACGCCGAACCCGACGTCGTCCGCCCGCTCGTAACACAAGACCTGGAGCGGCAGTCCTGGTGCCACGCGGCTTTCGAGCGCGGGAGTGCCGTCGGGCCGGACAAGTTGCGGCGCTAGGGTGGCCAGAAAACCGGCCGTGGCCGGGCCGAAGCCGACACACACGATGTCCGCGTCGAGTCGCTGCCGTTCGAACAGCGCAACCCGCGAGGGCGAGGATGATTCGGTTGCCATGTCGCGGAGCCGGAAAGTACGCAAGGCCGCCGGTTAATGCCCGCCAATTCGCGCGGCCGGGAGGCCGCCCGGGTTGAGCTACCCGACACGAAGGCTGCCCGAGCGCGAACCGGCCGGAGTGTTTACGCCCGTCGTTCCCGAATCGCGGCAAGGATGTCCGCCACCACCTCGTTCCGCGGTTTCGCGCCCTGCGGTCCTTTGCCATGCAGGCGGACGCTCACCAGTCCGGCCTCCATGTCGCGAGCACCGATCACCAGCATCGTATGCACCCGGTCCCGCTCGGCATTGGCAATCTTGGCCTTGATGGGATCGGCGCTGAAGTCCGTCTCCACGCGGACCATCTGCGCCCGCAGTTCAGCGGCGATGGACCGCGCGTACCGGAGGAGCGGCTCCTCTTCGCCGATCGTCAGGACGCGCACCTGCTCGTGCGCGAGCCAGAGCGGGAAGTTGCCCGCATAATGCTCGATGAGGAAGCCGATGAACCGCTCATGCGTGCCGAGCGGCGCGCGATGAATGCACAGCGGCGTCTTGTTGGAATTGTCCTTGTCGCGGTAGGTCAGGCCGAACTTGGCGGGCACGGCGAAGTCCACCTGGTTCGTGGCGATGGTGAATTCGCGGCCGATGGCGCTCCACACCTGCACGTCAATCTTCGGCCCGTAGAACGCCGCTTCGTTGGCGACCTCCACGTAGTTGATGCCGGATTCGATCAATACCCGGCGCACCATGTCCTCGGTCTTCCTCCACAGCTCCGGTTCGTTGACGTATTTCTTGCCCAGCCCCTCCGGCGCGTGCGTGCTGAAACGCATCACGTATTTTTCAAGGCCGAAAATCTTGAAATACTTCAGATACATGTAGTTCACCGCCTTGAACTCGTCGGCGAACTGCTCTTCGGTGCAATAGATGTGGGCGTCGTTCATGTTGAGCGAACGCACACGCATGAGGCCAAACAACTCGCCCGACTGCTCGTAGCGATAGCAGCAGCCATATTCCGCGAGGCGCAAAGGTAGATCACGGTAGCTCCGCGGCTCGGCCGCAAAGATGCGGTGGTGGTGCGGGCAGTTCATGGCTTTGAGGTAATAACGCTCCGGCTCGCCCAGCTTTTTCAATTCCGCGCGCAACGCGGACAATTCGTTGAACGCGGCGACAATGTCGGCCGGCGCGGTGCTGGCCTTGACGGCTTGCTCAACCAAATCCAACTCGTCTTTCGCAATGACAGGCATCTTTCAAATCTCCAATTCGCGCAGAAGCTCCTCAACCGTCATGCCATGATGCTCCACAACGTCCTTGAGCACCCCATTCAGCAAACCCACCTTGAGCGGACGAAGATTGGAAACGCTGACATGATGCTCGCCGTCCCGCTGCGTGGTGACCTGAATATGCGAGCCAGTTTGCCGTTGCGTTTCGTATCCGAGCCGCCGGAGCGCGCGGACCAGTTCAACGCCGTTGCAGTCGCGCGGAATTTTCACGAGGCGAGCACTTCATCCCGGACAAAGTGCAGACGGATGATTTTGGGCCGTTCTGTCTCCTTCTCGAAATGACAGGACACGGCGTCTTAAACCATCGCTCGCAGATCATTCCAATCCTCCCCTTGCGTGAAAATGCTGTGGCCAAGCGCGCGCGCCCAAAAGCCGCCCTCTTCGGCCTCACGCACTTCAAAGATGATTTCGCTCATGGCTCAAGTTTCGTCTGCCTAACTGATTTTGACAAGTTTTCACGCCGGAACGAGCAATTCGCTCTCGCTGTGTTCAAGCACCGCGATGGCGTCCTCGCGCCGCACGGTGGGAAAACAGTCTAGAAAGTCCTCCAGCGACAGGTTGTCCTCCAGATACTCACTTCGATGGGCAGATTCGCTTTCAAGCGAACAGAATACGAGCAACGCCGCGAAAAGACAAAGCCGTTTCAGGCAGGGCTGCAAGCCCGGCAGACGATAGCCCAGGGCAACCTGTCCCGCCGTAGCCGGGCGAGGGCGGACGCCCTGGGTTCATCGTCAAAGCAATCCAAAGCCCGGCTAGGACGGCACAAATCCCCGCGCTTGTCGCGCCTGCAGCGTTCCGGCTATGCTCCCCGCGTCCGAGAAAAAAACACGACGACCAGAAAACCCATTTAACCAAAATCATTTCGCGTAGCTTCGGCTGCTGTCCAACTCGAAACTGGCACTTTTAATCAACGGACGGCTTTCGAGGCACGCCCCACCCGGGCGTGCCTGAAAGCGTTCCGTTGAGGGCATGCCAGTGCCTGAGTTGGGGCGTGAGTAGGTCACGCCCCTTCGCTTTTTCGGGCACTCGCCACCCTCGCCGGAACGCAAGCCATCCCGACAGGGCTGATTCGCACGCGAGCGAACAGCCATGTCGAAAGCCAATCAAAAAGGCAGCGGGGGCGGAGAACTGCCCATTGAAACCGATTTCCGGCTCAAGCAGGAGCGGACTTTCGAGCCGAAGAAAAGCGCGCCATCCCCGGCCGCCCCACCTCCCGGCCCAGCGGCGCGGCAGCCCGCCGTCGGCGACTTCATCCAGCCGCCGGACCTGAATCCCGACGCCGACAAGCGCAGCGACGCGCTGCCGGAGCAAGAGGCGTTCTGGAAACCGCCGGTGCGCTTCGGCTCGGTGCCGGTGGAGAAAGAGCCGCTGGGCTGGGACCGGCGCAAGGGCTTCCGCAAGCTCTTCCCGGCGGTGTATCTCCCCTTCCAGGTCGTCGAGCGTGTGAGCTTCGGCCATCCGGCCCTCAAGCCGAACCGGCTCTTTTGGGGGGACAACCTCCACGTCATGCGCCAGCTCCCCAGCGAGAGCATTGACCTCATCTACATTGACCCGCCGTTCTTCTCCGGGCGCAACTACAACGTCATCTTCGGCGACTGAGAAGATTCGCCAACGCCATGCACGACCATTCGCCGAATGGCATCACCGCCGCCGACCATCCTGCGCGCGATACGAAGTGGAGCTTTCCGCCAAGGCGAGAGCCATCTGCGTGTTTGCCTGAAAATGCTCAACGTGCCCGTTGAGTTCGACTTCAATTTCTTCGCCACGAAAGCCCGGATAGAGCGCCGCCAATCCCGGAATGGACTCTTGCGCCAGCGCGAAATACTCGGCGTCGAGTTCCAACCCCACAGCATCGTAGCCCACGGCATCCGCCGCTGCGATGGTTGAACCAGCACCCATAAAGGGGTCAAGAATCGTGCCCTGCCCTAGTGGCAACAGGGCGCGCACCAGAATCCGCATGAAGTGCTGCGGCTTGAGACAGGGGTGGTCGGCGATGGCTTCTTCGCGCTTCGGAGTGCGTCCGCCGGAAATGGCATCGGGCAGCGGTTTGTCCGCGGCCAGCCGCCGCAATGCGCCCGTTTTCCACTTCCGCAGATTCTCGGCGACGGTGCGTTCGCTGATGGGTTTCCGAAACAGCATCCACGGCTCGTAAGCGCCCTTGGGACTGACACAAACCTCCGGAAACTCCGCCTCCGCATTTTTGGGCCGGTCGCCGCCGCGAAAGCCGTAGTAAAGCCGCACGATGGTCGAGCGCACCTCGAAGCCAGCCGCCGCCATTGCCGACTGGACGAGATGCTGAAGAATGGGGGTGACCAGCCACACAGACATGCGCGCCGGGAACGAGCACGGGCAGGAGCAGGTTTCCCCAATCTTGGAAGGGTCTTAGCACTTTTACGAGGAGGGAGGGAGGCCTAAGATGCTGATGTCCAGTGAAGAACCGATACCTTCGTCATGCGCACATGTCGGAGGCACGTTTTCGTGCGGTGCTGAAGCTGTTTGGGGCGGATGTGCCGGCGCGGACGACGGCGGGGCTGGTGGGGCTGAGCGTGCCGGCCACCCAGCGGCTCTACGACCGGCTGCGGCGGCGGATCCTGGCGCTGGCGCTGGCCGGGGCCCGGCCGTTCGGGGGCGAGGTCGAGGTGGACGAAAGCTACCTCGGGGCCCGGCGGGTGCGCGGCAAGCGCGGGCGCGGGGCGGCCGGCAAGGTGCCGGTCATTGGGCTGCTCAAGCGGGGCGGCAAGGTGTTCACGCAGATCGTCCAGAACTGCTCCCGGCAGGCCCTGATGCCGGTTTTGAAGGGACAGGGGCTGTCCCCGTCCACCGTCTATACCGACGGCTGGAAGGCCTACGACGGCCTGGTGCTCGGCGGCTACCAGCACCACCGCATCCACCACCACCAAAGCCAGTTCGCCCGCGGCAAGAACCACGTCAACAGCATCGAGAGCTTCTGGAGCTTCACCAAGCTGCGGCTGGCCAAGCTGCGCGGGAGACGCGCCGAACGCTTCCTCCTCCACCTCAAAGAATCCGAGTGGCGCTGGAACCACCGCCGCGACAACCTCTACCGCCTGCTGCTCAAAAACACCCGCCTTCATCCCCTCTAAAAGTGCTAAGACCCC
>CALJWR010000016.1 GCA_937976685.1 uncultured Verrucomicrobiae bacterium
GCCGGCGGAGATCAAGCCACTGCTCCAGACCGTCCTTGCTAATTGGTACTGGCAGTACTTCCAGCAGAACCGGTGGCGGTTCCTACAGCGGACCGCCACGGCGCAACCGCCCGGCGAGGATTTCACCACCTGGGACCTGCCACGCCTGTTCGCGGAAATTGATCGTCACTTCACTGCCGCTCTCACGGCGGAAGCGGTCCTGAAAACCATCCCGATAGCTGCCTTCGACGACTTGCTCACCAAGGGGACATTGCCTGACTCGTACCGGCCGACGCTCTACGACTTCATCGCGCACGAGGCGCTCAAGTTTTACACCAGCGGCGAGCAGGCAGGCGCCCGGCCGCAGGACGCTTTTCGCATCTCGGCCGACGATCCGATCTTTGATCCCGCGCCACAATTCCTCGCGTGGAAGCCCGTCACCACCGAAACCCACGCCGCCGCGCTCAAGGCGGTGCAGTTCTACCAGGCGCTCCTGCGCTTTCACCAGAACGACCAGGACCAAAGCGCGTTCCTCGACGTGGACCTGGCGCGGCTGACTTGGGGCAACAACGTCGCGACCGGCGAGACGAAGGCAACCCGGTATGTCACCGCGCTGAAGCGGTTTGCCGGGCAGAACGGCGACCACGAACTGGCTGCGCTGGCGCTGCATGAGTGGGCGGTCCAACTGGAGAACCAGGGAAATCCGTTGGAAGCACGCGAACTGGCCCGGCGGGGGCGGGATGCCCACCCGAACAGCCCCGGGGGCATACTGTGTGCAAACTTGATCGCCCGCCTCGAAGCCCGCTCGGCCAGCATCGCCACCGAACAGATCTGGAACGCCCCGTGGCCCGACATCACGGTCACCTACCGTAATGTCACCCATGTCTGGTTCCGCGCGGTCGAATGGAACTGGGACGATTTCCTCAGCCGCCAGCATCGCCGGCCGGAGAACCTCGGCGAGGCCGAGCGTCAGGCGGTGCTGGCCCGGGCGCCGTCGCTGGCGTGGTCCGCGCCGCTGACGCCCACCACGGACCTCAAGGCGCACACTGTGCGTCTGCCGGCGCCGACCACCTTGAAGCCGGGATTCTACTTCCTGATCGCCAGCCACAATCCGGAGTTCACGGCCGCCGAAAATCAGCTCTCGATGGCCGACATCTGGGTCAGTGACCTGGCCCTGGTCCTCCGCAACCGCGCCGGCCAGACCGACGGCTTCGTGCTCGAGGCCGCGAACGGGGAACCCATTAGCGGCGCGCGCGTGCAGGGCTGGCACCTGGACAATCAGGGCAACCGGGTGGCGATTCCCGAGGCGTCCACGGACACCAACGGCTTCTTCACGCTGAACGCGCCGCAGAACCGCGGGGTCCTCATCAAGGCCACGGCACGGGGGCAGTCCATCGCCACCGCGGACGAACACTATCGCTGGCGGAACGAGCCGGCAGAGCGCCGTTTCACGCAGACAGTCTTCTTCACCGACCGCGCGATCTATCGTCCGGGCCAGACCATCCAGTACAAGGGCATTTGTCTCCGCGCGGATCACAAGAGCGACAACTACGAGACACTCGCGGGCCAGCGGTTGACCGTGGTGCTTTACGATCCGAACAACAAGGAGGTCGCCCGCCAGGAACACCGCGCCAACGACTACGGCTCGTTCAGCGGCAGCTTCACCGCGCCGCGGGATCGCCTCATGGGTTCGATGCGCCTGCAGGTCATCAATGGCCCGGCGGGCGGCACCGCGTTCTCGGTGGAAGAGTACAAGCGGCCGAAGTTCCAGGTGACTCTCGAAGCGCCGAAGACGGCGGCCAAGTTGAACGGCCAAGTCAACGTGCCGGGTCACGCCACGGCATACACGGGCGCCGCCATTGACAACGCCGAGGTCAAGTATCGCGTGGTCCGGCAGGTGAGGATGCCGTGGTGGTGGGGCTGGGGTTGGCGGCGTGGCGGTTGGCCGCAGCCGGGGGAGAGTCAGGAAATCGCCCACGGCACCTTGCGGACGGGCACCGACGGCCGTTTCGAGATTCGGTTCGTCGCGCAGCCCGACCCGGAGGTCCCAGAGGCCGATGAGCCGACGTTTGAGTTCGAGGTTTATGCCGACGTGATGGATGGGGCCGGCGAGACGCGCTCCGACGCACGCACGATCCGGCTGGGTTACACCGCCCTGGAGGCCCGGCTCACGGCCGAGGCTTGGCAGACCGAGGACCAGCCCGTGAGCCTGAAAATTCACACCTCCACTCTCGACGGCGAGCCGCAGGTCGCGGAAGGGTCGCTCAAGATTCATGCGCTGATCGCGCCCGAACGGGTGCAACGCCCGCCAGCGCCGGACACCAATCCACCCTGGCAGCCTCGCGACGGCAGCGACGATAAAGCCGTTACTGACCTTGCCGATCCCGACCACTGGCCCTTGGGCGCCGTGGTGTTTGAGACGGGCTTCACCACGGACACCAACGGGGTCGCGACTGTGTCGCGCCTTCTCCCCGCCGGTGCCTACCGCGTCGTAGTCGAGACACAGGATCGTTTCGGCAAAACGGTCACCGGTCGTCTGCCTTTGCAGGTGGTCAACCCCGGGGCGGACAAGTTCGCCATCAGGGTGCCGCACTTCCTCGGCGCCCCGTCGTGGGAGGTTCAGCCGGGTGAGGAGTTCTCTGCGCTTTGGGGCACGGGCTACGAGACAGGTCGCGCGTTCGTTGAGATTCAGCATCGCGGGAAGCTCATTCAGCGCTTCTGGACCAAGCCGGGTACCACGCAAGCCCGGATCCAGCAGACCGTCACCGAGGCGATGCGCGGCGGGTTCACACTCCTCGTGACGGCCGTGCGTGAGAACCGCGCTTACCTGGTCACCCGGCAGGTCAGCGTGCCGTGGCGCGACCGGGAACTGTCGCTCCGCTGGGAGCACTTCACCTCCAAGCTGCAGCCGGGACAAAAGGAGACGTGGACACTCGAAGTGCGCAGTCCGAAACCTCAGCCCCGGGACGCTGAGCACGCGATGGCCGAATTGGTGGCGACGCTCTACGACGCCTCCCTCGACGCCTTCGCGCCGTTGAGTTGGGCGGACCGGTTTGGAGTCTTTCGACAGGATCAGGCGGATGTTTCAACGTGGTTCGCCAACGGGCGGCGGGATCTGGCCGTTTTCAAGCATGGCTGGGCCGTGCCGCAGGTCGCGGTCGAACGGAGTTACCGGCAGTGGCCCCCCGAACTGCAAAACACCTACGGCCCAGGTCATTTGATGATGCGGTACGGATTGATGGCGCGCGGAGCAGCCATGGCCAGCGACCGGATGGAGCAGGAGGTTCTCGCGACACCCGCGTTGGCCGCGCCCGCAGCCCTGAAGGCGGATGCGGGTGGCGTGCCCCAGAGGAAAGCCCTCCCCGGGCTGGCGGGTGAAGTCGGTGCGCCGGGGATTGGGACCGATGCCTTAAAAAAGCCCGACCTCGGCAAGGTCGCCGCGCGCAAGAACCTGAACGAAACGGCGTTTTTCTTGCCGCATCTGCTGACTGACTCGAACGGCACCGTGCGGCTGCAATTCACGCTGCCCGAGGCGCTCACCGAATGGCGTTTTCTCGGGTTTGCGCACGACCGCCGGCTCCGCGCGGGTCTGCTCACCGGTAAGGCGGTGACGGCGAAGGATCTCATGGTTCAACCCAATCCGCCGCGGTTTCTGCGGGAGGGCGACATCATCGAATTCACGGTCAAGATCTCGAATCAAAGCGACCAGGCCCAACGCGGCCAGGTGCGGCTCACCTTCAACGACGGTTTCACAGATCAGCCGGCGGATGCGCGTCTCGGCAACACCACGCCCGAGCAGTCCTTCGACATCCCGGCCCGCGAATCGCGCAGTTTTGGCTGGCGCATCACGGTGCCCGACGGCCTGTCCGTGCTCACGTATAAGGCGGTGGGAGCGACGGCGACCGTGTCCGATGGCGAGGAGGGGTTGGTGCCGGTGCTGGCGCGCCGGTTGCTGGTGACCGAGTCGCTGCCGCTGCCCATTCGTGGCCCGGCGACGAAGCAGTTCAACTTCAAGTCGCTCACGGAATCGGGCGCGTCCGACACGCTCACGCACCAAAGCCTGACGCTGCAAATGGTCTCCCAGCCGGCCTGGTACGCCGTGATGGCCCTGCCGTACCTCATGGAATTCCCGCACGAGTGCAGCGAGCAAACCTTCAACCGCTACTACGCCAACACGCTCGCGCGGCTCATCGCAAACTCGGATCCGAAGATCCGCCGCGTGTTCGACCTCTGGAAGGCCACGCCGGCGCTCGACAGCCCGCTGGAAAAGAACCAGGACCTCAAGAGCGTGATGCTCGAAGAGTCGCCTTGGCTCCAGCAGGCGCTCAGCGAAAGCCAGGCGCGCAAGAACGTCGGGGTGCTGTTCGATGACAACCGCCTCGGGTCCGAAATGAGCCGCGCGCTCGACAAGTTGCGCGAGGCCGCGCTGCCGGATGGCGGCTGGTCGTGGTTCCCGGGCGGACCGCGCAACGAATACATCACGCTGTACATCGTCACGGGATTCGGCCGCCTGCGGCATCTCGGGGCCGACGTGCCGATGGACCTCGCTCTCCGGTCGCTGGAACAGCTCGATGCGTGGATGGCCCGCCACCACGCGCGCCTCCTCAAGGACTGGAAGACGCCAGAGGACTATGTCCCCTCGTCCGCCGACGCGCTGTACCTCTACGGCCGGAGCTTCTTCCTCAAGGACCGGCCCCTGACGCCCGCGACCCAGCCGGCGGTGGATTTCTTCCTCGCCCGTGCCCGCGAACACTGGCTCAAGACCGGCAGCCGACAGACGCAGGGGCACCTGGCCCTCGCGCTCAATCGGTTTGGCGACCCGGCCACCGCCCAGGCCATTGTGCGGTCGTTGAAGGAGCGCAGCGTGACCAGCGAGGAACTGGGCCGGTTCTGGCGCGATACCGAGTTGAGCTGGTGGTGGTACCATGCGCCCATCGAAACGCAGGCCCTCATGATCGAGGTCTTCGCCGAGGTCGCTCAGGACACTCAGGCTGTCCAGGATTGCCAGGTCTGGTTGCTCAAGCAGAAGCAGACGCAAAACTGGAAGACCACCAAGGCCACCGCCGACGCGGTCTATGCCCTCCTCCTGCGCGGGAGGAACTTGCTGGCGAGCGACACGCTGGTGGAACTGACCGTCGGCGGGAAAAACATAACGCCGAACCCGGGAGCAAAGCCCAATGGCGGCGGCGGGCAGAGGGCGGCCGTCGAACCGGGCACCGGGTTTTACGAAGTCCGCTTTGTGGGACCGGACGTGAAGCCGGAACTCGGTGCCATTACGGTGAAGAAGGTGGATGAAGGCGTGGCCTGGGGCAGCGCCCATTGGCAGTACTTCGAGGACATGACCAAGGTGAAGCCGTACGAAGGCACGCCGCTTAAACTCAAGAAGACCCTGTTCACCAAGAAGAACACCGATCGTGGGCCGGTGCTGGAGGCGGTCCGGGGGCCGGTGGCCGTGGGCGACGAGCTGGTGGTGCGAATTGAACTGCGGGTGGACCGGGACATGGAATACGTCCACTTGAAGGACCATCGCGGCAGCGGCACGGAACCGGTGAGTGTCCTCAGCGGCTACCGGTATCAGGACGGCCTCGGCTACTACGAGAGCACCCGCGACACGGCCAGCCATTTCTTCATCGCGTACCTGCCGAAGGGCACGTACGTGTTCGAGTACTCCACCCGCGTGCAGCTCCGCGGCGAATACCAGACCGGACTGGCCAGCATTCAGTGCCTGTACGCGCCTGAGTTCAACAGCCACTCCGAGAGCTTCAAGCAGGTCGTGAACTAGCGGTCCGGCGCGACGAGCGCGCGGGAATGGAGTCCGCACCCTACCGGGGCCGGGATGCTGTGTTGTCACGGCTTGCCGTCGGGGGCAGGTGGAAGCGTCGCGGCACCGGGGCGACTGCCATCCGGGCGCTGCGGCGGGGGCCGCGGAAGCGGCGGGACTCGCCACCGAGGGGAGGGCGTGGCCGCGGGCTGGGTTCTGCACGCCTTTCACTTGCTCCCCCGCGCGGCCGGACGGAGATTGGCCCGCCATGCGGATTCTGGTGGTCGAAGACGATGACAAGATCGCCTCGTTCGTGGTCAAGGGCCTGCAGCAGAGCGGGTTTGCCGTGGATCGCTGCCCCGACGGCGAGGAGGCGCTGCCCCAGGCCCTGACGGTCAATTACGACGCGGCCGTGGTGGACATCATGTTGCCGAAGCTGGACGGGATCAGCCTGGTGCGCCAAATGCGGGCGCGCGGCGTCAAGACGCCCGTCATCTTCTTGAGCGCCCGGGCGACGGTGGATGATCGGGTGCAGGGATTGCAGGCCGGCGGCGACGATTACCTGACCAAGCCCTTCGCCTTCACCGAGCTGTTGGCGCGCGTTCAGGCGCTGATTCGGCGGGCCTCGCAAACGACGGAACCGACGCGCCTCGTGGCGGGTGATCTGGAGCTGGATCTGCTCGACCGCTCGGTGCGGCGCGCGGGGGAGGCAATCGAACTGCAGCCCCGCGAGTTTGCGCTGCTCGAATATCTGATGCGCAATGTCGGCCGGGTCGTGACCAAGACGATGATTCTGGAGCGGGTCTGGGATTACAGCTTCGACCCGCAGACCAACGTGGTGGACGTGCTGGTGCACCGCGTGCGGGCAAAGGTGGACCCTGAGAAGCGGCGCATTCACACGATTCGGGGGGTTGGATATGTCCTTAAGCCTAATTAGCCGGTTCTTCCGGAGCTTCAGCTTCCGGCTGAATCTCTGGTACGCGGTGCTGTTCACGATGAGCAGCTTCGCCATCTTCGTGCTGCTCTACTACCGGCTGGCTGAGGTGCTGGAGAAGAAGGAGTTCGAGGTGCTCCAGTCGCGCACGAAGGTTTGTGCCGCAATCTACCAAGCCGGAGGCACGCGTTCGCTGCGGTCATGGCTGGAACGCCAGCAGGGCCAGCCCGGTGAGAAGGAATACTTTGTCCGGGTGGTCAATCGCTGGAACGTTCAGGAACTTCTCGTGGTGCCGGATGACTGGGTCACGTTCAAGGATGAGCCTGCCGGCATTGAGGGCTACCGGCAGCGGGTGGGCGTGATCCGCATCCCGAAGGATGCCCAGCGCGATTTCGCCCTGTCTTCGATGACCTTTCCGGACGGCACGCTGCTGCAGGTCGGCCGCAGCACGGATACGCGCGTGGCGCTGCTCAATCCGTTCAAGCGGACCTTTGCCCTGGCGATGGGCGGGGTGTTCGTGCTGGCGTTTGGCGGGGGGGCGCTGGCCTCGTATCGCGCGCTCCTGCCCGTCCGGCAGATTGTCAGCATCGCCCGCTCCATCATCGAGACCGGCCGGCTGGATGCCCGCGTCCCGCAGCGCGAGTCGCAGGATGAACTCGATGAGCTGGCCCGACTCTTCAACTCCGTCCTGGACAAGAACCAGGCGCTGATCCGCGACATGCGCGAGGCGCTCGACAACGTGGCGCACGATCTTCGCACGCCGCTGACCCGGCTTCGCGGCACGGCTGAGCTGGCGTTGCGCGCGCCCGATGACGCGGGCGCCCGCGAGGCCCTCGCCGACTGCGTTGAGGAATCCGACCGGGTGTTGAGCATGTTGAACACCATGATGGACATCGCCGAAGCCGAGGCCGGCACCATGCGGTTACACCGAGAGAGCCTTGACCTGTGCCAGCTCGTGAACGAGGCGGCCGAGGTCTATCAATGCGTGGCCGAGGAAAAGGGCATCCGGTTGCGCCGCGACCTGCTGCCGCCGTGTCCCGTCAGCGTGGACGCCAACCGCTTCCGACAGGTGATCGGCAACCTCCTCGACAACGCGATCAAGTACACGCCGGCGGCCGGGGCGGTCTCGGTCAGTGTGCGGGAAGAGGGCGCGACGGTGGTCCTGCGGGTCCGCGACAACGGCGTCGGCATCGCGCCGGAGGAACAGCCGAAGATTTGGGCGCGCCTGTATCGGGGCGACAAGAGTCGCTCGCAGCGCGGACTGGGACTGGGGCTGAGCCTGGTCAAGGCGGTGGTTGAGGCACACGGGGGCACGGTCGCCGTTTCCAGCCGGGTGGGCGAGGGTTCGGAGTTCAGCGTGCGATTACCGAAAGCTTCGGCGGTCAGCGACCCACGGGTTGGGCGGGCCGGGAATGCGCCGAAGGCGAGCGCAGAATCGAGGAGCCGGTGAACGTCGCGCCGGCGGGGCGGCGGGCTGGGGGCCCAAAAGCGGCCGTCTTCAGCCCGCGTGTTGCGTGGCCGGGTGGCGAATCAACAGGTCGTGGGCTTTCCGGCGGGGCGTTGGAGGGACGGGCTCGCCGTAACCGACGCGCAGCAGGATTTGGGGGCAGCCACCCACGCCAGCCGCTGCCGCTACTTGTGGCCGAAGTTCCCCAACTTCAATCGGCTGATTCAAATGGGACACGCTCACGCCGTCGCTCTGCGCGTGGAGCAGGACGCTCTCGAGCGCCTGGCCAGCCTGCATCCAGGCCAGGGGATCATCGGTGTTGGTGCCCAAGAGCAGGAGGGTGGGGGAGTGACGGACAATATCGAGGTCATGCGCCGCCTGCCCTTTGCCGAGGTTGAAGGTGCGGACCAGCGATGGCCCGGCGAACGAGAGCCAGTCCTTGATGCCGAGGTCGTGCACGGGGATGCCGTCGGCGCGATGGGCGGGGTCTGTTCGCATCCACGCCGCCAGTTCTTGGCGAAAGGCTCGGCTGGCCCATTGCCGGCGGTCGGCCTCGGCCACCAGTTCGGCCATGGACTGCCGCGCCGTGTCATCCTGGATGGGAATCAGCCAGGCGCCCTCCCGCCCCGCGGCGTCGGCCAGCTCGGTGAGAATGGCCTCGGGCACGGGATCCGGACGGAAGGGTTGACGATTGGTCCGGCGCTGGGTGATGGCTTGAAACAGGAGAATGTCTTCGGTGGACGTTTCTCCGCGCAGGCCCAGGTGGAGGCGGGCGGTCAGGTTGGGATCGTTCGGCTCGGGCCACAACTCGACGCGGTATTGAAGGCCGAAGTATTCCGCTGCGACGCGCAGGTTGAACAGCGCCGCGCCACAACTCAGGGTCAGTTCGCGGTCGTAAGGATCAATCGCGCGAACGGCCCGCGTGCGGTCCGCGTAGATCTCGACGTTGGAGACGTTGATTTTGAAGAGCCACGGCTGGGTATTGTGATTGGACGGGGCCAGCACCGCGTAGCCGAGGAGGAAATCGAGCTGGTCCGAGGTATAGCTGTCGGTCGGGAAGTCGTCGGCCGAGATGTTCCAAGGAGCAAGATGCGGATTCATGGGCGGAGGAAGTTAAAGCTTCGACGCGCCCCGGACCGGGCGACTTCAACTCCCCGGCCAGCCGGGATCAAAGGGACCAGCCAGCGCGGTACTCGTGCTGAATGAACTTGTTCGCGGCAGGCTCGTTTCGGGCGATCAGCCGGTCGGCGTCCCACTCGATCCGCCGGCCCACTCGATACGCCACATTACCCAGCAAGGCGGCCTCGGTCAGCGCCCCGGAATAGTCGAAATTGCAGGTGGTGCGCCCGCCTGTACGGATGGCGGCCAGCCATTCCTTGTGATGGCCGATCGAGTCCGGGAGGAACGGCGCCGGGGGCTTGAAGTCCACGAAGTCTTTCTCGGGCAGCAACTGGTGGCGGGTGTAGTCGGCGAGCAAATCCCCTTTCTCGCCCACGAACAGCACGCCGCTCTTGAAATACTCGCGCGGTTCGCCGGTCAGGCGTTCCGGCTGCTTGCCGCCGTGATACCAGGTGAGCGTGACTGGCGGCAGCGTCTGGTGGCTGTACGACGAAAGTCGCGAGGGATATTGAAAACGCACGATCGCCCAGGGAGGCGAGGATTCGGGGTGGACGGGCGGGCCGTCCACCGGTTCCGCTGCGGTCGGATGGCGCAGGTCGAGCGCCCAGTGGGGCAGGTCCATGAAATGGCAGCCGAAGTCCGCCAACGAACCGCCGCCAAACGCCCACCAGTGGCGCCAGTGAAACGGCGCATACTGCGGGTGGTAAGGTCGAAATGGAACTGGCCCCAACCAGAGGTCCCAGTCCAGCCCGGCCGGAACCGGAGGAGTGTCGGTGGGCTTTTCCATGCCGCCATAGGTCGCGCCAACCCAGACGTGAACCTCGCGGACGGTGCCGATGGCGCCGGTCTGCACCAGTTCCACGACGCGGCGGTAGTTCTTCCCGGCGTGAATCTGGGTTCCGAGTTGAGTGACCCGCTTCGTTCGCGCGGCGAGGTCGCGGACGGCGCGACACTCGGAAATGGTGCGGGTCAGGGGTTTTTCGCAATACACGTGGCGTCCGCTCTTCAATGCGCCTGTGCAGGCGACGGCGTGAGTGTGATCCGGCGTGCTGACGACCACCGCATCGAGATCCTTTTGCTCCAGCATCCGGCGGAAATCGGCATAGGTCCGGGCGGACGGGTGCTTCGCGGCCGCCACTTCCAGCAAGTTGGCATCCACGTCGCAAAGGGCGGCGACGTTGACCCAGTCCTTCTCGCGGGCGACTTCCTCCAAATTGGCCGCCGCCCGGTTGGCGACTCCGACGAACCCGATGTTGAGCTTCGAGTTGGGGGAGTTCTGCGCGAAATTCACGCGCGATAAGCCAAAACTCACGACGGCGCCGGCCGACGCGATACGAAGGAAGTGACGGCGAGTGAACGGAGAATTCATGGGGCAAGTGAAGGCCGCCACCGGTCGGTCGTCGAGTGAAAAGCCGGCGGTTCGAGGAAACCGCTGGAAATAAAAGAGCAGCGGACCGGACAACCAAAAAACCGGCCCGCTGCCCACCCTAGATACCAACCACCAACCCCTCCGGCTCGCGTCAGACGGCACCGCGACCAACCTCACGGGCCAGCGAACCGAAGAACCAAAACCAGACTCGCGTCAAAAAGCAGAAGCGGTGCCAGAAAGGTTGGCTCGATGACCGCGTCGCGTGCCGCCGAACGGGCCGCGGATGACCGGGGCAGAACGGAGTTCTTCGCAGCCCGTCGGGACCACAATTGTGGCGGAGCGTTTTGGGAGGCGTTGCGCTTTTCGGGAGCCTGTTGCGCTGAAAGGCGTCCCTAACAGGACCCGTCGGTGACTCCCGCGAGTCTCACGTTCAAAACGGTTTCTTGAGCTGCACCGGTTGAACTTGAGCCTTGAGAGAAACGGGCGTACTAGTGCTCCATGAAGTTGCTGAACAGCGCCGGTGTCATCCTCGCCGCTGCGAGTCTCGAAGCGCAGTTCGCCGGCGGCAGCGCAATGATGGGCGGTGGCCTTTCGGGCGTGGGCGGGAGTTCGTTCGGCGGGGTGATCGTCGCGCGGGTAAATGTCGCCCCCAGCGGCGGGGGCCTTGGCTTTCAGGGCGGTGGCATGGGTTTCCAAGTTGGCGGGGGTGGCGGGCTCTTTGGTGTGACTCGCCCGTCGCTGATGGTGACCCCCAACACCCAGGCAGCGCAGTTCTTCAGCTCTGGAGGCGTCAATCTCCCGGTGCGAGAAGCGCCTGCGATTGGCGGGGCCGCGGTAGGAGGGATGTATTTCGCTGCCCATAGCCCGAATCGGAATTCAACCGCCGGGCTGGTCGCGGCAACCGGTTTCCACCAGCCAGCTCCGGCCGAAGAACCGTTGCCCTCAGTGCCGTTCGCTCCGCCTCCTTCTCCGGTCGGCAAGACGCCTGCAGCGACTGCGGCTGGCGAGGCGGTTCCGCCCGCGGGCGTCCCGCTCCCTTCGACGGCAGTCGCGGGAGCTTCGCCTCGTCCACCAGCTTCGCAAGCCTCACGGTCGCCTCTCCGCGCCCGCACCATCGGCCCGAACCCAGTGGTACAGTTCGAATCCTCGCGCAGGCCGGTGGGGCCCCGGCGCTGAACGGACTGGGCCGGCCCGCTCGCTTTCGAAAGCGCAGCGCAACGCTCGCGGACGTTGCCTCAGCTCCGCAGAAAGCTCTTCAGCATCCAGAGGGTCTTCTGGTGAATCGTGATGCGGGCAATTATCAGGTCCTGACTCTCCGCGTCGTTCAGCTCGCCGGCCAGGTCGCGGGCGCGGGCCGCATCGGCGAGGAGCTTCTCGTTGGCAGCGATCAGGGCCGTGACGTAGCCCTCTTGGGACAGCGGGGCTGCGAACTCCTCGATTTGCGCCTCGCGGGCGAAGGTGGCGAGTCCGCCGATCGCGTACGCTTCGAGGGCGCGGATGCGTTCGGCAATCTCGTCAATCGCGGTGAAGAGCTCCTCGTACTGGGTCTGGAACGCGGTATGGAGGGCAAAGAAGCCGGGACCTTCCACGTTCCAGTGCGCGGAGTGCGTGAGCGCCATCAGGGCGTACGAGTCTGCCAGCACTTGATTCAGGCTACGGGTGAGCTCTGTGGCGGTGGTGGCCGATGATGCTTTGGATTTCTTCATAAAACTTCCTGGATCTCTGACCCACAGTGCTTAGGCCCAATGACTGCTGGCGTCAACCGGTACCCCGCTCCGCTGGAAGCGCGGCTCCGGCAAGAGCGGACGTGGGGCGTGGGCGATGATCGCTTCGAGAAAATGAATTTCGTGGCAGCCGGCGCGCATGGTACCAAAGCGCGACGATCGAGGCGGGCGGGTTCGCGCTTGTGCCCCCGCCCAGTCGCGCGAGACTTGTTGAGGCTGACAATGAACGCAACAACTGAGAACCGGGCGACCGCGGCGGAGGCGGGCAGCCGAAGCCAGACGAGGAGGATTCTCTCGGGCCTCCTGTGGTTGCTGTTGATGGCGGGACTGACCGGCTGCTCGATCAAGCAATTCGCGGTCAACACGTTCGGAGATGCCCTCGCGTCGGGCGGCACCACCTTCGCCAGTGACGAGGATCCCGAGCTGATCCGCCAGGCGGTACCGTTCAGCCTGAAGCTGATGGAGAGCCTCCTCGCCGAGAGCCCGCGGCACAAAGGCCTGCTCTTCGCGACGGCGAGTGGATTCACTCAATACGCGTACGCCTTCGTCCAGCAGGACGCCGACGAGCTCGAGGACCAGGATTTTGCGGCGGCGGAGGCCATGCGCGCGCGGGCCAGGCGGCTATATCTCCGCGCCCGCGATTACGGGCTGCGCGGCCTGGAGGCTCGCCGCCCGGGGATCGGCTTGGCGCTCCGGGCAAACCCCACCAATGCCGTGCGCGTTGTCGCGAAACGCGACGTTCCCTTGCTTTACTGGACGGCGGTGTCATGGGCTGCTGCGATTTCGCTCAGCAAAGATGACCCGCAACGGATTGCCGAAGTACCGCAGGCCGAGGCCCTGATTGACCGCGCCGCTGCGCTGGACCCGGATTGGGACCAGGGATCCATCCACTCATTTCTCATCACCTACGAGATGGCCCGGCAGGGCGCGGCGGGCGATGCCGCCCAACGGTCGCGGCGCCATTTCGAACGCGCAGTGGAACTCAGCGGCGGCAAGCTGGCCGGACCGTATGTGTCCTTCGCCGAGGCGGTGAGCGTCCAAAAGCAGGACCTCGCCGAATTTGACGCGCTGCTGGCCAGGGCCCAGGCGATCAATCCAGATGACCAGCCGGAAACGCGTCTGGTGAATCTGGTAATGCAACGCCGCGCGCGCTGGCTCCTTTCCAGGCGCGACGAACTTTTCCTCATCCCCGAATCCACTCCCTCGCAATAACCACATGAAAACTCGGTTCCGGATTCTTGTGCCAGTGCTTGCGCTGGCGTGCATCGTCGGTTCGTACTGGTCA
>CALJWR010000017.1 GCA_937976685.1 uncultured Verrucomicrobiae bacterium
GTTTGAAACCGACGTGGGGCCGCCTTACCACTTCCCCGAGGCCCTGCTCCGACTGGGACCGAACGAGGTCAACCGACCCCTGCCCTGGCGCGATCTCACGCCGGGCCAACGCGAGTTTCTGGCGACAAAGATGGCGATCCATGCCGCCATGATCGAAGTCATGGATCGCGAGATTGGACGGGTGTTGGCGCAGGTTAGGGCGATGGGCGCCGGGGAAAACACCCTGGTGGTTTTCCTTTCGGACAACGGCGCCAGCGCTGAAATCATGGTTCGCGGTGACGGCCACGATCCGGCCGCGGCCCCCGGTTCAGCCGGCAGCTACCTCTGCCTCGGCCCCGGGTGGTCCACGGCGGCCAACACGCCCTTCCGCCGTCACAAGACCTGGGTTCACGAGGGTGGCATCGCGACCCCGTTCATCGTTCACTGGCCGAAGGGCATCGCCGGGCAGGGCGAACTCCGGCACGCGCCGGCCCATGTGATTGACTTCGTGCCGACCATCCTTGAGGTCGTCGGTGCGCCATCCTCCCAACCCCCGCCCGCAAACGGTGCGCCGCCACTGCCGGGACGCAGCCTGCTTCCGGCGCTCCGCGGGGACGTTCCGATCGAACGCGACAGCCTGTGGTGGCAGCACGAAGGCAACCGCGCCCTTCGCGTCGGCGACTGGAAGATCGTCGCCGCCGGAACCAACGCCGCGTGGGAACTCTATGACCTGGCCACGGATCGCGGCGAGACGCGCAATCTCGCGGGCGAGAAGCCGGAGAGGATGGCGGAACTCGCGGCAGCCTGGCAGAAGCAGTGGGAGGACATTCAGCGCGTGGCCCGGCCGGATCCGCTGGCCAAATCGCCTCCTTCACACTGACCGACGGGGCGGCATTGCCGCTGGCTTGGCTGCCTGGCCGGTCTTGCTGGTCCGTCCGCCCTCTGTCCGTCGTTGTCGCGATGGCCAAGCCATCCGACCGCCTGTCGTGTTGCGGCCAGCGCGGATGGGCAGTTCCGACGGGCCGAAGGGCGCGAGTCAGTGGAGGGTGTGCCGGCAGCGGCGGGGAAAACGCGGATGCTTGGCGGCCAGCCTGCGTTCTGGGAGGGCGTCGCAAGCTCGGGCATGAAGCTGGCGTCCTGTTGCGCTGGTTACTGCCAGCGTGGCTCCTTGGTATTTGGTTTTGCGTTTTCCGGCGTCGGCCCTACAAGGGTCGCGGGCGCCAGTGCGCCAACGCTCCATGACCACCCGCCAGCTCCAATCCCTCGCCCGCCAGCACGGCACGCCCATCGTGGTGGTGGATCACTCCGTTCTCCGCCGCAATTACGCCGAGTTCCGGCGCCACCTGCCCAAGGTGCAGGCGTATTACGCGGTGAAGGCCAATTCGGATCCCGCCATCATCCGCACCCTGTTCGAGGCCGGGGCGAGCTTCGACGTGGCCAGCGTCGCCGAGTTCATGCTCGTGTACGAGCTCATCAAACACCTGCCGCCCAGGCAGCGCCAGGATTTCATCTGGGACAAAATCATCTACGCCAACCCCACCAAGCCGAAGGAAACGCTGCAGGCGCTGGACCAATACAAGCCCCTGGTCACCTACGACAATCCGCACGAACTGCAAAAGATCAAAGCGTACGCTCCCCACGCGGGTCTGGTGCTCCGGTTGCGCGTGGCCAACACTGGCTCCCAATGCGAACTGTCCTCCAAGTTCGGCTGCGATCCGGGCGAAGCGGTGGACCTAATCGTCGCCGCGTTCAAGCTGGGCCTCGTTGTCGAAGGCATCAGCTTCCACGTCGGGAGCCAATGCACCAACTTCGAGAATTTCGTGCAGGCCATGAACGCGGCGGCCGCCGTCATGAAGGAGGCGCGGGAACGGGGTCATGAAATCAAGATCCTCGACATCGGGGGGGGCTTCCCCGCCCGCTACAACAAGCATGTCCGGCCCTTCTCCGAGCTCGCCCGCGTCATCAATGCCGAACTGACCCGTCTCTTCCCCCCGGACATCGAAATCCTTGCCGAGCCGGGGCGCTTGCTCGTCGCCACCGCAGCCACGGCGATTGCCCGCATCATCGGCAAGGCCGTCCGCGACGGCAAACCGTGCTACTACATTGACGACAGCGTCTATCACACGTTTTCCGGAATCATCTTCGATCATTGCCAGTACCCGCTGAAAGCCTTCAAGCGCGGCAAGCCCGAGGTGTCGGCCGTGTTCGGCCAGACCTGCGACGGGCTGGACACGCTCTCCCAAAGCGAGTTGCTGCCCGACCTCGACATCGAGGATCTCGTGTACGCGGAGAACATCGGCGCCTACAGCAACGCGTCGGCCACGTGGTTCAACGGGTTCCCTCCCGCCAAGGTCGTCCATGTGAACCAGTGAGCCGCGGCTCGGTCTGAGATTGAGTGGATGGTTGACCGCGCCTGCATGGCGTTGATCACCGACCTCAAGCAACGCGGCCTGCTGGCGGATACGTTGATTGTCTGGGCGGGCGAGTTTGGCCGAACCCCGATGAGCCAGGCCGGCGACGGGCGCGACCACCACAACGCCGGCTTCAGCATCTGGCTCTGCGGTGGCGGCATCAGACCGGGCATCGTGTACGGAGCCACGGATGAACTCGGCTACAACGCGGTGGAAAACCCGATGGACGTTCACGATTTGCACGCCACGCTCCTGCGCGCGCTCGGCATCGAGCACACCCGGCTGACGGTCAAGTTTCAGGGGCTCGACGCCCGGCTCACCGGGATTGCGGGTCGCGTGATCACGGACTTGTTGGCTTGATCGGGCACCCGCCGAGGTCCAACCCGGCGGACCCGGAGAAAACAACCGAACACAGACTGCTCATGAAAACGCTCGTGTCCGCTCTCACGGTGGCGATCTCCATCCACAACGTCAGCGCGGCCGATCCCGCCGGCCCGGAACGTTGGGCCCGGGAAATCGCCGCCTTCGAGGCAGCGGACCGGGAATCGCCGCCCAAGACCGGAGGCGTGGTCTTCGTGGGAAGTTCGTCCATCCGGCTCTGGAAAACCCTGGCCGAGGATTTCCCCGGCTTGCGGCCGATCAATCGCGGGTTCGGCGGCTCGCACATTTCCGACTGCGTGCATTACTTCGAGCGGTTGGTCGGGGTGCATCAGCCGCGACTGGTGGTCTTTTACTGCGGCAGCAACGATCTGGCTGCGGGCAAGAAACCCGAAGACGTGGCGGCCGACTTTCGAACCTTTTGCGCCCGGCTCCACGCCGCGGCTCCGGAGGCGCGGCTGATCGTGACCTCGATCAAACTCACGCCCGCCCGCTGGCATTTGCGGGAACAGATTGCCTTCGCCAACGCACTCCTCGCGGCCCACTGCGCCGGCGATCCGCGCCGAACGTTCCTCGACCTGAATCCGTTCGTGCTGACCCCGGACGGCACACCCCGCGAGGACCTCTATGTGGCCGACCGGCTCCATCTTAACGCGGCCGGTTACGCGGTCTGGCGCGAGCACCTGCGGCTGCTGGTCCGTTAGCCGGCGGCGGTGAGCAACTTGGGCTTCCCGCCGCTCGACCGGTCCGCATCATCGCGCCGATGATTTCAGGCCAGATCGGGTCGGTGCATTTCGTGGGGATCGGCGGGACGGCGATGGGCTCGGCAGCCATCGCCATGCAAAAGCTCGGCTATCGCGTGACAGGCTCGGATCAGGCGATCTACGAGCCGATGGCCGGCCTCCTCGCCACGCATCGGGTGCCGTTCACGCTTGGTTACGCGGAGGCCAATCTCGACCCTGCGCCGGACCTGGTCGTCATCGGCAACGCGATCACCCGCGGCAATCCCGAGGCGGAAGCAACGCTCAATCGCCGCCTGCGCTACTGCTCCCTGCCCGAACTGCTGCGGGAATTCTTCATTCGCGGCCGGCGCTCGCTGGTGGTGACCGGGACGCACGGCAAAACCACCACCACCGCCCTGCTGGCCCACGTGTTCGAGGCGAGCGGTCGCCATCCCTGCTTTCTAATCGGCGGCTCGCCGCGGAACTTTCCCGTGGGTGCCCGGTTCGACGGCGGCGAGTGGTTCATCATCGAGGGCGACGAGTACGACACCGCCTTCTTCGACAAGCGCAGCAAGTTCGTCCATTACCTGCCGGAGGTCGTCATCGCCAACAACCTCGAGTTCGACCACGCCGACATCTTCCCGGACCTCGCCGCCATCCAGACCTCCTTTCGCCACCTGTTTCGCATCCTGCCGGGCAACGGGCTGCTCCTCGCCAACGGCGACGATCCCAATCTCGCGCCGCTGCTCCCGCTGCCCCACACGCCCACGCGGCGTTTTGGCCTCGGCGACGGCAACGACGCGCGCGCCTCCGACGTCACCTGCCACGGCGACCAATCCGAGTTCACCGTCGGATCAACGCGATTTCACCTGCCGCTGGCCGGAGCGTTCAACGTGCGCAACGCGCTGGGCGTGCTGGCCTGTGCCCGCCATTGCGGCCTCACCGACGCGGAGATCCAGCGCGGTTTCAGCACCTTCCAGGGCGTCAAGCGCCGGCTCGATCCCCGCGGCGAAGCGAATGGAGTGGTCGTCCTGGACGACTTCGCGCATCACCCGACCGCGCTGGCGGCCACGCTCGAGGTCGTGCGACTCAAGTACCCGGGCCGGCGCGTCTGGGCGGTCTTTGAACCGCGCTCGAACACCACACGGCGCAACGTCTTTCAGCAGGCGCTGGCCGGTGCGTTCGTTGGCGCCGACCTCGTGTTGGTTTCCCAGGTGGCGCGGCTGACCCAGCTTCGCCCCGAGGAGCGACTCGACCCGGAACAGCTCATCCGCGACCTGCGCGCCCGGGGGAAGGTCGCCCACTACCTGCCCGACGTGCCAACCATTGTGAACTTGTTGGCGAACGAGACCCTTCCCGGGGACGTTGTGTGCGTCTTCAGCAACGGCGAGTTCGACCGCATCCACGAAAAGTTGTTGTCCGCCCTGGGATCCAGGGAGGGCAAGCCGACCCGCCGGTAGCGCCGGCGGCTACACGTCGCAAAGCGTCACCGCCTCGCGCAGACCCTCGAAGGCGTCCCGCGTGGGGATGAACTCGTGGCCGACGTAGCCCTGGTAGCCCACCTCGACGAGGGCCTCCATGATCGGCGGGAAGTTGATCTCCTGCCGGTTGTCCAGTTCGCCCCGACCGGGATTGCCCGCGGTGTGGACGTGACCGATGTACGGGTGATGCTGGCGGATGCGGCGGATCACGTCGCCGTCCTGAACCTGCACGTGGTAGATGTCGAAAAGCAGCTTCATCCGCGGCGACCCGACCCGTTTGATGATGTCAATGCAGTAGTCGGTATGGTCGCCCTGGTAGCCGGAATGGCCCTTCATGGGATGGGTGTTCTCGCGCGTGTTCAGCATCTCGAGGCAGAGGTTCACGCCCTGGCGCTCCGCGTGGCCGATGACCTTCTTGAGTCCCTCGACGCAGTTGCGCGCGCCGCGTTCCGGCGACAGGTGGCGACTCTTCGGGTCTTTCGGATTCAGCGCAGAATAGCCGGTGAAGCAGATGACGCTGGGCACGCCGGCCGCGGCGGCGGCATCAATCGCGTCCGTGGTCGCCTTGATGACCCGCGGCCAGTGGGCGGGGTTGTTGAAGCCGTAAAGGAAGGGCGGGTCGGGATCCATGACAATCTGCGCGATCGCACAAGTGAGACCGTGGCGTCGGAGCACCGCGTAATCGGCCACCGGCGTCAGTTCCACACTCAGGCAACCCAATTGCTTCGCGACGTCGCACATCTGCTCGATGTTCCATTTGCTGCCGGCCGTCTCGAAACACCATTTCACGATCGAGTGTTTGATCCGGCCCTTCGTGGCAGCCGGGCCGGTCGCAGCCGTCGCCGGGCGTCCGGCCAGCGGCGCGGCGGCGGCGACCAGGGCCGCACTTTTGAGCAGTTGACGACGGGAAACGGAGGACGAGCGGTTGGCGTTCATGGCGTTGATGATGTGTTTTGGACCGCGGGACGATGACGGGGACCCGCCGCTCCCTCAAGCGGGAACCCACGGTGGCCGAGGCGGCGAAACGGCCGGAATGATTTGACCCGGCACCTTACTGTCGGAGCAGCGGCACGAGATTCCGTACGTTCACCTCGCCCGCCCGCCGCTGAATCTCGGGGACGTAGCGCGCATAGAGGGTCTGCGCTTGAGAATTGAGCGAACCGAAAAGCTGCCGCAGTTCCACCGCCGAAAGCCGGCGGCCGCCCGCGTAATACTGGCGGGCCGCGTGCCCGAGCGCATAGGTGGTGGCAAACGACATCAGCGAACTGGCCGCGTGCTTTCCCACGCTGCGCCCCACTCCGCCCAGTACCGTTCCGAGCAATCCGCCGAGCAGTTTGCGCGCATACCCCTCCACCACTTGGGAGGTCAGCCCCAGGCCAGCCGTGGCGGCGAACTCCTTGATGTGACCGCGATCCAGTTCAAAGCCGTGCTGGCGGCCGATGCGATAGACCATCTTCACCTGCAGCGGAATGATGGCCACTGTCGCGAGCGAATCCGGCAGCAGTTCCAACGCACCGTTCAGAATCGCGTAGTTCAGGATCATCTGATCGGTGTCAGCGCCGCCGGCCACCGACGGCTGGCCCGGCATCAGTGCCAACGGCAACTCCCCGCCCGCGGCGGGCGCGGCGGCCAGTGCGTCGGCGTCGCGCGTCAGCGGGTCCGTGGCAGCGGGGTCGAGGCGAAGGGCGGCGCGCAGGTTGGCAAGAAACTGTTGCTCAGCCGCATTCTGCAGCCCGTCTGCGTCACAAACGCAGACCGCCATCTCGTAGGCCAGTTGCCGAACCTCGGGCGATTCGAGGGCCGCAGCGACGTCGGCCAACGCCGGCCGCTGAACGAGCACCTTGTGGTAGGCTGCCGCTGCGTTGAAATCGGGGGCGTTGAGGCCCTCGGCGATCCGACGAAGTTCCGCGCGTTCCGACTCGTCCTTCGCCCCGTCGGCAAAGGCGGCCATCAGGCACAGCGTGAAAACTGCTTCTCGCTCACGATCGTTCACGCGCGGACTGTGCCGCAGAACCTGAGACGCACAAGCCATGCGTTCAAGGCTGCGCGACGTCGAGATCCGTTGCCGCGCCCTTCTCAGCGATCTGCCGGCTTGGTGAGCGCGAAGGTGTCGAACAATCGGCCCTCAAGGTCGTAGGCCTTGAATTCGATGGTGCGGTCCTGGACTGCCGCGAAGCAGTAGTGATGACCCCGCTGAACATGCACGGAGAACCACGCCCGCTGCGGCGCGGCCTGCTCGAGGCCACCGCCGCCGCCGCCGCTGATGAGGTAGCGCACGCCCCTGGCCTGGTTGATGGACATCTGGAGGATCGGCCAGGTGCGCTCGTAGCTGTGGATGTGGCCGGCGAAGACGATGTCCACGCCGAAGCGCTCGTACAGCGGCACGAGGCGGCGGACGTTGGAGTCGCCGTAAGTGAAGGGACGATCCGGCCGGCCCTTCCAGTGGTCGCCGTAGTCGTCCTCGTCCGAACTGAAACACGGATGGTGATGGGCCGCGAATTTCCACGTTGCGGTCGAGGCGGCCAGTTCGCGCTCCAGCCAGCGATATTGCTCGCTGCCCGGCCCGCAGTCCTTGTTCGAATCAATCATGAAGAACTGCGCGTTGCCGTAGGTGAAGGTGTAGTAGTACTCGGGCGCCGGCAGGCTGAAATAGTCGTAGTACCAGTGGGAGTTCTTCTCGTGGTTGCCGATGACGGGGAACGTCGGCACGTACGCGAACAGCCGCGAACACGGCTCGAAAAGGTCGAACACCCACTGCTGCTTGGCGTGACCGTCGTCCACCACGTCGCCCAGGTGCAGCGTGAAGTTCGGGCGCAGGGCAAAGATCCCTTCCGCGCAACGGCGCGTGACCTGCGGATTACGCTGCGTGTCGCCGATGATTCCGAACGCCCAGGCGGCCTCCGGGCCCGGTGCGGTTTGGAACGAATACACCTCGCTCCGGGCGAGGTTCCCCTGCCCGTCCTCGCACTCGATCCGATAGAAATACCGGGTGAAGGGTTTGAGCCCCTCGAGCCGCACTTCGCTGATGGCCTTCGGCTCGGCCGTGGTGACGCGACCCTTGAGCGGCTGCAGTTCGCCATACTCGACGGTCATTCGCGACGGCGCGCTGGTTTCGCAGAGGATGCGCATGGAAGAAGGGGTGCCGAATTGCAGGTAGGGCTTCACGATGAACTGGAGTTCCTGGTTGACCGGGCTGCGCCATGCCAGCAACTTTTCGTTCCGGCGGGCGACCTCGGCGATCTCCTCCGCCGACATCACCCGCTCATAGACCTTCACCTCGTACAGGGCCCCGTTGAGCGGGTACAACTCGTTGTCGTCCGCGTAGGCCGCCACCGCGTAGCGGCCGCGTGGCGGATAGAGCACATCGCCCGACTGGCCCGTCGCCTCCCCGTCCAGTTTCCCGTCCACGTAGAGCCGGATGGTCTGACCATCGTAGGTCCCCACCACATAGTGCCAGCGGCCCGGCTCGATCGCCGTCGTGCCGTTGAGTCGCGTGAACTCACCGTTCCCGTCGTCCGCCCCCACGGTGGACAACGTCAGCGAAAACGACCGGCGGTTGAACCCGAGCAACCAGCCTTTCTCGTAGTCGCCGTTGTCCTGGAGAAAACCGACGATGCCACCGTCGGGATGGGTTTCGTTCACCACCACCCAGGCCGCGATGGAGAAGTGACGTTTCGGCAACGCCGGTTCGGCGGTGGCCCGATCCGGCGCCGCCAGCAACCAGTCTGTGAAACCGTCGAACACCAGCGCCTGTGCGGGTCCAAGGCTGGCCAACTTCGGCTCGCCCTGCACCTGAGCGGTGAGGCGATGGGTCAGGTCCTCCCAGCGGCCGTTTTCGATCGGATGGCTGCCAGTGGCGAAGTGGAGCAGCAGGCCAGTCTCCACCTTGTCCGGGTGCGCATGGGCTTGGGAGGCAAGGAACCAGCACAGAACTAGCCCGGCAAGGACGTCACAGCGGTTGAGAAGATGGCGGGCCTTGCGCCCGGGCAAGTTTTCGAATTCAGTCATGGGAGGCCAGAGTTCAGCGGTTCAGCCATTTCAAGCGGGAGTTGGACTCACAGCACGCCGGGCCCGCCGGCGGCAGGCTTGCGCGGCCGGCGCCCTTTCCGTCGTCCGAAACGCAGCTGAAATTAGCGCAAGCTCCCCCCAAATTCCACCGGGACCAGGTAAAGATCGTGTGACGCCCGCCCTGGATCTCTCGGGCGGAAGAAACGCCAGCGTCAGCGGTCCCTTGGTGTCACTCGCGCGCTACGGACCGCACGTCCACCGGCACCAGCACCGTGTCCGCCTTGCCGGGCGGGAAGGTCCAGTTCGCGAGGACTGAGTCCACAATGCGCTGGTCGAGCGCCGCGTCGCCGGTGGATTGCCGCAGTTCCGCGTACACCGGCTTGCCGTCCACCCCGTAAGCGACCAGCACCATCACTGTGGCCGGGCGTTTGGGTTCCCGGGGAACTTTCTTCAGCTTCTTGCTCCCTGACACTTCACCGGCGGACACCGGCGGAAGGTATTCCGGCTTCTTCCTGACACATCCGCCAAAGACCAAGCCTGCCGTCAGGGCGAGCATCCCCATCCATCGGGAGTTCATGGGAAGGGAATACACCTCCCCATAGCCGAAGGCGACCGGAAACCGCGGCGGAGAGGGCGCGCTGGTCAATCCGGAGCAAGGCGTGGTGATGGAAGCAACCCTCGCTCCATGCGCGGTCCACGATCCACAGCCGGCACCGATGGCAGCCGAGAGGTTCGCTGAAGCGCCCCCCGACGATGCGTGACGATCTGGCCGGAGGCTGCGGGCTCGGGGCCGTTTTATCGCCGGAGCATCGCCGCCTTCGGGCCACCCATCCAGCTCACCACTCCTTGATCCGCAGGTTTCGCCAGCGCACTTCCAACGGGTCGGTCCGGTTCCCAACGCCGTGGACCTGCAGCGCGATGAATCCTTCCGGCGTCACGCCATCCGTCAGTTCGGCCGCCAAGACCCCGTTGAGCCAGGTCTTGATGGAGTCGCCGCGGCACTCGATCCGGAAGTGGTTCCAGTCGTTCGGCTTGAAAGCCTTGCGGGCCGGCTCGTTCTCCTTCAAGTCCACCAGCCAGCCCCGACGACCCTCGTCGTAGATTCCACCCGTCCACGCCCGCTCGCTGGGGTCAATCTCAATCTGGTAGCCGTGGACGCGGCCGGCGGGAATCCGATATTCCTTGCCGCCGAGTTGATTGGTCCGCGGCGTGTCGAAACATTCGCTGCGAATCTGAATGCCGGAGTTCAGGCCGGTCATGGGCTTGAATTCGAGTTCGAGCACAAAGTCGCGGTACGAGCGGGTGGTGCAGAGGAAGAAGTTGGGGGTGGAGGGCACCGTGCGTCCCACGATCTGACCGTCTTCGACCCGATAGATCGCCTGGCCGCCCCGCTGGACCCAACCGTCGAGATTCTGGCCGTTGAAAAGCGGGCTCCAAGCTTCGCGTTCGCCGGCGAATACGGCAACGGCGGCCAGCAACCAAGAGGGAATCCAACATTGCGCGCGCATGGCGGTCTATAGGCCGAACAGCCGTGGAAGGGAATGGAAAACTGGCCGCTGCCGAAGACCAAACGAGAGCCAGCCGAAGGTTGAGTTTCGGGGAAGGGGAATTATTTTCTGTCCACGTCAGCCCCGATCCGTTCGCCCGCCGTTGTTCGCAACGCGGAGGACTGGCTCGGAGCGTAACCGAGCGCGATCCATGAACAACTCCTCACGCAACAGCGCACCGACCGGCGAAACCCCGGCCGGGGCCGCCGTCAGTCCGCGCACGATTCTGGTGCCGGTGGATTTCTCAACCCCAGGGCGGGAGGCGCTCGCGTACGCGGTGGCCTTTGCGGCCCAGTTTGACGCGAAGTTGCTCGTGCTCCACGTCGTGGAAATGCCGTATGTGGGTTCGGGCCTCGGCGAGATTGAGTTGCCGCCGGTCGAGGCGGAAATCCGCGAGCCGGTGGCCGAAAACCTGGCCCGCATGGTCGCCGAGGTGGTCGCTGGCCGGTTGCCGGCTGAAACGCTCACCCGCACCGGCCAGCCGTGGTTCGAGATCACCGAGGCGGCGCGAGAACTCAATGTGGACCTCGTGATCATCGGCACTCACGGCTACACGGGATTAAAGCATGTCCTCATGGGCAGCACCGCCGAACGGGTCGTCCGCCACGCCCCTTGTCCGGTCTTGGTGGTGCGGAACCGGGCGAAATAGGCGGCCACCCGGCGACCAAGCCGCCCGTGCTACGGCCGCCGCGGTCCTTCGCCAGTGATTTCCCCCCAAGCGCTTTCCATCGTCCGCGGCGCCTCCGGGCTGAAGCTGACCAGGAGGATCCGCTCAAAGTCGGCGTTCGCCTCCAAAAACGCCAGACACTCCCGGACAGCAATGCGGGCGGCGCGATCCGGGGGAAAGCGGTAGGCCCCGGTGCTGATGGCCGGGAACGCGATCGTCTTCAGGCCGTGTTGCCGCGCCAACGCCAGACTCCGGCGATAGCAACGGGCCAGCAGCTCCTCTTCGCGCTTGGATCCGTCAAACCACACGGGGCCCACCGTGGGGATCACGTGCCGCGCGGGGAGCCGGTAGCCACGGGTAATGCGCGCGTCGCCGGTATGGCAGCCGCCCAGCGTTTCGCACTTGGACCGCAACGCCGGCCCGGCCGCGCGGTGAATGACGCCGTCCACACCGCCCCCGCCAAGGAGCGACGGATTTGCGGCGTTCACGTTGGCGTCCACCGCCAGCGTGGTGATGTCCGCTCGGATGAGTTCCAGACGGCGGGCGGCAGACGAAGCGGCGCTCAGCGGCCGGCTGGTATTCGTCCCCCCACGGGCTTCAACGAAGGTCTCAGGTTTCGCCGGGTCCGGGGCGGCTGAGTCAGATGAGGCAGTCATGGTGGTGGGCGCAGCATGGGCACCGGCTCCCTTGAATCAAGGAAAAGCGCGGTGCCCGGTCGCTGGCGGCCCAACCCTGCGAATGCGCCGCGCCATTCCACGCGTCGCCGCCGGCCCCCCAAAAAAAAGAGACCGGGCCGAAGCCCGGTCTCGTGAGTTGTCGTAAGAGAGGCTCGCTGCTGCTTACCTCTTCAGGCGG
>CALJWR010000018.1 GCA_937976685.1 uncultured Verrucomicrobiae bacterium
AATCTGGACGCCGGAGCGCCTCCCGAGGCCGGGAGCGGGAGCGGGAGCCGCGCGGTGGTCGAGTCGGATATTTGGATCGTTCGCGGGGACCGGCTCTTCTTCTTCAATCAGTACCGCGGCCTCCAGGTGGTGGACGTCGCAAATCCCGACCAGCCCGCGTTCCTTGGCACCCTGAGAATCCCCGCTGCCGGCGAGCAGATGTACCTGCTGGGCGACCGGCACGCGATCCTGCTGGCGCGAAACGGGTGTGATTGGAGTGCGGACGGGGGCAGTCAGGCGCTGATCGTGGACGTGGCATCGGGCACGCCCACCGTGGTCAAGTCGCTTCCCGTGCCCGGCTACATTCAGGAAAGCCGCCTCGTGGGAACGGCCCTCTACGTCGCTTCGCAGACCTACCGGGTGGTCACGCTCCCGCCCACGCGGCCCGGCGAACCACCCACCCAACAATGGGAATACGGGACGACGGTCAGCTCGTTCGACCTCAGCGATCCGACCGCGCCCGTCGTCCGGGACACCCTCTGGTTCCCTGGCTATGGGAACGTCGTCGCGGCCACGGATCGCTTCCTGTTTGTCGGCCTGCAGGGACCGACCGATTGGTGGCACAGCGAGGTCAAGCTGATTGACATCCAGTCGCCCGGCGGCCAGATGAAAAGTGCCGGAACCGTCAAGCCCGCCGGTCGTGTGGCGGACAAGTTCAAATTGAACCTCGACGGCGAGGTCTTCACCGTCATTTCCCACGTCTGGCGCTGGGAGAATCGGAACGAGACGGTCAGCGTGCTCGAGACCTTTTCGCTCGCCGACCCCGCCGCCCCTCGGAAGCTCGGCGAAATCCGCGTCGGCAAGGGTGAGGCGCTGTTCGCCACGCGGTTTGATGGCGACCGCGCCTACATCGTGACATTCGAGCGGGTGGACCCGTTGTGGATTGTGGACCTCCGGGACCCGGCCCATCCCACGCTTCACGGCGAGTTGGAGATCCCTGGCTGGTCCACCTACATCCAGCCCTTGGGGGACCGGCTGGTGACCGTGGGCGTCGGTGGAACAAACAACTGGCAGGTCGAAGTGTCGCTCTTCGACGTGGCGGACCCGGCGCATCCGGCGCTCGTGTCCAAGGTCCCGCTGGGCGAGAACCATTCCTGGAGCGAGGCCAACTACGACGAAAAGGCGTTCACCGTGCTACCCGACGCCGGCCTGATTCTCGTTCCGTACCAGGGTTACTCGGAAAAGGGCTACGCCTCGCGCGTGCAGTTGATTGACCTCGAAGCGAACGCGCTCCGCGCCCGCGGCGTGATCGAGCATGCCATGCAGGCCCGGCGCGCCACCCTGCACGGCGAGCGCATCCTCTCGTTGTCGGGCCGGGAACTGCTGACCGTGAACGCCACCGACCGCGACCGGCCGCTGGTGACCAGCGATCTTGATCTTGCCTGGCCGGTGGACCAAGTGTTTGCGATCGGGGACCATCTCGTTGAGGTCGAGGGCGGCAATGCGTGGTGGGCGACCGCGACTCCGGCGCTGCGCGTCGTCAACGCCCGCGACCCCGACCGGCTGCTCAGCGCGCTCCCCCTGCCCCGCTCCCTGCCGATCGCGGCCTGCGAGTGGATTGGTGACTATCTGTACGTGGCGCAATTCGATCCGGCATCGTTGCCGATCGAACCCGGGAAAGAGGGTGACCCGCCCGCTCCGCTGCCGCCGAACCTCTTCCTAACCGCGTTTGAACTCGCGGCACTGCCCCACCTGTCGGTGGCAGGGACCACGGAAGCGCGCGTGGAAGGCGTTGGCTGGATCAACCGCCTGAAGGCATTCACGCCCCGCCCGGGACTGTTGGTGCTCGCGGGAGGCAGTTCCGGCTGGTGGCGCGGGCCGTGGATCCTAGACCTTGCACCCTTTGGGCGCTGGCTCCCCGGCTGGTGGGGTGGTTCGGGCAGCGGCCAGTTTTTCGCCTTCGACATCAGCGACCCGCGCCAGCCGCGTTTTGCGTCCTTCACGCAGGTGCCTGCGAACAGCAATCTTTGGGGCTTCAGTCCCACGTTCCTGGCCAACGGCTTGTTCTACCTCAGCCACCAGAGGTCGGAGTTCATCCCGGACTCGCGCACCGTGACGAATTCTCTGCCTGACTTCACCCGCGGCCGCTGGCTGACCCGTCACTTCCTGACCGTGGTGGACTTCGCGGATCCCGCCAATCCCACCGTGCGCAAGCCGGTGGACCTGCCCGGCCAGCTCGCCGCGGTGACCCACGGCGGCGAAGTGCTCTACACCACGGGCTACCACTGGGACGAACAAGGGCAGACCGACTGGGTGCAGTTCCTGGATGTGCTCGCCTATGACGGCGTGGAGGCGTCCTTGGTCACGTCCCAAAGACTCGGTGACGGCTGGACCGGGCAGATCGTGACGGCCGCCGACCAGCTCATTCTCGGTCGCTACGATGCGGCAAAACAGTCGTCTCGCCTTGAAACGTGGGGCCTGACCGCGCAGGGCGCGCTTCTTCAGTTCGGTCTGGCGGAGTCTCCCGGCTATCCGAGCCAACTGACACGGGTGGATGAACTGCTTCTGGTGAATGGCGGGCAGACGGTAACCGTCTGGAATGCGACCAACCCCGCGACGCTCAAACAGATTGGCCAGACCGCCAGCGACGGCTGCGTGTATTTGACACTGGACAGCGGAGTGGCCCGCCAAGGCGCGACGCTGTGGTTGCCATTGGGCGACTACGGCGTTCAGGATTTGCCACTCACGCCGTAAGAGCTGCGGTCCTCGATGATTCCTTGACCGACCGGAGGGGCGGCGGGCTCGCCGCCCCTCGTTGCACCCCTCGACCGAGCCTTATTCGTCGCTTCAGCCGGGCCCGTCCAAGAGACGAACGGACTGAACGGGCTTGCTGTCCGACTCTTTCCGCGGCGGCCGCCGGCAGCCGCTCCTACCGGGTCCAGCAATGCACGGTCACGAGCGTGTTGACCGGGATGGACACCGGCACCTCGGCTACGGCCGGGTTCTGCGCGGCGTTGTTGATCTCCGCGTCGAACTGCACCGGGTCGCCCGAGCCGGGCGTGAGGACCACGCGGATGGGCACCACGCGGTTCCAGTCCCGCGCCTGCACGCGGACGACCTGGTTCGGATCGGCGCCGAAGGGGAGTTGGAAGGTCACCGGGGCGCTGCCCATAGGGATCGCCTGTCCCGCCACCTGCACCATGTCCAGCCGCGGTTCGTTGGGCGGGAAGATGAACAGGTTGGCGCCCACCGACAGCGAGGTGAGGGGTTGGAAAACGAGTTGCAATTCCCGCCGGTCAATCGTGTCCACCCGGATGCGGCCATCGCCGGCCCAATTGTGAGGGGTGTTCACCGCCACCGTTCCGTTACCCGCCACCACCGGGGCGACCAGCCGGACGGCTCCCGCGCTGCCGCCGTTGCCCTCGCCCCATCCTCCGAGCGCCAGGACCCTGCCGGTCAATTCCAGTCGGGTGTTGGAAGAAATGAGGATCGCGCCGCCACCGCCGCCGCCACCCCGCCCGGGTGTGCCGGCCTTGCCACCGCCCCCGGAGCCGCCCACTAGCGGGATCAACAGCTTGCTGCCATAGACCGCGCCCCGGTTGGTGTTATTCCAGGCTTTGCTCACCGTCGCGTACGACCCGCTGCCGGCCCCGTTCGGAAACTGGGAATTCTCCTCTCCACCCCGGCCTCCGCCCGGGCCGTAGCCCGCGCCGGGAGGCGTCTCGGCAAAGCCCGGTTTGCCACCGTCGAACCCTCCCGGCCCGCCCGCCCCGCCGGTGGGGATGTTGTTGGGCGCGCCCTGGCCGGAGACATCAATCGTGCCGGCGATGACGACGTCGCCCTGGCTCAGGAGATACACGGGCGTGTTGTGCTCGTTGCGGGTGAACCGCAGCGTGCTGCCGGCGTTCACCCGGAGGCTCCGGTAGTGCAGGATGCCGTCCGGCGGGAGCGCGACGGTGGTGTCGCTGTCAATGGCGACATCCCCGAGCGCGCCGGTGCTGCCGTTGTTGAAGTTCTGCGCGGCCAGCGGCGACGCGAGGAGAGTGCCCGCCAGCAGGGCCAGCCAGGGGGTCGGCCTGCCGAGGGAGGTGAGGGTAGCAATGCGTGTGGTTTTCATGATGGATTGATTTTCAGGCGTTGGGTTGAACTGAGTAGCTTTTTGGGGTTAACGATCGAGGCGCAGCGTGACGACCGGGCGCGCCACGGTGGTGCCAGGTTCTACGTCGTCGTCCGGAGAGGTGCGCGGGAGCATGAGTTGCACGGCTGGCCGGGCCACGCTCAGGCCCAGCTCGCCAGCCTCCAGGTGCGGCGCCACCGGCAGGGTCAGGAAGGTCACCGGCCGGGCGACGGTCAACCCCGCCTCCTCCGGCGCCAGTTGCGGCGCCACCGGCAACACCAGCGAGAGCTGCGGTCGCGCGAGGACCAGACCGAGGTTCGCCAGATCAAGCTGGGGCGCCTGCGGCAGGATCAACTGGGTGGCTGGCCGGGCGTAGCCGGGCAGGCTTGGCACCGCCCGCGGATCGCGTCCGTCGCTGCCGGCGGTGACTTCGGCCTCGTCGAGCCAGCCGTCGCCGTCGGTCTCCGGGTGGCGCGGATTGAGGCCGTTCTGAAACTCCACGAGGTTGGTCAGGGCGTCGTTGTCCAAGTCCTCCTGGCCGTCGTTGATGCCGTTACCGTCGGTGTCCCGCCGCCGCGGGTCGAGCCGGGCGAGGATTTCGAACGCGCTACCCAGGCCGTCGCCATCCGGGTCCTCGAGGCCGTCCGGTACGCCATTGCCGTTGGTGTCCGGTCGGGTGGGGTCGGTGCCCAGCAGGCGTTCCACGTCGTCCGGCAGGCCGTCGCCGTCGGTGTCCAGCGCTCCGTCATAGACGATCAGGTCGAGGGTAAAGGGGGCGGCGAGCGGATTGCCGGCCAGGTCGGCGAGGGGCGGTGCCAAGCGCAGGCGGTAAGAACCAGGCGGCAGGGGCTGGGCGGTGGTGACCGCGAGGCTGGAAATCTGCTCGGGCAGATCGAGACCGAGGTCACCCAGCGCGCAATCATCAGCCGCGCCGGCCACGCCGGTCGTGCTGTAGGTGTCGTACTGCAGGCGATTCACCCCGCCGGGCACGCCGTCCCCGTCCGCGTCCACCAGCAGGCCGTTGGCGCCCCGCACGGCGGCCGCATCGAAGACCACCGTCACCCGCGTGCTGCCGGGAATCGGTTCGAGGAAGAACAGCGTGGCCTTGCGGCGGTCCGAACTGAGCTCGACGCGGCTGAGGAAGCGCCGCCCGCCAAAGCCCGCGTGGAAATTCGCCGCGTTCACGACCGCGTCCGCCGCCAGCGGCTCGGAGAAGAAGACCACCACCTCGCGGTTCACCGAAACGCCGGCCTCGCCCGGAAACGGCGACGTCCCGGCGATGCGGACCGGCCGAGGAGGCGTGGTCGCGTCGAGATAATCCTCGAGCTCGGTCCGACCGTTGCCGTCGAGGTCCAGACGGGCATCGGCGGGGTTCAGGCCGTCCAGCGGCGGGTGCTGCAACTCGTACACGTCGGGAATCCCGTCGGCATCCGTGTCGAGGCTGGCCGCCCTGGACACCTGTTGGATGCGAAAAAAGGCGGATTCCCCGCCAGACAGCGGGGTGATCAACGGCCGCGTCAGGCTGAGCGCACCCACCTGGTTGACGGCATCCACGCGGGGCCCCAGCAGCAGCCGGTAGTAGCTGGACGGATCACTGGGAAAGTCGAGCGTGAAACGGCCGTCGGCCCGTACCTCAAAACGTTCGATGGCGAGTTGCGCCCGGGCGTCAGGTTGGCTCAAGAAGACTGCCAGCGCCGCCAAAACACCCCGGCGGGCGGCGCGGATGAGTCGGAACCCCGAGTTCTTCTTCATTACCCTGCTATTCGCCGCCCCGCCGGCCGATCTAACGAACATCGTTAAAAAAACTGCGGTGCGGCCAGTGCACGCGTTGAAGGAAACGCGGTTGCCGGGTGTGGCCCGGGGGGCGACCGCATTTCCGATCGCCGCGAGTGGCCCGGCAGCAGGTGGCGGATTACTCCAGATGGCCAGTCCGCAATTCCTCCTTGAGCAACCGGCCCACGCGTAGTTTGGCCATGTACACCTGTGCGCGGTTCCCTCCGAGCAGGTCGGCGACCCGATCCGCCGGCCAGGCTTGGAGGGCCGTCAGCTCAAACATCTGCCACTGTCGCGGCGAAACCCGGGCTCTGACCCGCTCGACCGCCCGCTCCAACAGCGACGAACGCCATTCCTCCTCCCAGGCCGCTTGGAGCGCGTCCTCGGCGACCGCTTCGCTGCACTCGGCGGCTTCCCGGCGGTCATCGGTCAGGCGCTGCTGCCGGGCGCGCTTGCGAAACTGATCGGCGATGCGGCGGCGAACAATTTGGAAGAGCCAGCCCTTGAAGCGGCCGCGCGCCGGGTCGTATTGGAAGCCCGGCATCTCGCCGGCCACCGAGATCATCGTCTCCTGCAGTGCCTCGTCCGCCTCGGTGCGGGAGAGGCCAAAGCGAAGCGCGAAACCGTGAATCACGCCGCCATAAGTCCGGAAGAATCGCTGCCAGCCCTCATGGTCGGCGGCGTCCTTGAGCCGCGCGAGCAGACTGGCCCGGGTCGCTTCCAGGTCCTCGGACAGGGCCCGTGGCCGGCTGGCGGCCAGGGTCGAAATGGTGGCCGTGGTGTCCAATTCGCCCTCCATTTCGTCAGTCAGGAG
>CALJWR010000019.1 GCA_937976685.1 uncultured Verrucomicrobiae bacterium
TCCACAACCCGAACCTTCAGACTCTTCAGAAAGGAAACGGGCGGATCGGCAGTGAAGACTTCTTGGTTTGTCGAGATCATCGCACGCCTACTACGACTCAAACCACGCCAATTGGCAAGGACTTGCTCCAACCTCAACAACCGCAACCCTTCAGAAATTTAAATAGAATCACCGTGGCGGGCGAGGCTCATCGCGCGATTTGGCGGTGACTCCCGAAAAACAGTACGAGCATCATGGCCGGAGCGGCTGGCGGGAGCCGGGTGCGTTGTTGTTTCACCCGGCTTCGGCCGGCAAGGAGTGTGGCGGAGCAAACTGGCGGAGGAACAGAAATGGAATCCCATACGGCGGAACTCGCAGGACGGGTGGCGGTGATCACAGGCGCTGGACGCGGCTTGGGGCGCGCGATTGCAACCGCCCTGGCGAAGGCGGGCGCGACGGTGGTGCTCACCGGAAGGCGCGCTGCGCCACTCGAGGCAGCGGTGGAGGCCATCCGCGCCGACGGCGGTCGGGCCGGAGCGCTCGCCTGCGATGTCACCTGCGAGGAGGCCGTGCGAGCCTTGGCCGAGACGGTGCGCCGGTGGCACGGCCGGACGGATATCCTCGTCAACAACGCCGGCATCAACGTCCGCAAGCCGGTCACAGAATTCACCTTGGCCGAATGGCGGAGCGTTCTGGATACGAACCTGACCGGGGCGTTTCTCATGTGCCGCGAGTTCGTACCGTTGATGAGGGGGCGCGGCTACGGGCGTATTTTGAATCTCACCTCGATCATGAGCCACGTGGCGTTGCCGGGTCGCACGGCGTACGCGGCGAGCAAGGCCGGATTGCTGGGTCTCACGCGCGCGCTCGCCCTCGAACTGGCCGCGGAGGGCATCACGGTCAACGGCATCAGTCCGGGTCCCATCGCCACGGAAATGAACCGACCGATCCTCGAGAACCCCGAACTCAGCGCCCGGTTCACCGCGCGCCTGCCCGTGGGGCGGTGGGGCACCGAAGCAGAGGTCGCCCGCTTGGCGCTTTACCTGTGCTCGCCGGAGGCGGGCTTCATCACGGGAACGGACATCGTCGCTGACGGCGGCTGGACCGCGCAGTGATCCTTGCCCGTGGCGCACCGCCGGTCAGGGGTTGTCAGTGGCGGCCCCTGTTGTCTCCGCCGGCGACGGCAGGTGGTGCCGGCTGCGGAAGGCCACATAGACTCCCGCGCCCACCACACTCCACAACAGACTGCCGGCGTAAGCGAGCAGGGAGAGCGACAACGCCTGCGTAGAAGTGACGCCCAGCGCCGGAATGGTCAGCGTCCAGACGTAAAGATTCTCCCGTACACCGAGACCGCTGGGCGTGATCGGCAGTGCCGCCACACAGATGATCATGGGAACCAGCATCAACAGGACCGGCAGGGGAAGGCTCACGCCCAGCCCCCAGGCGAGTGCCCAATACTGCGCGACACAGAAGACGTTCACCACGGTGGAAATCAGGAACGTGCGAAAGAAGAAGCCCGGCACGGCGGCGAAACGCCGGGCAGCCTCCAAGGCGCGCTCAAGCAGGTCGTTCTTGGGCAGGCGGCGCAGCCAGTCGCGCGTTTGGGGCCATCGGCGGGACAGCCCCCCGCGGAACGAAAGCGCTCCGAGCGCCAAGCCG
The DNA here is from genome assembly GCA_937976685.1 of uncultured Verrucomicrobiae bacterium. Lineage (GTDB taxonomy): Bacteria > Verrucomicrobiota > Verrucomicrobiia > Limisphaerales > J093 > JADJWF01. The sequence goes on from CALJWR010000019.1 coordinate 1,639, forward strand.
GCAACGAGCATCGCCAGCACGACGGCAGCTAAGGCGGCGAGCCGGCGGTATTCGAACAGCAAGGCGAGGTTGAGTAACATCATGGCACTGGCGAACAGCAACATGGAGAGCAGCCCGATCAGACGGTCCGCCAAGACAGTCACCACCGCCTCGGTTTTCAAATGGTGGGTTTCCCGCGCGGTGTAGTAGGCCTTCATCAAGTCGCCGCCGCTGGAGCCGAGGAGAAACGAATTGAAGAAATGGGCGACCAACGAAATCTCCGTCGCCCGCCCGAGGGACAGGTCCAGCCCCTGCGCGCGCAAGACCAGCCGCCACCGGACAGTGCCGAGCAGGATCGTCATGCCCATGAAGACGACCGAGGCGACGCCGGCGCCGGCAGGCAGCCGCTTCAAGGTCTGCCAGAGTTCGTCCGGACCGCGGGTCCACGCTTCCCGCCACTGCACGGAGCGGTCGAGCGACTGCCAGGACCGGCCCTCGCGGAGGGCGGTGTTGGCGCCCTCCTGCATGAAAATGCTGTGAAACACCCAGGCCAGCAGAACCGCGCACACCCCGATGCGGCCCGCCACGGCCCACGATTTCGGCAGCGCGGTCACTCGTCGCCCCAGAGCGACCGGATGTGAGCCCACCCGGCTCGCAAGTCTTCCACCGACAATGACGGGCTGAATTCGAGCACCTTGATGTGCTCCGGCTTCACAAACGGCTTCAAGGCCGCGAAATCAATCATCCCCTTGCCCGGCGCGCGATGGTCGCGACCGGGGAACTCGACGTCGTGAATGTGAAAGCCGGCCAGTTCGGCGGCCAGCGACTCAAGGTGCATCGCGTGCTGAATGAAACCCAGATTCTCCTTGATCTGGGCGTGGCCCGTATCGTGCCAGTACTTCACTGTGTCCCCACCGAAATCAAAGAAGAAGAACGGGAAGTCGGACTCGAAGGGGATCTCTTCCACCGCTTCGCGATTCTCCACGCCAAGCATCAGGCCGCGGCCGGCCGCCTCCGCCTCGAGGCGGCGCAGAATCTCGTAGGCGTACTCGAGGTGGCGCTCCTTGCGCGACTCGCGTTTCTCCTCCGCTTCGGCGCAGAGGCGACGATATTTGGGCGTATCCTTCTGGCCCGCCCCGACCAGGTCCACCAACTTGTCGGTGTAATCGCGCATCTCGATGGCACCCATGTGAAGGACCACCAGCTTCGCGCCGCACCGATTCGCAAAGTCGAAGGTCTGGAGAGTTTGCCGAAAGGCCTTGTCCCGCTCCCGCGAATCGGTGGACGTGAACTTGTACACGTTGGGCGCGGCGTGCGTGACGCCGATCGGAAGGGGACAGAAGTTGTGCAGGGTGGTGATCTTGATCACCCCGGCGTCCACGGCGTCCATGATCCCCGGCACCAGGCTCAGACGAATGCCGTGGCTCAATTCGGCGTACTCGAATCCGAGGTCGCGAATCTCCTGCAGCATGGCCCGACCATCCGTGTGGCGGTCGGAATTCCAACAAGTGGACAAGGCGTACATGATCTTGAAACAAGCAGGGCCGGGCGGGAGCCTCACGCTCCGTCGCCCGGCCCAAAATGGCTGCTCCGGCTTTACTGGTCCGCGTAGCGCGCGGCCAGCATCGCGGAGAACTTGGCGATTTTCAACTTCCGGCGGCGGCGTTCGCTCGGCTTCTCGTAGTGGCGATGGGCACGTACCGTCCGCAGCGTGCCTTCGCGGTCCACGCGCTTTTTCAGCCGGCGCAAGGCCCGGTCCACAGGTTCTCCCTTTTTGAGCTTAATCTCGGTCAACGACGTTCACTTCCTCTCCACGACCCGAAAACGGCCACGAAGTTCATCTCCGGGCCGGGTTCCCTTGGGTCCAGCGGGGTGGGGACAGTAAGAAGGTGCCTCCCGCGTGTCAACGCGCCGATGACCGGTTTTCAGGCGAATTTGCGGGTTTCCAGCCCTGGCGAATCCTGCTTTAACCACCGCCGATGTTTGAGTTGCTGCGGACCGACCCCACTTCCAAGGCCCGCTTGGGCCGGCTGACCACGGCGCGCGGCGTCATCGAGACTCCCGCGTACATGCCCGTCGGCACCCAGGCCACGGTCAAAGCGCTGGACCCGCGCGAACTGGTCGAGGCCGGTACGCAGATCCTCCTTGGCAACACGTACCATCTCTGCATCCGGCCCGGGCTGGACATCATCCGCACCGCAGGCGGTCTGCATTCGTTCATGGCATGGCCGCATCCCATCCTCACCGACAGCGGGGGCTTTCAAGTCTTCAGCCTCGCCAAGATTCGCAAGGTGAAGGCGCACGGGGTGGAATTCAAATCCCATCTCGATGGCTCCCCCCTGTTCCTCGGCCCCAAGGAAGCCATGGAGATTCAACGCGTCCTGGGCTCGGACATCGCGATGGTCTTCGACGAATGCCCGCCACACAACGCGCCCGCGAAGGAGCAGCACCTGGCGGTGGAGCGAACCATTCGCTGGGCGCGCGAGTGCCGCGAGCAACCGCGCGCCGCCGGTCAGCAGGTCTTCGGCATTGTCCAAGGCGGCAGCGACTCCGCGCTCCGCGAGCATTGCGCCCGGGCCATCACGGTGCTGGACTTTGATGGTTATGCGATCGGCGGCGTGAGCGTCGGCGAACCCGAGCCCGAAATGATGAAGGCGATCGAAATCACCGAACCGTTCCTGCCAGCAGACAAGGCCCGCTACGCCATGGGACTGGGCACGCCGGCACAGATGGTCGAACTGGTGGCCCGCGGGGTGGACATGTTTGACTGTGTGCTGCCCACGCGCGTGGCCCGCAACGGAACGGCCTTCACCCGGCGCGGCACGTTCGCCATCAAGGGCGGCGCGGTGAAGGCGGAGTTCCGGCCCATCGAGGAAGGTTGCGAGTGCTTTGCCTGCCGCCACTTCACCCGCGCCTACATCCGGCACCTGCTCAACGTGAACGAAATCCTCGGCCTGCGCCTGGTCAGCATCCACAACACGCATTTCTACCTGCAGGTCATGCGCGAAGTGCGGGCGGCCATCGCGTCGGGAACCTTCGCCGAGTACCGGCGACAGTTCGTTGCCAACTACATCCCCACCCGACGAGTGCTGGCGGCGCGGGCGCGGGCGCAGGGTTGACCCGTTGAGCCTGGAGCCAAGCCGCCGCCCGCGTCGCGCAATCCGCTGGCCAGTGGCGCCCGTGCTGCCTACGCTCTCCGCGCCTATGTTCGAGAACGTCAAACCGCAGATCGCCGCCGCCGCCGCCAAGCTCACCCAGCTCCGGAGGTTTCTTTGACGTTCCCGCCCTCGAGAAGCGCCTCGCGGTGATCGAAGGCGAGATGGCGAAAGACACCTTCTGGAACAACCGCGAGCAGGCCCAAAAGCTCATTGACGAGGCCAACGCCGCGCGCAAGAAGCTCGAACCGCTCGCTCAGCTCGAACGCCGGGCGGACGACCTGCGCGTCATGCTCGAACTCGCCGAAGCCGAGCCGGAATCCGCGCAACTGGCCCTGCAGGCCGAGCTGGAACGCGATGTGGCGGCTTTGAACCGGCAACTCGAGGACTTCGAGTTGCGAATTCTCCTGAGCGGCCCGCACGACCACAATAACTGCATCCTTAGCATCAACGCCGGCGCCGGCGGCACCGAGGCGTGCGACTGGGCGAACATGCTCCTCCGCATGTACCAGCGCTGGGCCGAAAGCCGGGGCTGGGAAGTGGAGGTGACCGACGCCCTGCCCGGAGAAGGCGCCGGCATCAAGAGCGCCACCGTCATGCTGCGGGGCGAGAATGCCTACGGCTTCACCAAGGCCGAGCGCGGCGTCCACCGCCTGGTGCGGATCTCCCCGTTCGACGCCAACAAGCGCCGGCACACCAGTTTCGCCAGCGTGGACGTGATCGCGGAAATCGAGGAGAGCGGCGAGATCGTCATCCCACCCAGCGAACTGCAGGTGGACACGTTCCGCTCTGGGGGCAAAGGCGGCCAGAATGTGAACAAGGTGGAAACCGCTGTACGCATCACCCACCTGCCGAGCGGCATCGTGGCCGCCAGCCAGAATCAACGGTCGCAACACCAGAATCGCGCGACGGCGATGAAGCTGCTGCTGGCCAAATTGTACGCGCTGCGTGAGGACCAGCAGAAGGCCGAGATGGAGCGGTTCTACGGCGAAAAGGGCAGCATCGGGTGGGGCAATCAAATCCGCAGTTACGTGCTCCAGCCTTACCGCCTGGTCAAGGACCTGCGCACCGGCCACCAGACCAGCAACACCGATGCGGTCCTCGACGGCGACCTGGACGAGTTCGTGAACGCCTGGCTGCGCGCCGGCGGTCCAACCAAACGCAAGGCCGGCATTCAGGACGAGGAGGACTAGCGCGATGCCCGACATCCTCGCCACCATCGTCGCCGAGAAGGAACGCGAAGTCGCCGCGCTGCCGCCAGCCCTCATCACGGCGAAGTCGCTGCGGGCCGCGCTCGACCAGCGCGGCCGACGCGACTTCTTCGCCTCCCTGCGCGCGCCCCGCGCCGGCTCGATCGCGCTGATTGCCGAGGTCAAGAAAGCCTCCCCCAGTGCCGGCATCATCCGCCCGGACTTCGATCCCGTCCGCGTCGCCCGCGAATACGAAGCGGCCGGCGCGAGTTGCCTGTCGGTCTTGACGGATCAAAAGTTCTTCCAAGGGTCGCTGATGTTTTTACGGGAGATTCGGGCGGCCGTTTCCCTGCCCTTGCTGCGGAAGGATTTCATCATTGATGAGCGGCAGATTGCAGAGGCCGTCGAGTGGGGCGCCGATGCCATTCTCCTGATTGCGGCGATCCTCGACGAAACCCGCTTGAGCCGCTTTCACTCGCTGGCGACCGCCGCTGGTCTGACCGCGCTAGTGGAGGTCCACGACGAAGCCGAACTGGACCGCGCGCTGGCCATTGGCGCGTCGCTCATCGGGGTCAACAACCGAAACTTGAAGACCTTCTCAGTGGACCTCGCCACCACCGAGCGGCTGGCCGCGCGGCTGCACGGGCGGCGCGAGGGTCGCGATCTCTTGCTAGTGGCCGAGAGTGGCATCCATGCGCGCGCGGATGTGGAACGGCTGCAACGCTGCGGCGCGGCGGCCATCCTGGTGGGTGAGTCGCTCATGCGGAGAGCCGATCTCCGGACCAAAGCGCGCGAACTGATCGGAGCGGCCTGATGCCCTTGCGCGTGAAGATTTGCGGCATCACCCGCACGGAGGACGCGATCGAGGCCGTCGCTGCCGGAACGGACGCCCTCGGCTTCATGTTCTTCGAGGGCAGCAAGCGATTCGTCACGCCCGAAGCGGCCGCGGCCATCTGCCGCCAACTGCCGCCGTTCGTCGCCAAGGTGGGAGTGTTCGTGGACGCGCCTCCGGAAACCATACGCCACGTGGCCCACACTTGCGGCTTGGACGCGGTGCAATTGCACGGCGCGGAAAGTCCGGCTCTCTGCGCGAGTCTGGCCCCGCTGACCGTCATCAAAGCCTTTCGAGTAACCGACGAAGATTCGCTGGCGCCGCTGCCTGATTTCCCCGTGGCCGCCTGGCTCCTCGACAGCTACGTACCGGGCGAACTGGGCGGCACGGGCGCGCGCTTCAATTGGCAGCTCGCCGTGCGCGTGCGGGCGTGGGGACGCCCCGTCATCCTGGCCGGCGGCCTGACTCCCGAAAATGTCGCCGAGGCCGTTCGGCAGGTAAAACCCTACGCCGTTGATGTGTCGAGCGGCGTCGAGTCCGCACCGGGGAAAAAAGACGCCACACGGCTGCGGGCGTTCATCGCCGCCGCGAAGGGGGCGGGTTGAGCGACGGATCCCGTGTCGCCGACCCTGCAAGCGGAGTCAGAACGCCTGGCGCGGTCGTGGGAACGGCACGACGCCGCGATGCTGCGCGATTACTTGGTGGCGGATGTCGAAGATCCGCGCCTCAATGTGCAGAGCGTGCTCTCGCGGCACTTTCTGTTGCGCTGGCTGCTCGGCGACCGTTTCGAGGTGCTGGCCGCCGAGGAGCTCCGCTTCGCCGCCATCCTGAACTGGCTGCTACGCCTGTCCAAGGAGCCCGGGCTGGACTGGGGTGCGGTCCGACACAGTCTCCGCGCAGGCGCGGACAATGCGGATGGGGTTGACCTTCCCGCCTTCGTCGCCCGCGGTTTTCGGGACCTGCCCCGAGTCGCCGACACTGTTCGGGTGCCGGACTACTTGGCCGGCGTACTGGAACGCGGCGAAAACGACGGCCGGCTGGTCTGGCCCCCTGCGGAGCTCGATACCTTCATGGATTTGTGGCAGGAAGCGCTCCAGAACGAGCCGACCGGCTTGGCGTCAGTCCTCGAACCGGCCTGCGGCTCCGCCAATGACTACCGCGCCTGGCGTCGCTGCGGACTGGCGCGCCTGGTCCGTTACACCGGGTTCGATCTCAGCGCAAAGAATGTCGCCAACGCGCGGGCGATGTTCCCCGACACCCATTTCGCGGAAGGCAACGTCTTCGACCTGCTGTTGGCGACGCAGTCCCGTGACTTCGCTGTCATCCACGACCTGTTCGAGCACCTGTCGGAGGAGGGCCTCTCCCGAGCCGTGGCCGAAGTGTGCCGGGTAACCCGTCGCGGCTTGTGCGTGAGCTTTTTCAACATGGAGGAGAGGCCGGACCATGTGTTTCAAGCCGTTGAGGAATACCACTGGAATCGGCTCAGCATGGAACGGATGCGCTCGGCGTTCGCTGCCGCCGGCTTCCAGGGGCAGGTCATTCACATCGGCACCTTTTTGCGGGCGCGACTGGGTTGTCCCTCGACCCACAATTCCCACGCCTACACGTTCCTGCTGCGCCGGCAGGCCGGTCAGGAATAAGGCGGTTACGCCGACTCAGGCCGGGACGTCACGAATCCGCGGGTTGTGCCAACTGACCTTTCCGCTTCCTCGACTCGCCGACCCGGCCTAGTTTTTCGCCGCGCAACCGACCCGCGCTCTTCGTAGCGCCTGATAAGATGACCAACGAATCCGAACCGGCCCTGCTGGCCCGCTGTCGCCAAGGCGACCCGGCGGCCTGGGAGGAGCTGCTCGACCGTCACTATCCGGCGGTCGCGGGATTCGTGTTTCAGCTCGCGCCGGACTTGAGCCGTGAAGATGTCGAGGAGGTGTGTCAGGAAGTGTTCGTCACCGTGGTTCGGAGCCTGCAGAATTTTCGCGGTGCCAGCGCCTTTGAGACTTGGGTCTGCCGCATCGCCTTGAACAAGGCCCGCGACTTCCTCGAACGGGCCCGCGCGGCCAAACGCGGCGGTGGTCGCCCCGCCCTCTCCCTCGATGCCAGTCGTTCCGAAACCGGGCTCGCGGTGGACCCGCCCAGCGGAGCGCCAGCACCTGATGAAACGCTCGCCCGCCAGGAGGATGCGGCCCTGCTCCATGAGGCCCTGATCCGGCTGGGCGATCCCTGCCGCGAGATCATTGAATTGCGGTATTTCGCCGACCTGAGCTACGAAGAGCTGGCCACCAGTCTGGGCCTGAACGTCAAGACCGTCAGTTCGCGCCTGAGCAAATGCCTCGACAAGCTTGAGGACATCGCGCGGGGCCTTTTTCAGCGGGAGACAACAGACCGGTTTTCCGTCTAAACCCGGCAACATGCCAGAACGAGATTCGCCACCGATTGAACTGCGACTGCGGGCCTACGCCGAGCGGCGGCGCACCCAGGCCGGCGGTCCGTTCTCGGTGCCGCCCCTGACGCGCCGCACGGTCCGGGCCGAAGTGGACCGGCGCTGGGGGCACGCGGCTCGGCACGGTGCTCACCTCCGCCGATGGAATGTGATTTGGCCACGACTCGGCTGGGCGCTGGGGATTACGGCCGCGCTGGCCATCGTGGCCATGATCGCGCTGGATTTCGGGCGACCGATCAAGTGGCAGACCGCCGCCAAGCGGTCTCAACCGGCTCCGACAAGCCGACAACCCCTACCCGGGGAACAAACGGCGGAACGGGACCTGACAACACCTTTGTCACCAGCGACCTCCGCAACCACCGCTGTTGCTGACGCGCAGGCCCCTGCCTTGCGGGGCGAATCCTTCGCCGCCGCGCCCGCCTCGA
>CALJWR010000020.1 GCA_937976685.1 uncultured Verrucomicrobiae bacterium
TGGATGCCGTGGCTGCGGCCGATGCAGGGGGTGAACTTGTGCTCGCGGGCGCGGCGAGCGATGACGGGCAGCAGCCTCTTTACGTCGGCGATGAGCAGGTCGGCGCTCTGCTTCATCTGGACGGCGTAGGCTGTGTCGCCCACGTCGCTGCTGGTCAGGCCGAAGTGGAACCAGCGGCTGGCGTTGTCGTTGATGGCCTCCGCGACGGCGGTGGTAAAGGCGATGACGTCGTGGTTGAGCGTCTTTTCGAGTTCGCGCTGGCGGGCGACGAGGCCGGGCAGGTCAGCGAGCCACTTGTCGCAGCCGGCCTTGATCCTGGCGAAGTCCTTCGCGGGCACGACGCCTTCCTTGACGAGGGCCTCGCTGGCGAGGAGTTCGATCTGGAGCCAGAGCTTGAGCTTGTTTTCGTCGGTCCAGATGGCCCGCATTTCCGGGCGGGAATAGCGCGTAATCATGGGCGGAGCATAACGGCAAGAAGTCGGGTGGGTCGAGTTGGCAGGCAAGTGCTCGCCGGCAGGCTGCGGCTGCGTGAAGCAGGAGCACCAATGACGAACTGACGACCGGTGGGAAGCTTGCGCCTTCCGTGCCCGTGTTCGGCGGGTGATGTTTCCGCGCCCAGCCTTGCGGGACCGGTCTGCGTTCGTCAGCATCCCGGCGCGTTCGCACCAGTAAAACGCCCGTCCGCGACCGGTCGCGGGAAGTCCGGTGGAACGCGAACTGAATCGGACGACGAACCATGGTTGCGCCCCTTGATCTGACCCGCTTGCGAGTCCTCCCGCTGGCCCAACGGAAGAGTCTGTCGGCGCTTGAGGAAGTGCTCGTAGAACCAGCGGACGATCCCGCCCCCCTCTCCGACGCCGCTCGCGCGCAGGTGAACGATTGCGCGGCCCGCATCCGCGAGGCGAAGTCACGCGGGGCGGCGGTGATGCTGATCTACGGCGCGCACCTCGTGAAAAACGGCGGGCAGTTGCTGCTGGTCCGCCTGCTCGACCACGGCTGGGTCACCCACCTGGCGACGAATGGCGCCGGCACGATTCACGATTGGGAGTTCTCCTGGCTAGGGCGTTCGACCGAGAGTGTGCGCGAGAACGTGGCGACCGGAACGTTTGGCACCTGGGAGGAAACCGGACGGAACATCCACCTCGCTCTGCTGCTGGGTGGTTTGCGGGGAGAAGGCTACGGCCGGTCGTTGGGACGCTACATCTATCTGGACGGCGGCGAAATTCCGAAGCCGGAAGATCTGGAAAAAGCGATTCGCACCCATCCCGCCGATCCACTGACCGCCGCGCGGGCGGACGCGCTGGCGGCCATCCGCCGGCATCGTCTCTCGCCGGGGCCGCTGCTGGTGAATCACCAGTGGCGCAACGCCTCGCCCTTGGCGAACGCTTTTCGGCACGAGGTGCCCTTCACGGTGCATCCTGGGATTGGCTACGACATCATCACGAATCACCCGCTCTTCAACGGCGCCGTCATCGGGCGGGCGGCCGGACTCGATTTCCGGCAGTTCTGCGGTTCGGTGGAGGCGTTGGATGGCGGTGTGGTGCTCTCGATCGGGTCGGCCATCATGGGTCCGCAGGTCTTCGAGAAGGCGCTGAGTTGCGCGAACAACCTCCGGCTGCAAGCCGGCCGTTCCGTGGTCAGCGGGCACCACATTTACGTGGTGGACTTGCAGGATGGCGGGGGCTGGGACTGGACCAAGGGCGAGCCGCCCCGCGACAATCCCGCATACTACCTGCGCTTCTGCAAGAGCTACTCGCGCATGGGGGGCGCCATGCATTACGTGCAGGCCGACAACGTGGCGTTCCTCCACCACCTGCACCACGCGTTGTCCAGGAAGCGGGAGAATTAGGAGCCGCGCGCCGGCACCGCCGCAAACCAACGCCGTTTCCTGCCTCAGCACCATGAACCGGGCCGCTCGCTCACCGGGAATGCGATCGCCGCGCGTACTGCGACTCCTCGGAGAGTTCGAGTCGCCGAACGTCACGCACATCGAGCCGGACGGCTCCTGGCCCATCGTTTGGGAAAGGGCACGGGACTGCGAGGTGTGGAACGCGGAAGGCCGGCGCTACCTGGACCTGACCGCCGCCTTCGGAGTCGCGGCGGCCGGGCACGCCAATCCGGCCGTGGTCCGCGCTGCCCAACGCCAGCTTGCCCGCCTGCCGCACGCGATGGGTGACGTTCACCCGCACCCGCTGAAGGCAGATCTGGCGCGGGAGTTGAGCCGGGTCACGTTCGAGCGATGGACCGCCAGGCATGCGCCCAAGCGGACCGGGAAGGTGATTTTCACCAACTCGGGTTTCGAGGCGGTCGAAGCCGCTTTGAAGACGGCCTTTCTGGCCACCCGCCGGCCCGGGGTCGTCGCGTTCACGGGCGCCTATCACGGCCTCGGGTACGGGGCGCTGACCGCCACGCATCGCGAACATTTTCGCGAGCCGTTTCGGCGGCAGCTCGCGAGATTCACGTCGTTTGTGGAGTTCCCAACGCGGGACGACGATCTGCCGGGCATGACGTCGGCGATCGGCGAGACCCTCCGCCCCGGGACGCACGGGGCGGTGCTGGTTGAACCGATGCAGGCGCGCGGCGGCATCCGGATTCCACCCGCCGGGTTTCTGGCGGCCTTGCGCGAATTGTGCGACCGGCACCGGGCGCTGCTGGTCTTGGACGAGATCTACACCGGCTTCGGCCGGACCGGTCGCTGGTTCGCGTGTGAGCACGCCGGAGTCGTGCCGGATCTCATCTGCCTGGGCAAGGCGCTCACCGGCGGGTTCCCTCTGAGCGCCTGCGTGGGACACGCTGAGTTGATGGATCGCGCGTGGCCCAAGTCCTCGGGCGAGGCCATTCACACGAGCACCTTCCTCGGCAATCCGGTGGGCTGCGCGATGGCGCTGGCGCAGATGGCGGAGATTCGCCGACGGCGGCTGGTGCAGCGCAGCCAGCAGGAAGGGCACTGGCTGTTGCGACAACTGCAGGCGATGCGGGTCCCCGGGCTGGATCTGCGGGCTCGCGGTGCCGGGCTGATGGCGGGGCTCGAGGTGCGACGCTCGAATGGCGAGCCGGCCACCGGGGTGGTCCTGCGGGTCGTCAAACAAATGCTGGCGGAGGGATTCATCCTGCTGCCGGAGGGAGCTGAGGCAGAGGTCATCGGCTTCACGCCGCCCCTGACGATCACGCGCCCCCAACTCGGCCGGGTGGTGAAGGCGCTGGAGAAGGTCCTCCGCGAAACCCAGGGGAGATGACACTGAACGAGATGCGGCAGGTTCTGACCGAGCGGGGCATTCAACTCACCCGCTCGCTGGGCCAGAGCTTTCTCCACGACCGCAATCAGTTGCAGCGCATCGCCAGTGTGGCGGCCGTCGCGCCCGGTGACCGGGTGCTTGAGATCGGGCCCGGCTTGGGACCACTGACGGAGGAGTTGCTCAAGCGTGGGGCCCGGGTGCTCGCGGTGGAAAAGGATTCGCGACTGGTCGAAGTGTTGCGCGACCGCTTCCCTTCACGGCCAGCGCCGACAAGCGCCGGCGAAGAAACTGCCGGCTTCGAACTGATTCTGGCGGACGCCCTGCGGTGGCTTGAGAAGGTCCAGCGGGACTGGCGGGGTTGGAAGGTGGTCTCAAACCTGCCCTACTCGGTCGCTTCTCCGATCCTCGTAGATCTTGCCCTGTCGCTCCACCCGCCGGATCGGATGGTCGTCACGCTTCAGCGGGAAGTCGGCGAGCGCCTGGTCGCGGGCCCCGGGGGGCGGGACTACGGAATCCTCTCGCTGCTGGTGAGCCAGCGCTACGCGGCACGCTTGTGCTTCGGCATCCCGCGCGATTGCTTCTTTCCGGCTCCGGATGTGGATTCGGTCTGCGTTTGCCTGGAGCGGCGGGCGGATGAGTGGTTGAACGAGGCAGAGCGCACGGTATTCGGAAGGGTGGTGAAACGGGCTTTTTCGGAACGGCGCAAGAAGGCGCTGAAGCTCCTCAAGCATGACTGGCCGGCGCCGCCGCTCGATGCCGCCTGGCGCGACCTCGGTCTGGATGAACAAGTCCGCGCCGAGCGTATCGGTCTTGACCACTTCGTCGAACTGGCAGTCCGGTTGGCCAGGGCGGGCCCCGATCCTCCACGGGGATGAGGCCAACGCCGGATGGCCGGCGGAGGGTGTTTCCAAGGTCGTGTTTCAAGCCTATCGTTGGCCATGCCGGAAGAGCTTTTCGATGTCGTCAACGAGCACGACGAGGTGGTGGGGCGGCAGCCGCGCAGTGAGGTGCATCGGCTCGGGCTGAAACACCGTGCCGTGCACGTGCTGGTGTTCAACGCTCGCGGTGACTTGTTCCTCCAGAAACGCGCGCTGACGAAGGACTCTTTCCCGGGCACCTGGGATTCATCCGCGTCCGGACACCTGGCGCCCGGGGAGTCCTACGACGAGTGCGCGGTGCGGGAGGTGGAGGAGGAACTGGGCTGGAAGCTGACCGCGCCGCCGCAACGACTGTTCAAGATCACGGCCTGCCCGGAAACCGGCCAGGAATTCGTGTGGGTCTATCGCGCCGAGGCGGAGGGCCCGTTTCGCCTGCACCCGGAGGAAATTTCCGAGGGCGGTTGGTTTGCACCCACCGAGGTCTCCCGGTGGCTGCAAGAACGGCCGCAGGATTTCGCCGGGGCCGTGCCGCTGATCTGGCGTCGCTGGGTCGCTGGGAAACGAGGTGACGGCTGAGCGGTAAATCCCCGGGAGGGGAGACACCCCGGCAGGACCACATCACTCCTTTACCTGCGCGGCGTTCGCTGATTCCACGCGGCGGATCGCCGCCGCCCGCTCCTTTTCGTCAATGCTTTTGGCGAGCCGTTTCGCCATGACCTCGTACTGCGGATGCTTCACGCGCCGGAGATGTTCGCGAGCTTCGCCAAATCGGCCCTTGTTACCGCAGAGGCGGGCGAGGTGGACATACACGCCCTCCCGTTCAAGGTCGTCCCGGGCGATCTTTTCGGCGTAGCGCCAGGCGACGATGGCCTCCTCGAAAAGCTTCTGCTCGGCAGCGATTCGGGCCGCGGGATCGAGCGTCGGTTCCGGCTCCAACTGGTAATACAGTTGAGCTACATCGGTCGCCAGCGGGTAATCGGAGGGGTTCAGTTCGAGGGCTTTGCGGTAGTGCTTGAGGGCGCGCCGGAAAACCTGCTGATCGTCCGCCAGGGCGTAGTATTCCTTGGCGTCCTTGCGGAAGATGGAGACGAGGATGCCCAGGTTCTGGTGATAGACCGACTGGGCCGGATTGAGTTCGATCGCTTTCTCGAGGTACTCGAAGGCCTTGGTGACCGGGCCGCGATGGCTGTAGATGTCGGCGAGGTTGTTCCACGCTGCGGGGTTCTTGGGGTCCAACTCGCGGGCCTTCTCCCACTGTTCGAGCGCCTCGGCCTCCTTGCCCTGGTCGTTGAGGAAACTGCCGTAGGCCAGCCGGGCCCCGACGTGCCGCGGATGGCGCAAGATGAACTCCTCGTAAGCGTCCTGAATGGGTTTGAGCCGCTGTTCGATGCGCAGGGGCAACGTGGCGGACCCGACCCCGCCCTGCTCCAAGTCCGCCATGTCCTGTTTGATCCAGGCGTCCACCTCGTCGTGGGCGGCTTCGTCTTTCTCCATCAGCGCGCGGAACTCCCGCGCCACGGGGTCGTTGGGGTCGGTGACGGGAAGCTGAATACCGGTCGTCCGCGCGACGACATTGCTGATGGCGGTCACCTGGTTGGTGGCCATCAGGGCACTGAGCAGGCCGATAAACAATTCGTTCACTCGCTGAATCTAGCAGCCGGCCGCTCGCGCACCAGTCAATCTGGCCAGCTTGCGGCAACGGCCAGGCCGACGCCTCCTACTCGACCTCGATCCATCGAACGGCCCACGGCTGGAGTCTCAATGGCAGGGTACCGGGGGCGCCCGCAGCAGCAACCCTCGACCGAACCGCGGAGGTCCTCTCAACCCCGATGGTCAGCTTGGGGGGGGCTTCAGCAGGCACAGCTCGCCACGGCTCGCGGTTGCACAAACACCGAGCGTCTGCCGCCGCGTCACCGGTCGGTGATGACGGACCCAACGATTTCCCGAACGTCCTGGATCCCCTTGCGCTCCATGAACGACCGAATACCGGCAATCACTTGCAGAGCGGTTTGCGGCTCGTAGAAATTCGCCGTGCCCACGGCGACCGCACTGGCACCCGCCATGAGGAACTCGATGGCGTCGGTGGCGTCCTGGATTCCCCCCATCCCGATGATCGGGATCTTCACCGCCTTCGCCGCCTCCCAGACCAACTTGATGGCGATGGGTTTGATGCAGGGACCGGTCAGCCCGCCGGTGACATTCGCCAGCTTCGGCCGGCGGGTCTCAACATCAATCGCCATGGCCGGGTAGCTGTTGGTCACCGCGAGTGCGTCGCTGCCGGCCTCCTCCGCCGCCCGCGCGTAGGGGGCGATACTGACCACGTTGGGGCTGAGCTTGGTGATCAGCGGCAGCCGGGTCGCCCGGCGGCAGGCGGCCACCACCTGGCTCAGCAGCTTGCAGTCGGTGCCAAATTGCGCGCCGCCTTCCTTGATGTTGGGGCAGGAGACATTGAGTTCGAGCGCGCCAACGCCCTCCACTGCGTCGAAACGTCTGGCCACCTCGGCGTATTCTTCGACGCTGGTGCCCCAAATGTTGATGATGGTGGGGACGGTGAGTTCCTTGAGGAAGGGCCAGTACTTGGCGATGAAGCCATCAACCCCCGGTCCTTGCAGCCCGATGGCGTTCAACATGCCGCTTGCCACCTCGGCGGTCCGCGGCGTGGAATTGCCCCGGACGGGCCCCAGACGAATTCCTTTGACCGTCACCGCGCCGAGTTGGTTGAGGTCCAGCAGCCGCGCATACTCGACCCCGTAACCAAAGGTGCCCGAGGCAACAGTGACCGGGTTCTGCATCCGCAGCGCGCCAACCTGCACCGCGAGATTCACCGGGGCACCTCCCAGAGAACCTCCTTTGAATCGAACACGGGCCCCTCGGTGCAGGTGCGCTGATACTCCCAGCCGTCGGCCGACTTGACGGGGATGACGCAGGTCAGACAGACGCCCACACCGCAACACATGTGCTCATCCATCGAGAGTTCCGCAGGCACGTCGAAGTCCTCGGCAATGCGCGCCACCGCCCTGAGCATCGGTGTGGGGCCGCACGCGAATAATCGTTTTCCCTTCGCGTCGCGACGCAGTTCCGCCACGAGCGGTTCGGTCACCAATCCTCGGTGCCCATAGCTTCCGTCCTCGGTGGTGGCGCAAACGTCCCAACCCAGCGCGCGAAATTCCTGCTCGCAGAGGATGTCCACCCGCCGACGCCCGCCGACAAATACGACGCCCGGTCGCGGTGAGCATTGCGCAAGAAGGTACATTGCGGCCATGCCGTACCCGCCCGCGACCAACAGGGGCTTCTCGCCAGCCGATTTCGGAACCGTGAATCCGTGACCAAGGGGGCCGAGGGCGCCGAGCTGATCGCCGGCTTGCATCCGGGAGAGGACGGCGGTGCCTTTGCCGACGACCTTGTAGAGGATCGAAACGTTGTCCCCAGCCGCCTGAAAGACGCTGAACGGACGCCGGAGCAACGCGTCCCGCATCGGCAGGATGCGGATGTGGACAAACTGGCCGGGCTGAATCCGGCGGGCAATCTCGGGGGCATGAAGCGTCAGGCGAAAGTACGCTCCGACGTCGCGCTCGTTGGCAAGAATCTGGACCAATTCCTCGAGCATCCGAGATACTCCCGACCAAGGCCGGCAACTACCCTCTCCGACGACCGGAGCGGTCGTTGCTGGAAAGCCCTCTCCGTCTAGTCCGGCGTGAGGCCGGACGAGCAACCAGTGCGGCGGTCAGGCTTTTGCGCTGGTTTCAGGCTGCGCTTCCGGTTTCTTCGTTTCGGGCGCGGCCGTGGTCCGCGTCCGGTAGTAACCGGAGTAGTAGCGATTCTGGTAGTAGTAGTAGGAGTAGTAGTAAGAGTCCCGGCCCTCGAAATCAATGTCGTTCAGCAACACCCCGCAAATGTGGATGCCCGCCTCCTGCATGCGCTGCACGCTCTTGCGGGCGTGATCGCGGCGGACCTTGTTGAATTTGGACACGAACACCACGCCGTCTGCGAGTGCGGACAGCACCAGGGGATCACTGACAGCCGAGACGGGCGGACAATCCATCACAATCCGGTCGTAACGCCGACCCAACTCTTGCAACAGTTGAATCATTCGGCGGGACCCGATCAATTCGGAAGGTTGGGAAGGCGTGGAACCCACGCAGATGACATCAAGGTTGGGCACCTCCGAGGTGTGAATCAACTCGTCAATGTTGTTCACCTTCTCGGTGAGATATGCCGACAAGCCGGCCGGGCTGTGCAACTGATACGCCTTTTGGACCGACGGGCGGCGCAAGTCCGCGTCAATGAGCAGGGTGCGCATTCCAGTCTGGGCGATGACAACCGCCAAGTTGGAGGCCACCAGTGACTTGCCCTCCGACGGAATCGTACTGGTGACGGTCACGAACTTCAGCTTGTTGCCCCGGCTGCCCAGCGATATGGCGGCCCGCACCGTGCGGAAACTCTCCGCCGCATTGGATTGAGGGTGAAGGTGCGAGTTGAGATAGCGCTCGACGATGCTGTTGGACTTGATGTTGGGCACGTACCCGAGAAAGGGCAGGCGGAGATAGGTCTCCACGTCGTCCTGACTCTTGATGGAGTCGTCGAGGTAGTTCACGAACAAGGCCAGACCGATCGAGGCTACCACGGCCAGGAACATCCCCAGAAGGATGGTCAGCACCACGTTGGGTTTGGCGGGACGAACGGGCACCGAGGCTTCGTCCACGATGCGAATGTTGTTCGCCTTGTCCTTCTGGACCATCTCAATCTCCTTCATCTTGCCGAGGACCAGGTTGAACAACGTCTTGCTGGTCTCCGCCTTGCGGCTCAGCACGTCATATTGCATTTTAGCTCGGCTCCACTCGGTCTGGCGCGCCTCCCATTCCGCCACCAAACTTGCCAGGCTCTCCTCCTGGGACTTGGCCACCATCGCTTCGCTCCGAACGGTTACTGCGATTTGTTGGGCGGCACGCTCAATCGCGCCTCGGGCCTCGGCAATCCGGGAACGGACTTGGATGACATTCGGGTGCTTGTCCTTATAGCGCTGCAGCAGGCCGGCGAGTTCGTTTTCGAGAGCTGCCACCTGCGTCTGAAGCTGCTTGATCTGTGGGTCCACCGCGATGGATGGGAAGGTGTCGAGCGTCTTCCCGGCAGCGACATGCCTCTCAATCTCAGCCGCGATCGCTTGGGAGCTCTGGGCGCGCGACTTGGCCTCGGCGTAGCGCGCTTGCGACTGACTGAGCGCTTCGGCGATGATGTTCATCCGCTCGTCGAAGGAGACGAACTTGGTTTGCGTGCGGTAGTTCTGGATGTCTTCTTCGGCCTTCTGCACGTCGCGCTCCAGGCCGCTGGCCTGGCTGCGCAGAAAGAACAACATGTCGAGCGTCCGCTTCTGTCGGAGGAGTTGGTTGTTGTCAATGAACTCGTTGGCAAGCCGGTTCGCGATGGCCGCTGCCTTGCCCGGACTGGTGTGTTCCACCTTGACGTCCACCAAACGGCTCAACCGGATGGGCGAAACGGTGATGTCATCCGCCACCGCCTGGGCCACGTCGAGCTTCTTATTGTACCGCGAGTCTTCGGTGAGTTTCTCCTTCTTGATGACGGCTTCAATCAGGCTGCGGCTGAGGAGGTTCTTGTACTGGGTCTGGAGGTAATCCTGATCCATCGTGGACATGCTGACCACCACGTCCCGCAGATTCAGCGAACTTTCGGCCTCCCGGTCAATTTGGAGCCGGACAACCGCCTGGTAAACCTTTGGAGCCGTGTACAGGTACACGAGACAAAGGGCCAACACCGACACGAACGAGGCAATTACCAGCCACCTTCGTTCGAGAATAACATGCCAGTAATGACGAAGTTGGGGGCTGGCGGCAATGCCGGCCTCCGACTGTCCCTCCGGAGCTGCGGACTGGGGCGAGTACTGCATAAATGTCGAACCGACTAAATCACGCTTTCTCTGACCTCAATGATGTCACCGGGCTGCACCCAGATCTTTTTGTTCGGGTCGGACTCCTTCTTCAAATCATCAATCGAAAGCGAGATTGTGGCGCCGTTCCGCGTGAAGTTGACCCGGTTCCGGGCAAGCCGGGTCGTGCCATTGGCAAAGGCGATGGCCTCCAAAATGTCGATTCGCCGCTCGCTCGGGATGGCCACCGGTCCGGGACGGTTCACCTGTCCGATGACGTACACGAATTCCTGGCGGTAATCTTTTACGGTTACGATCACTTGCGGATCCACGAAGTAGTCCACCATCAGGGCCTGCCGCAGGCGTTCGGCAAACTCGGGCGGCGTCAGGTCTTTCGCCATTACGGCCCCGACGAAGGGAAAAAAGACGGATCCACTCGATGAGACGCGGAACTCCGTTTGGAGATCGCGCTCGCCGACGATCGTGATCAGGAGCAAGTCTTGGGGCGCGATCCGGCGGTCATCTGGCGACACGGGTGCGGCAGCGGGCCCTTGAGCGCTCGCGCCGACAACC
>CALJWR010000021.1 GCA_937976685.1 uncultured Verrucomicrobiae bacterium
CTCGCGGGGCGCCGTCCCGCCCGATGTGGGAGATGACCCGCTGGTGGTGTTTGTGAATCACGCCGCTTGGTGGGATCCGTTGATCTGCCTGCTGCTGGATCAGCGATTCTTCCCGCGTCGTGAGTCCAGCGCGCCCATAGATGCCCGAGCACTCAACCAGTATCGTTTCTTTGAGCGGCTGGGTTTCTTCGGCGTCGAACAGGGCACACGGCGTGGCGCTGTGACCTTCCTGCGGACCGCGGAAGCCTTGCTCTCGCGTCCGAGGGCAACGCTATGGCTGACGCCCCAAGGCCGCTTTGCGGACGTCCGGGAGCGCCCCGTGCGCTTTGCGGCCGGGCTGGGGCACCTCGCCTCCCGGTTGCCGCACGCGGTTTATTTGCCGGTGGCGATCGAGTACCCGTTCTGGGAGGAAAGCCGGCCGGAAGCCTTGGTTCGCTTCGGCCAACCGCTGACGTTGCCGCCGGGGATCCAACCGGACGAAGCCTCCGCCCGCTTGGAATCGGCCCTTGCCGCCGCTCAGGACGCCCTGGCGGGTGAATCGTTGTCACGTCGGCCGGAGCTGTTCACGCCGCTCCTCGAAGGCGGCGCGGGCGTGGGCGGCATCTACGATTTCTGGCGGCGCCTGCGGGCGTGCTTGACCGGCCGCGAGTTTCGCCCGGAGCACGGAATGAAATGAACCTCGCCACGGTGGCCTTGATCAGCCTGATTCTGGCGGCCATCCCGCTGGCGCTCCACCTGTTGAATTTGCTCATCTACCGGCACCCGCCCCGCTTTGCACCTTCTGGAACGAGGCTGCCGGCGCTATCGGTGCTCATCCCGGCGCGAAATGAAGCGGCAAACCTCGAAGCTGCGGTGGATTCCGTGCTGGCCAACTCGGGTGTGGACTTCGAGGTCGTGCTGCTTGATGACCAGTCCACCGATGCGACGCCGGAAATCATGCGATGCCTCGCCGCGCGCGATGCCCGGGTCCGAATCGCCTCCGCGCCCCCGCTGCCCGCCGAATGGTGTGGCAAACAGCACGCCTGCCACGCGCTCTCCACGCTCGCGCGGCATCCGTTGCTGGTGTTCATGGACGCGGATGTCCGGCTCGCACCGGATGCGCTCGGGCGGATGGCGGCCTTCATGGAACGCCGTCGCGCCGACCTCGCCAGCGGTGTACCACGTCAGATCACCGAGACGTGGCTCGAACGGCTCCTGATTCCGCTGGTCCACTTCGTTCTGCTGGGCTACCTGCCGATGTTCTTCGCCCGGTGGTTCCGATGGCAGGCCTTTGCCGCGGGCTGTGGCCAGCTTTTTATCGCGCGGGCCGAAGCATACCGCCGGGCGGGCGGCCACGCCGCGATCCGGGCCACGCTCCACGACGGCCTCAAACTGCCGCGCGCCTTCCGCCGTGCTGGGCTGCGAACAGACCTCTTTGACGCCACCCCGGTGGCTTCCTGTCGGATGTATCACAGTGCCGGTGAGGTGTGGAACGGCCTGGCCAAGAATGCCAGCGAGGGCATGGCCACCCCGGTGGCCATTGGGATCTGGACGATCCTGCTCGCCGGCGGTCAGGTGCTGCCGTTTTTCCTTTCGGCGGTCGCTCTGGCGGGGTGGGGGCCCGATCTTGGCCAAGCGATGATCGCGGCTGCGTGCGCCATTGCGACCCGCTTGATTGGTGTCTGGCGATTCCGTCAGCCGATCCTTTCCGCCCTGCTCCAACCGCTGGGCATCACCCTGTTCCTCGCGATTCAGTGGACGGCGCTGCTGCGGTCGCTCCGGCGGCAACCGGCTTCGTGGCGCGGCCGCAGTTATCCGATTGAACCTTCCCGGTCCGCCGCCAGTCCAAGAGCGACATGAAACGTGCCCTCGCCGGCGGATGGATCCTTCTTCCGTGGGTGGCCTGGCTGGCTCTTGGTTGTCAAATGAACCGCGAGTCGCTGCCGCCCGCCGAATCTTCAGCGAACCAGAACGCCAACGCTGCGTTGTTCCGCGCCGCTGATGCGGCCGCACCGCCGCGCGTCGCCGCACCCCAGTTCGAGCTGTCAGACCAGTTCGGAACGAACCACTCGTTTCGCTTCCCACGTGACAAAATCACGGTGGTCACCGTCTGCGGTCGCAAAGGCTCCGACGAGGTCGCGCCGTGGACGACGGCGTTGGGGCAGCGCTTCGGCGAGACCATCTTCCTTCAAGGCGTCGCCGACGTTGGTGGGGTGCCGGGTTTTATGCGCGGCGTCGTCCGCGCGATGTTTCGCAAGCAAATCAAGTATCCGGTGCTGCTGGACTGGAGCGGCGCGCAGGCCGCAGAGTTCCAGTACGACCGACAGTCTGTGACCGTGTATGTCGTGGACCGCGAGGGGGTGATCGTCCATCGGGCTGGGGGCCCGGCCACGCCGGAGGCGCTGGGATGGGTGATGAAAGCGGTGGAAGACCTGCTCCCAAGTGCTGGATCCCGGCACCAGCCTTGAACGCTCGCAAAGGCGGAGGCTGCTGCCGTTGCCGCCGGCGCGTCCACGCTTGTCGGCCCCAGCGCCCGATGGCCCCGAACCGGACGGGGGTTAAGACTGGCCGCCACGTTTTCGGGTGCAGGGTGACGGGCCGACCCAGAACGGCGTCAGTCCTTCCTCGCGCCCGCCGGACTTCTCCCGGCTTCGCTCCCCGCCGCTCCCGCCAACCGCCAACACCACTTGTATCGTAGCGAGTGAGGCGTGAGATCAGCGTCAGCCAGTCTGGCTGCCCCGTCGTTGAAGTTGCTCGACGAACCCGGTCGAGTAATGGCCGCGCCGGAAATCCGGATCTTGGAGGATGGCCTGCTCAAACGGGATCGTCGTCTTGATGCCGGTGATCAGATACTCGTTCAGGGCGCGGGCCATGCGGTCAATGGCTTCCCGCCGGTCTTTGCCGTAGGTGATCAGCTTCCCAATCATTGAATCGTAATGCGGCGGAATCGTGTATCCGGCGTAGGCGTGGCTGTCCACGCGGACACCCCGGCCCCCGGGCGCGTAGTACATCTCGATCCGGCCGGGACTGGGACGGAACCCATCCGCCGGATCCTCCGCGTTGATCCGGCACTCGATGGCGTGGCCGCGGAACTCGATGTCGCTCTGGGAAAGCTTCAAGGGTTCCCCCATGGCGATCATGATCTGAAGCCGGACGATATCAATGCCGGTGATCTCCTCGGTCACCGGATGTTCCACTTGAATGCGTTTGTTGACTTCCAGGAAGTAGAAATTGCCCGCGTCGTCCGCGATGAACTCGACCGTGCCGGCGTTATTGTACTGCGCCTCGGCCGCCAGCCGCAGCGCCGCCTTGCCCATCTTCTTACGGAGGTCCTTGAACTTGTTCTCGATCAGGGGCGAGGGCGATTCCTCGATCAGCTTTTGGTGCCGGCGTTGAATCGAGCAGTCGCGTTCGCCAAGGTGAACGACGTTTCCCCGGCCGTCGCCGATGATCTGGAACTCGATATGATGCGGGTTCTCGAAGTACTTCTCGATGTACACCCCGGAGTTCCCAAAGGCCTTCTCCGCCTCGTTGCGGGCGGTGTGGTAGCCCTTCATCATCGAGATGTCATTGTGGGCGATGCGCATTCCCCGGCCTCCCCCGCCGGCCACCGCCTTGATGAGAACCGGATAGCCGATCTTCTTGGCGGCGGCGAGGGCTTCAGCCTCGTTCTCGACCACACCGTCCGAGCCCGGCGGCGTCGGCACGCCAGCCTTGCGGGCCAGCGCGCGGCTCGCCGCCTTGTCCACCAGGGCGTTCATCGCCCGCGAACTCGGGCCGATGAATCGAATGTTGCAGCTCTCGCAGACATCCGCGAAATGGGCGTCCTCGGACAGAAAGCCGTACCCGGGATGGATCGCGTCCACATCCGCGACCTCGGCCGCGCTGATGAGCCGGTCCACCCGGAGGTAGCTGTCGGAACTCGGGGCGGGTCCGATGCAAATCGCCTCGTCGGCCATCTGCACATGCATCGAGTTGGCATCCGCCTCCGAGAACACGGCTACGGTGCGGATACCCAGTTCGCGGCAGGTGCGGATGATCCGGACGGCGATCTCGCCGCGGTTGGCTACCAGAATCTTTTCGAACATCGGTTTCGCGCAACAGCGACCTAGTTCGGCCGGATCTTGAACAACGGCTGGCCGAACTCCACCGGCTTTCCGTTCTCGGCCACGATCTTGGTGATCACTCCCTTGGCCTCCGCCTTGATCTCGTTCATGACTTTCATCGCCTCGATGATACAGACCACCGTGTCCGGCATCACTTCCGAGCCGACGTCCACATAGGGCGCCGCCTCGGGGGACGGCGCCCGGTAAAACGTGCCGATCATCGGCGACTTGATGTCCTGATCCAGCGAAGCCGTCGTCGTGGGCCCCTGGCCCGCAGCCGCCGCGGGCGGGAGAATCTGAGGCGCGGGCACGACGGGCAGAACAGCAGTGGGGTCATCGCCCACCATCAACTGTCCGCCCCCATTGCCGCCCCGCTTGAGGCGGATTTTGAAACCTTCCCGCTCGAGCTCAAACTCCGAGATGGAGTTCTTGCGCATCAGATCAATAATGGCCTTGATGTCTTTTAGCTCCACGGCGATCTCGAGGTTGAGGTCAGTTCGCGAAAGGTTGGCCGTTGGCACCCACCAAGCAAAAGAGCAGCAGCCGTAATCCGACCCTGCTCATTTTCCTCGGTCCAAGATGCTGGGCGGACGCTAGACAGACGTTCGGGGCAGCGTCAAGTTCCGATTCCCAGCCGCGCCCCGGCCGGTCCGGGGTCTTTCGTCTGAACGGGCGACACCTTTTGTACGGTGCCAAGGCGCCTTGCGTTTGAGAACCTGCGGCCAAAATGGGAGTGCCGCACCGGTGAATCCCCCGGCGCCAGGGGGGTCCGTCAGCCGCCCCGCCCTCGGACCCCGCAAGGGCCGAGGGCAGGACTGGACTGGCATGCGCCTTCGCCATCCAGCCGCTCTTCATAGGGTGCGGGTGATGAGTTGAAGGTTTTGAGGGGCAGTCATCTGTCGTCGCCACCCCGGAAACGTGCGCGCCCGGGTTGGGCGGCGTTGCTTTCGCCGTTCGAAGAGGCCCAGCAGCCGGGGGCGTAACGTGGCCATGACAGAAGCTTCCGTGGGCCCGCTGATGCGGCAGGCGTCTTCGCCCAAACTAACATCCCGGCGGCAGTGGGCGCCGCTTTCGCGGGCGGCCCGGTGGTCTCGGATGGCCCGGAGCCACTGCCGGGCGCTGGATTATCCGGGCGCGGCGCTGCTGCCGTAGAAGGCTTATTCCTCGGACGACGCGACGACCTGGCCGGTGTGCCGTTCCTGGCGTTCGTGCCACCAAGCCAGGAACTGCCAGCAACCGCACAGGCCCGCTTCTTCCGGACTGAGGCGGACGTGTTCCAGCCGCCAGCGCCCTGGGTGCCCGTGCTGCTTGAGCCAGCCGGTGTCATGTTCAGCGGAAGAAAACTTTTGGTAGCCGGAGTTGTGCCGTTCCCAAATGCCGTCCTGGTTGCCTTTGAGGCCGGAGAGGTAATCGGCCCCCAAGTCCTGGGTGATGAAGCGGGCGCTCGCTTGTTGGCCAGGCAGGGCATCGGCGGTGATGAGGCTGCCTTCCAGCGCCACTGGGGGGGCAGCTTCCGCCACAACTCATGCGACCGCGGTGTGTCCCGGTAGCTTGCCTACCGCCGGTGAAATGACTGTGGGTGCCGGCGGCCGGGCGCGAAGGCGGCCGGAGCCCTCACCCGACGCCCGACAACCGGCGGATCTCCGGCACCGACGCGGTCCCGGTGGTGCCGAGTTGGTGGACCACGATGGAGGCGGCGGCCATCGCCAGTTCCATGGCTTCGCGGCGATTGGCGCCGGCGGCCAGGGCGGAGGCGAGGTTCGCCGTCACGGCGTCTCCGGCACCGACGATGTCAATGGGCCCCCGCACCGGAAGGGCGGGGACGTGTTCGGCGTCGCCGTCGGAACCCGCGCCCACGATGCCCCGCTCGGCGAGCGTGACGAAGACGTCGTGGCGGTTCTGCCGGGCGAGGGTTGCGGCTTGTTGCCGGATGGCGGCGAGTTCAGCGGAGGGGTGGACACCGGCGAGGGCGGCGAGTTCGGCGGCGTTCATCTTGAACGTCACCGGCGGGAAACCGCGCAAGCCGCGCCGGCTGTCGGCCACGATGCGCAGGTCCGGCCGTTCGCGGGCCAGCTCGGCCACGGCCGCGAGCACGCTGGACGTGACCACGCCGGTGTTCGCGAGGTCCACCTGATCCAGCACGACGATGGCGTCCACCCCGGCGCTGACCGCGCGCAGGCCGGCAATCAGCCGGGCCTCGACCGTGGCCGGGGTGGGCGACCAGTTCTTGCTGTCGAGCCGGTTGAGTTCCTCGGGTGGCTGGCCGGGCCGGATCACGAGCGGTTTGCAGTAGGTGAAGGTGCGGCGGTCCGGGGTCACGACAAAGTGGTCCAGCCGCACGCCCGGCAGCCGGCCCAGCGCGCGCTGGAGTTCATGCCCTTCGCCGTCTTTGCCGCAAAAGCCGAGCGGGTATACGGTGCCGATGCCCAGGGCGACGAGGTTGTTCAGGATGGTGCCTGCCGCGCCGGGCTGACTGCGGACTTTCACCACGTTATGCACGGGCAGTCCTGTCTCGAGGGAAACTTCCGCGCGCTCCGGATCAATCTCGAGGTAACGGTCAAGGCAGAAGTCGCCGAGGATCGCGACGCGGAGGCGTGAGTAGCGATCCGTGATGGCGGCGAAAAGGTCGGCGTTCATGGTGACCACAGGCTAACCCGGGGCCGGGCAGTTGGCGAGCGGCGCGGCGGCGCCCCGGTTGTTCTTGTCGTCGGCCCGGGGACCGGTCGGGCCGGCCGAACCGCATCCCGGACTCGCCGTTCAGGCTGGCGGGGAGGGGCCGGATGTCGGAGGCGGTGCTTGCCGGGGCGCGGGCCGCCAGCGGGGGAGATCCTTCTGTTTGGCGAGCAGGCTGACGAGGTGCCCGGCGGCCGGAATGGTGGTGACCTGAAACAGGATCGCCAAAATGATCTTCAGCCCGACCGCCTCGGTGCCGAGTTCCAACCACAGTCCCAGCAGCATCGAAAAGATGCCCAGCGTGCTGGCCTTGGCCACCGCGTGGGAGCGGCACAGCACGTCGGGGAGACGCACTGCACCGACGGCCGCGATCAGGATGAAAGCGGCGCCAAACAAGAGCAGCCAACCGGCCAACAGGTCAGTCATGGGAGGGAGCCCGGGGTTGCGGTCGGAGACGGTGGCGCGGGCGCGGGTCCGCGCGGGTCCGGCACGGTGCGGTGCAAATGGAAGACAAAGGCCACGGTGCCCGCGAAGCCCAGCAGCGAGAAGACAAGGATGAGTTCGAGGTACATCGCCGTCCGCCACTTCACGCTAAGCAGGGCGATCATGCCGACAATGCTGGTGGCGATGAGGTCGAACGCGAGGATGCGGTCGAGCACGGTCGGCCCCTTGACGAGGCGCGCGAGGCCGAGCAGCACCGCCGCCGTCAGTACGCCGAAGCAGAGTTGGAGGGCGAGGGGGATCATCGGGTGAACCGCAGCAGGGGGTGGCGCAGGCGCTCGTCAATGCCGCGCCGCACGGCGTCGGGGTCGCTGGCGTCGAGCGCGTGCAGCGTGAGGGTGTGGAAGTCGTCGCTGACCTGGACCGTGGTGGTGCCCGGCGTGAGCGTGATGCAGTAGCTCAGGACCAGGATTTCCCCCCGGGTCAGTCCGGCGACGTTGTAGGTGAGGAAGTCCGGCTGCAGCGTGGAGTTCGATCCGAACAACACCCGCCGGGCGACGCTCAGGTTGGCGAGGAAGAATTCACGCAAAAAGCCGGCGATGAACCGAATGAGCGCCCACACGCGCCGGGGATAGTCGCCGGTGTCCAGGACGGCGCTGAACACGCTCAACCCGGCGAAACCGACGACGAAGCCGATAAAAAAATCCGCAGTCGTCCGGCTGTGGCCCAGGAGCAGCCAGAGCGTGGCGAGGACGAGGTTCAGGGCGAGCGTTTTCATGGCCCGGCCGGCGCTCCCTTCCCGGTTACGCTGAACACGGCCCGCGCGTAGGCCTCCTGGTCGAGCACCTGGATGGCCGCCCGATTGGCCACACGGAACACCCCCTCGGCGCCCAGGCCGATGGCCAGCGAGACCGCGACCATCCCGGCGACTATCTGGCTCATCCGGAGCCAGCGCCAGTCCCAGACGCACACTTCGCACTCCTCGGAGCTGCCCCAGAACGCTGCATTCCAGATCTTCAACATGCTGAAGAGGGTGAGGATGCTGGCGAGGATCGCCAGCCCCACGAGGACGAATTCGCGCTGTTCCAGGCCGACGACGAGGATGGCGTACTTGCCCCAGAACCCGCTCAAGGGCGGCAGGCCGGCGAGCGACAGCGCCTGGAGGAGAAACAGCAGCCCGAGCAGCGGCGTCTGTCGCCACAGATTCCCCATGCGATCCAGGTTGTCCGTGCGGTTCAGCAGCGCGGCCGTGCCGCCCACCAGAAACAGCGACGATTTCACGATAATGTGGTGGATGATGTAGAAGATGCAGGCGGCGAAGGCAAACGGCGTGAACAGCCCGATGGCCAGGACCATGAACCCAATCTGGCTGAGGATGTGGTAGCTCAGGATCCCGCGGATGAAATTGCGGGAGATGGCCCCTAGGACGCCGAAGATCATCGTCGCGCCCGCCAGCCAGGCCAGCAGGGTGTGGACGCCAGCAAGGTCATGCGGCAGGACGGTGCCCAGCACCCGCAGCAGCACGTACACGCCCACCTTGGTCAACATGCCCGAGTACAGCCCGGCCACCGGTGCTGGCAGGATCGGGTAGCTGTTGGGCAGCCAGCAGTAGAGCGGAAAGACACCCGCCTTCAGCCCGAACACCACCAGCAACAGCAGCGCCAGCGCCGTGACCCGTGGATCATCGCTCATCGCTCGCGCGCGCAGGGCGATGTCCGCGAAGTTCAGCGTGCCGAAGAGGCGATAGGCGAAGCCGGCACCGCACAGGAACAGCGTGCTGCCCACGAGGTTGATGGCCAAGTACGGGAAGGCCTGCTTCACATCCCAGTTGTCCGCCTCCAGCGTGAGCAGTGCGTAGGAGGCGATCAGCATCACCTCGAAGGCGACAAACAGGTTGAACAGATCGCCGGTGAGGAAGGCGAGGTTGATGCCGGTGACGAGGAACTGCACCAGCGGCAGGCGAAGGGGGTGCTCGATGCGCGGGCTCGCCTCGAAAAAGCCGTATAGGATCGTTGCCAGCGCGGTGAAACTGGAAAGGCCGAGCATGATGGCCGCCAGCAGGTCCACGACCACCACGATGCCGTAGGGCGCGGCCCAATTGCCCATCGGCATGACGAGGGGAGACTGCGTGTACGTGAGGTGAATGAGGAATCCGGCCACCACCAGTTGCGCCCCGGCGGAGATCGCCGTGAATGTGCGTCGCCCCGGCGACGGCCGACCCCAAAACAGCAGCGCCACGGCGGTCAGCAGCGGCAGCAGCACGGGTTGGATGGCGAGGTTCACGGGCGCGATGGGCGGGTGGGGCTCAGGTGTGTTCGGAGGTGTCCTGGTCGGCGTAGAGTTCGGCGGCGTTGGTGGTCTTCTGATCCAGGAACAGCCGGTAGAGCAGCACCACCAGGTACGCAGTGACGCCGAAGCCGATCACGATCGCCGTGAGGATCAGGGCCTGCGGCAGCGGATCCACCATCGGACCGGCGCCCTGGCCGGCGATGGGTGCCTCCCGGCCGTCCGGCGCCCCGGACATGCTGAGCAGGAGGAGGTTGGCGGCGTTCGAGAGCACGATGAAGCCGAACAGGATCTTCACGAAGCTGTTCTGGAGGATCAGGTAGGTGGCGCAGGCGAACAGCACCCCGATCAGCAATGCGGTCTCAATCTGCATCCGTTCGCTCCTTTCCGTCGTCCGGCCCGGCCGTCTCCTCCAGCGGCTGCTCCAACGGCGAGCTGTAGCGCCGCTCCTCCTCGGCCACCAGCGCGCGCAAGCCCTGGGTGGACTGGGCCAACACGAAAATCAGTTTGCAGGCGATGCCGACCACCAACAGGTACACGCCCAGATCGAACAACAGCGGCGTGCCCACGTGGACGTCGCCCAACAGCGGCACACGGTGCAGATGGGTGTGGAAGTGTTCGAGGAACGGACGGCCCGCCAGCAGCGGCGCGGCTCCCGTCAGCGCCGCCACCAGCAACCCGGCCGCGGCCAGTCGCACCGGATCGAAGCGGAGGATGCGCGGCATGGCGGCGATGCCCAGCGCCAGGCTCAGCAGAATCAGCGAGCTGGCCGAGGCGAGGCCGGCAATGAAACCGCCCCCCGGCCAGTTGTGCCCCCGCAACAGCAGATAGAGAGCGACCATGTTCACCAGGAAGAACACCACGCGAACTAGCCGCTCGAAGATGTAGGACTGGGGCCCCATCATTGTTTCCCCTCCTCCGGGTGGTGCAGCCCCATGCCCGCGGGCCCGAGCGGTCCCTGCCGATATTCCTCCGGCGTGCGCTTGTAGCGCATCAGCAGGCCGAGCGCGCCCAACGTGGCGATGAGCAGCACGGTGATTTCGCCCAGCGTGTCGAAGCCGCGGAAGTCCACGAGGATGGTGTTCACCGTGTTCGTCCCTTCTGCGAGCGCTTCAGTGTGGGCGGGGAACCAGTCGCCAATCCGCCCGGCTGCCGGCCGCGCGTTTATCCACAGCACGAGCGCCGTCATCAAGCCACCCACGCCGAGGGCCAGCGACAGATTCAGGGCGCGCCGCAGTGGGGGCGGACGCCAGGTGTGTTCGCCCCGTTCGGCCGAGCGCGGGAACCGGCCCAACAGGACGAGCACCAGGATCAGCGTCACCACCTCCACCAAAATCTGGGTCAGCGCGAGGTCCGGCGCCCGGTACAACACGAAGTAGAAGGTCGTGAGAAACCCCGCGATCGAAAGTGAGATGAGCTGGGTGGTCCACTGTTTCAAGAGCACCACGCCGACGACCGCGAGTGAGATGAGGGCGGCCGCGAAGGCCCGCAGCCAGTCCCCGTTTTCGCCGGTCGCCGTCGCCAGCCAGTTGAACACACGCCATTCCATCGCCAGCGCCCGAGCGGTCCAACCGCCCACCACGACCAGCGTGAACACAAGAATCAAAGGCAGGTAGCTCACCGGCCGGTCGGCCTGAAGTGCGCGGGTCAACCACTTGGTGAACTTCGAGAAGACCCCCACACCCGCCTCGAAAAAGGCGTCGAACCGCAGCGCCGGGGAAATCCGCGCCCAGCGCCAGTGCGTTCGCTGGCCCCACGCATAAAGCCCCGCCCCCGCCAGCAACACGCCAGTGCTGACCGCCAGCTCAAGCGTCACCCCATGCCAGAGCGCGAGGTGGTCGGACGGATGATGCAGGCCGGCAACCGACAGGGCGTGCAGCGGCCGATCCAGAAGCATGGGGGCCAGACCGAACACCACCGCGGCGGTCGCCAGCAGCACGGCGGGCAGTTGCAAGGCGAGCGGGGGCGCGTGGAAATGTTCTTTGACGGCCGACGGCTCCGGCCCGAGGAACACGTTGGTGAAGAAGCGGGCCGCGAAGGCGACCTTGACCACGGACGTCACGAGCACGCAGCCGGCCGCGTAGGCGCCCAGCGCGCCGTGCGGCCGCATCGCCTCGAAGATTTCCTTGAGCATCATTTCCTTGCTCAGGAACCCGGTCGTGCCGATGACGCCCGCCATGGTCGCCGCCGACACCGCGCAGGCCGCGCCCAGCCAGGGCAGCCGGCGCCACAGGCCGCCGAGTTGGCGGATGTCCTGAATGCCCGTGCTGTGGATGACCACGCCCGCAATCATGAACAGGCCGCCCTTGTAAAAGACGTGGTTGAGGATGTGGAGGTAGTCGTACTCGACGCCCCGCGCCGGCCCCAAGCCGTAGTAACCGATCAGGTAGCCGAGCTGGCTGATGGTGGAGAACGCGAGAATCGCCTTGAGGTCATGCGATTGCAGCGCCAGCACCGCGCCGAGAACCATCGTGCCAAAAGCGACCCACGAGAGCAGCGGTGCCCAGAGTTCTTGTTCGTTGAAAAGTGGGAACAAACGAGCGCTCAGAAACACGCCTAGTTTCACCATCGTGGCCGAGTGGAGGTACGCGCTCACCGGCGTGGGCGCGGCCATCGCATTCGGCAGCCAGAAGTGGAACGGGAACTGCGCGGACTTGCCGAAGGCGCCCAGCAGCATCAACAGCATCGCCGCGGTCAGCCAGCCGCGATGCTCACCGACCGGCAAGCCCTCGTGCAGCAGGACGCTCAGGTCGAAGGAGCCGCCCACCTGGCGGACCATCAGCACGCCGGCCAGCAGCAGCAGTCCCGTGAAACCAGTGATGAGCAGCGCCTGGCGTGCGCCCACCCGCGACGATTCCTCCTCATGCAGGAAGCCAATCAGGAGGAAGGAGGTGATGCCCGTGAGCTCCCAGAAGACAAATAGGAGCATCAAGTTGTTCGCCAGCACCGTTCCCAGCATCGCCGCCATGAACAGCGTGAGGTAGGCGTAGAAACGGCCGTGGTGCTCGTAATGGTCGTCGAGGTAGAAGTTGGCGTACCAGAACACCAGCACCCCCATGCCACTCACCACGAGGGCGAAGAAGAGCGACAACCCGTCCAGCAGGAACGAGAGGTTGATGCCCAGCGACGGAATCCACGGAAACTCGATGACACGCGAGCCGGGGAGACCGACTTCCCGCGCCAGCCAGAGCAGGGCGGCGGTGGCGAGCACGGGCGCGCCGAAGGCGACCCAACCCACCCGCCGGCCGAACACCCGCTCCAAGGGACCCAGCAGCGGCCCCAGCAGCAACGGCAGGCCAAGGGCGATGAACAGGGCGAGAGTCACGGTGCGTTGTCGGGGTTCACTTTGGCCAGATCACGACGAGGTACGCGCCGTAGCCACCGAGCAGGGCGGCGCCTTCCCACCGCCGCACCATCAATCCGCTCCAGAGAATCGGCAGCAGTGCCACGGCGAAGAGGGTCATCGCCCAGAAATCGAGCGGCCGGATCCCTGGGGCGTGGAGCGGTGCCAGCAGACCGCTGACCCCCAAAATGCCGAGGAGGTTGTACACGTTCGATCCCACCACATTGCCCACGGCGATGTCGGGTTGCTTCTTCATGGCTGCGGCGACCGAGGTGGCGAGCTCCGGCATGCTGGTGCCAGCCGCCACAATCGTCAGGCCGATCACGGCCTCGCTGACGCCCCAGCCTCGGGCCAGCGCGGTGGCGCTGTCCACCAGCAGGCGCGAGCCGATGGCCAGGATCGCGAATCCCCCCACGATCAACCCCACGTCCAGCGTCCAGTGACGGCTGGTGGGAGGCATCGCCTCGCGGAATTCCGAGTCCACCTGCGCGTCGGCTTGCTTCCGGGCGAAGTAGAGGTTCCCCACTGTGTACAGGACCACGCCGCCGAACAGAACCGCCGCTTCCGGCCGGCTGATAGTCGCGTCCCGGAAGAAGGCCAGGAAGAGGAACGTCACCCCGATCATCACCGGCGTGTCGAGCTTGATCAGTTGGAACTGCACCTTCATCGGATGGATCGCGGCCGCGAGGCCGAGAATGACGCCGACGTTGAAGATGTTGGAACCCACGACGTTGCCCAACGCGATGTCCCCCCGGCCGAGCAGGGCGGCCTTCGAGCTGACGATCAACTCCGGCATGCTGGTGCCGTACGCCACGATGGTCAGTCCGACCACCAGCGGTGGCAGCCCCAAGCGAAGCGCCACGGACGCACCACCGCGCACCAGCCAGGACGCTCCCCAAAAGAGGAGGCCCAGGCTGAGCACGACCATGAGCAGGTAAAGAGTCATCCGTGGGTGCACATTCCGTCGTCCAGTCCCGGCCGACCGGACGACCGGGGTCATGAGCCGCGAACAGTACCGGCAAACCTGCCGGGCGCAAGACGACCCGGACGACTCGCGCCTCGACTTTCCCCCGCCGCGTTCGAACATGCGCGCGATGCGGTTGCTGGACCGATATCTGTTGCGCGAATTGCTGATTCCCCTGGCGTACTGTCTCGGCGGGTTTCTCGTCTCCTGGATCACCTTTGACCTCGTCAACGAACTCGCCACCTTCCAGCGTCGCCAGCTTCTGCCGCGCGACATCGCCGAGTACTATCTGGTCAAAGCCCCGGAATTGCTCGTGACGATCATGCCGGTGGCCCTGCTGCTGGCCCTCCTGTACGCGCTCACGAATCACGCCCGCCACCACGAGATCACCGCGATTCGCGCGGCCGGCGTCAGCCTGTGGCGGGCGGGCGCGGTGTACCTGGGAGTGGGCGCGGCGTTCAGCGTCGTCCTGCTGATGCTGAACGAGTGGCTGGTGCCGGACGCGAATGAGGCGGCGAACGTCGTCCTCGCCCGGCGCGATCCGGCGACCGCCGGCGGGCCGGGGCCGGAGTGGAAGCTCAACCTGGCCTTCAGCAATGAACCAGAACGCCGCCAGTGGATCATCGGCGCGTTCCACCGGGAAACCGGGGAGATGCGCGGCCCGAACTTCTGGTGGACCCTGCCCGACGGCAGCCGCCGCCAGCTTTCGGCGGCGCGGGGGCTGTATCGCCGGGGCCAGTGGGAGTTCGAGGAAGTCCGCGAATTCTTCTACACCAACAACGTGGCTCTGCCCATCGAGGTGCGCACCAACCGCGTGTTGGCGCTGTCCGAACTCACCGAGACACCGGAACAAATCCGCAGCGAAATCAAGTTCTCCGAGCTGAGCAACGTCTCCGCTGCCAAGCGCCCCCGACTGTCCCTGCGGGAAATCCGCGACTACCAGCGCCTCCACCCGGCGCTGCCGGCCCGCGAAGCCGCCAAACTGGAGACCCAGTTCCACGGGCGCCTGGCCGAGCCGTGGACCTGCCTGGTGGTGGTACTGATCGCGATTCCCTTCGGCGCTCCCTCCGGCCGGCGGAACGTTTTCGTGGGCGTGGCGGCGAGCATCTTCATTGCCTTCACGTACGTATTGATCCTTCAGTTTTCCATGGCGGCTGGCACCGGCAATTATCTGCCGGGCTGGCTGGCGGCCTGGCTGCCGAATGTCGTCTTTGCCAGCGTCGGGGCCGGTCTGATCCAACGCGTCCGCTGAGCCATCCGCTGCTGATGTGCGAACCTGCGTCCCTTCCGAACGAACTGGCAAGCCTGCGCGCGAAGTCCGATCGCCTCGAGCGCCTGGCACAGGTGAGCGGTGTGATTCACTCGACCCTCGATCCACAGGAAGCGCTGACCCTGATCCTGCGCGAGACGGTCCGCCTGACGGGCGCCAGCAGCGGCTCCGTGGTGCTGATCAACCCGACCACCGGGTTCCTCGACATCCAAGCCTCGCACGGTCTGCCGCCCAACGCCGAGAAGATCAAGCTCCGTGTGGGCGAAGGCGTGACCGGGTGGGTCGCCTCGACGGGACGGCCGGCGCGGGTGGGTGACGTCACGCGTGATCCGCGCTACATCATGCTCCGGCCAAACGTGCGGTCCGAGCTGGCGGTGCCTCTGCGGGTGGACGACCAGGTCCGGGGGGTGTTGAACGTGGACGCCGACCGCGTGGACGCCTTCAGCGAGGAAGATCAGGCCCTGCTCGAAGAACTGGCGCGCCAGGCGGCGGGGGTGATTCGGAATACCTGGCTGTTCGAACAACTCCGCCTCAAAGCGCGGCTCTTCGAGGCGCTCGTCCACGTGGGCCAGAGCATCAACTCGGCCCTCAACCTCGACGACGCCCTGGCGGCCATCACGCGCGAAGCGTGTCTGCTTATGAACGGCCGGATGTCCTCCCTGCTGCTGCTCGACGCCACGCGGGAGTGGCTGGACCTCCGCGCCAGCCACGGCGCCGGTGAGGCCTATCGCACCAAGCCCCGCCTCAGTGTGAGCGACAGCCTCCTGGGTTCGGTCGTGCGCCGGCGGAAACCGGTGCAGGTGGCGAACGTGCAGACCTCCTCCGGCTACCAGAGCGTGGCGCTCGCCCGCCGGGAGGGGCTGGTGTCCCTGTTGAGTGTGCCGCTCCTGTTCCGTGGACAGGCCATCGGCGTGTTGAGCGTGTACACGGACACCCCTCACACGTTTTCGAACGAGGAGATTCGCATTCTCTCCGCGCTGGCCGAGTTGTCGGCGATCGCCATCGAAAAGGCGCGGCTCTACGAACGGGTGGTGGACCTCGAGGAGCAATTGCGCCAGGGCGAGAAACTTGGCGCTTTGGGGTTGCTCGCCGCGGAGGTCGCCCACGAAATCCGCAACCCGCTGGCCGTGATGAAGCTGCTGTGGCACTCGCTCGATTTGCGGTTTCCGGAACACGATCCCCGTGCCGCCGACGTCCGCCTGATGGGCGAGAAGATGGACCACCTGAACCGCATCGTGGAGCGCATCCTCGACTTCGCGCGCGGCGCCGAACCGCGGTTTGCGCCGGTCTCGATCAACTCGTTGATCGCGGACCTCGATTTGTTGACGCGGCACAAGCTCCGCGCGCAGGGGATCGAACTGGTTCGGGACCTCGATGACCGCCTGCCCCCCCTGCTGGGCGACGCCACCCAGCTCGAACAAGCCTTCCTGAATCTGACCCTGAATGCGGCCGAAGCCATGCCGGCCGGGGGGCGGCTCACCATCTCGACCCGGGGCGTGCGGTTGCGGCGCGGCGACACCGCGCCCACGCATGCTCGGGTGATCGTGTGCGACACCGGTACCGGCATGACCGCGGAGCAACGGGACCGGGCGTTCACGTCCATGCTGGGCACGACCAAGGCGACGGGGGTCGGGCTCGGGCTTGTGATTGTGCGCCGGATTGTGGAAACGCACCGCGGGACGATCCGCCTCAGTTCCCGCCCCGGGGCGGGAACACGAATTACCCTCGTTTTGCCGCTGGCGTGAGCAAGACCGCGGGACGGCTCCGGCCGGCACACGGGTCACGCTTTGGCCGGCCGCTCCATGAACCAATTGGGGACCCCGTTCACGATGTCGGTGGCCGCCACCTCACAGCCGTGTTGGCGACAGAACGACACGTTGATCTCCTTGTCGGTTTCCAGCCGCGCCGCCGCCCCGGCCTCATCCACCCGCCGGCAAAACTCCCGCAGGAGGCTCGAACCGA
>CALJWR010000022.1 GCA_937976685.1 uncultured Verrucomicrobiae bacterium
GGTTGCGGCCGATCCTGATGACCAGCTTCTCGACCATTGCGGGTATTCTGCCGATCGCCATCGGTTTCGGCGCCGGTGCGGAGAGCCGCCGGCCGATGGGGGTGGCGGTTGTCGGCGGGCTGATCACCAGCACGTTCCTGACGCTCTTCATCATTCCGGTCGTATACACGGTGCTCTCGGACTTCAGCGACTGGGTGTTGCGGCGGAAGCCCCGGGCCGCGGTATCCGCTCCGGCCCCGGCTCCGGCGACCCACTGAGGTTTCGCCTCGCCGGCCGGCTATTGCAGCGTCAGCCACCGCCACAGCCGGTTCCCCAAAGGGGGTTCGCCATCGGCGACGGACTGAAAGCGTCCCTCCATGCGGCGCCGCGCGAGCTGGAGCCAGTAGGCGTTGATGCCCAACCGGGTCACCAGCCAGGCGGCCAGTGCCGCGCCGTCGCTGACGCCGGATTCCGCCTCGAACACATGCGCCAGCACCAGGGCCGCGAGCAACATCCCCCACGGCAGCAGCCAGACCCGGGTCAGGGTCGCCCCTGCCGCGCGCAGTGCGCCGCCGCGCCGGAGTGCCGCCCAGACCGCCAGCCAAGCCATCGTCACGCAGTCGGCCACCAGCACCGCCATACCCCCCACGACGAAACCCAGAAAAACCCAGGGGTCTGAACCGGCGTGGGGCGTGTGGAGCACTGCGAGCAGGACGTCGGTCGCAAGGATCACGAGCACGGGGCTGCCGTACAGCCGCCGCAACGCGCTCATCTGGCCGGCAAGCATCAGCCGGCGGCTCAGGGGCGTGGACAGCAGCAGTTCCAGCCCGCCGCTGCGACGGTCCTCGCTCAATTGCTGTCCCGCCGCGAGGACCAGGCCGATGCTGACCCCCAGGTGTCCGATGATGGGAAGCACGAGGTAACCACTCTCTCTGATCCAATGAGCTCCTTCGGTGAGATAAGCGTACGCCGCAACCAACGCCATCAGCGCAAACGCGCTCCAGGCGACGACCCTCCGTCCCGGCCGCCGCAGGTTCAGCCACAGGTAAGGATTCGCGTCCAACAACCGGCTGCGGCGAAGCCGGCGGCTGGTTGAACTCCGACTCCCCAGCCGGCGGAACCGGGCCCGCCCCCAGTCGCCCCATGCCGCCGTTCGTTCGTGCCATGATCGCTGCAAAGCAAAACTGGCCAGCACCAGCAGCAACCCGGAGAACACGGTGATGCTCCCGAGGGACAGCCAGAAACGGTGCGAGAACAAGGGGAGGGCGGTTCCGCCCAAGAAAGGCCTCATCACGTTTTCCAGCACCCCGAGGAAGGGGAGGGCGGGGCAGAGCAGCAGGTCGGGGTCATAGCCCACCGGCAATCCGCGATTGAGCAGAGCCGAAAGCGCCCACGGCCCAAGAGTCATCAGAACGGCCACCGCCAGCGTCACCACCAGCGCCTTGCGTGCGTCCTCGAACCACACGGACACCGTGATCCCCAGCGCCAGGGAAAAAAACATCCCTGCCAGCAGGGCGAGACTCATTTGCCACACGGCGGCGCCCGTGACTCCGCCGAAAACCACGGTCAGCCCGATAACCGGCAGTGCAGCGAGCAAAGAGAACAGCGCGGGTACCGCGCCGGCGGCCAGTTTGCCCAAGATGATGTCGTGGCCTTTCAGGTCAGTCAGAAAGAGAAGGCCAAGCGTTCCCTCGCGGTGTTCCGCGCTCAATGCATCTGCGGTGAACACGGCGCCGGTCAGCAGCGCGCAGCACAGCGTCAACGCCGAAAGCACGGCAAACAAGGCCATGCCCAACTCGGGAGCCGGTTCGGACCGGCCCATCCAGTGGACGGCCGACGCCACGACCAGCGCCAGGGTCGCCACTGCCAATCGGCCGCGATAGAAGCCCCGGCGTCGTGCGGCAACCCGGAGTTCGCGTTCCACGATGGGCAGCAGCGTCATTCGACCGCAGTCTGAAAGGCCACCTCCGGGGTTTCAATGCGAACGCACGACGGCAGCCACATCGCAGGGGCGGAGGAAGCACCCAAACAACGCGCGGCCGGTGTGCGGAGGCCGGCCTTGTGAACGACGCGTCAAGTCGGCAGCAAGCCCGCTGCCGCCAGCATGGCTACGATGGTTTGCAGCGCGTTGCCTTCGAAACGGTTGTTCACGTAAAGGAACGCGCCCCGGCGATCTTCCCGGAGCGATTCGCGCAGGAGTTCCGCGCCCGCTGCCCGGCCCTCGGGATAGGGGTCTTGAATGCGGTGGTAGGGACTGAACCGCGCCACCGCCTCCTCATAGGCCCGGCCGGGCCGGAGGAGAAAACGCGCCGCGAGCCGGTCCGGCGTCGTTCGACTTCCGGGCAGCGCCATCTGCCCGAGTACCGGCGGCATGGCCTCCCAACTGTTGAAGACATGCGTCACAGCGTTTCGTGCCAGGACGGCAAAATATTCCGGCTGAAGAAAGTTTCGATTCCGAATTTCGACGCCGTAGGGCCAGCCCGGAGGCAGCCGCGCGAGGAAGCCGTCGAGCGCTTCCACGAAATCGCGTCCGCGCGCGAAGTCCGTGGGATAGAAGCGGGAGAACTCGAAGATCAGCAGCCCCACGCTCGTCCGGAACGGCTCGCAGGGCTTCAGAAAGGCGGCGGTGAAAAGCTCCGCGTTCAAGAAGTTCGGGTTGGGCTGGCCGGCACGCGGGCCGAAGCGCGGCAGGTTGGGGAATTTCCTGACCGTGATTTCGTCCGTGACCTTGAACGCGAACCGAAAATCCGCGGGTACCTGATCCACCAGGCCACCGAGGTAGCGATGATCGGGGAACTTGTAGTAGGCCGCGTCCACGCAAACGGTCTTGAAGACCCGGGCGTACTCGGTGAGGCACTGGCGCTCGAAGCGTGTTTCGGAGAACCGCCCGCGGTAGGTGTAGGCATCGTCGGTGTACAGTTGCCCTCGCCAGCCGGGATACTTCCACGACGAGGTGCCGAGGTAGATGCCGCGCGCGGCGAGCGTGGCCAGCACGGGCTGGACGGCTTCGGATTGAAAGGACGGTCCCGCCATCAGGAACGAGAGGGGTTTCGGCAAACCTCGGCCGCGGAGGAGAGTTGGCAACGCGGGTTCATCGCACCCTCGGTTGGTGGCGGGCTGCTACTGCCACTCCAGGTCCACGGCCAATGGCAGGTGGTCCGA
The DNA here is from genome assembly GCA_937976685.1 of uncultured Verrucomicrobiae bacterium. Classification (GTDB taxonomy): domain Bacteria; phylum Verrucomicrobiota; class Verrucomicrobiia; order Limisphaerales; family J093; genus JADJWF01. The sequence continues at coordinate 3,142 of CALJWR010000022.1, forward strand.
AGCCGTTGTCAGCGGGATCCAAGCCCGGAGCGGTTTCAGCGGCGCGCCTTTGGAAATCCAGACGTAGTCAATTCCGCGGTCGGCATTCGTGCTGTTGAACGTGAACCCGGGTCCCTCACCCGCCGTGGGCCAGACATCGTCGAAAAACTCGGACATCGCCGCGTGCGTCCGGCTGCCGGGCAGCGAGTTGAAGTCGCCCACGAAGATGACGGGCAGCGGCGCCTCGGCCGCGACAATCTCTTTGAACTGCTCCACGTTGGCCAGGCGCTCGGCGTCATCGCGGCGGTAGTCAATGTGGGTGTTCATAAACAGCAGTTGGCGATCTCGAATCCGCACGACCACTTGCAGGACGCCGCGTTGTTCGTTGGGCCGCAACATGCGGAGGTGGGTGTTGGTCCAGCGCTCGAGGGGCAGGCGGGTGAGGATGGCGTTGCCGTATTCGCCGCCCTGGTAGTGGAAGTTATTACTGAAGACGCACGTCATGCCTGTCAGGGCCGCGAGTTCCGCCGGGAAATCCCGCCGCTGGGTTCGCGCGACTCCTTTGTCCACTTCCTGAAGACCGACCAGGTCCGGCGACTCGCGGCGGATGACCTCGGCGATCCGCGCGAGGTCCACCACGCCGTCCACGCCTTCGCCGTGGTGGATGTTGTACGTCATCACGCGGAGGCGAACGGGGTGGGGATTCGCCGCCCAGGTGCGGCAGCCGGTAAAGACCGCAGTGGTCAGCAGGGCAAGGGCAAACGCAAGCGCGAAGCAGCGAAATTGGCGAACGGGCGGGATGCTCATTCAGGTGGGAGGGTGGGGCGGATGCCGGGCGGAATCAAGGCGGAGGCAAAACGGAAGCGGCGGTCGCACGCGTCCAACGGAGCCCTTGATGGTGCCGCGAGCGGTCGGGGTGATGCCTTCGCGTGGGAAGCGGTCTCTGCTCAGCGGGACTTGAGGATGATCTCCGG
>CALJWR010000023.1 GCA_937976685.1 uncultured Verrucomicrobiae bacterium
GCGCTCCGGCAAGCCGGGCAGGAATGGGATTGCCGCTGGCCGCCGGGGTCAAATACTCCGCGCGCCTTTTATGGGACGGATGTTGTCTTCATTGGTGGAGCCGGTTGGCGGAGCGTGGGTCGTTTTGATCCTCCTTACGGCGTTGCAGGTGTACCGGAAGCAGTACCGCCGGGCCGCGCTGCCGGCGATTGGGGTGGGGTTGCTGTTCGTCTTTGGCAGCACGACGTTGTCGGCCCGTCTGCTCGCCCGGCTCGAACGGCCGTATGCAGGCGTGGATTTTGCCCAACTGCCCGCCGCCGATGTGGTAGTAATGCTCGGCGGAGCCCTCCGGGCGTCGTCGAATGATCCGCTGGGATTCCAGGTGGCGGATTCCGGCGACCGGGTCATCACCACCGTTGAGGCGGCGCGGGCCAGTGGGGCGCGCACGGTCATCCTGGGCGGGGGTCAGATGGGCCCGGGCGGACCGCTGGAGGCGGACTACATCCGCCGTTGGGTGGGGCGGTGGGGACTGCTGCCGGGCGTGACCCTCCTGGATTTCGGCGCGTGTCGGAACACCCGGGACGAGGCCGTGCGCTTGGAAGAACTGGCCCGGGAAAAGGGCTGGCGGAAGATTATCCTCGTCACCTCGGCGGGACACATGCGGCGGTCGGAAGCCTTGTTCCGCAAACTCGGTCTCGACGTGACCTGCGCGGCGGGCGACTTCCGGGGCCTTTCCCGCCTCGAGGTGCAGTACCGATTCAACCCGGTGCCGACCCTGAGCAACTTCGATCTGCTCTCGATCTTCTGCTACGAAACCGTCGGCTACTGGGTGTACTGGTGGCGCGGGTGGGTCTGAGCCACGACCTATTCGCCCCACCACCACCGCCAGATAGGTGGGCCGGCGAAAACCCACACCGCCGCGGCGAGGGCGATGTACGGCCCGTAGGGAATCCGACTCGACCAAGCCCGTCGCCGCAGGACGATCAAGCCGACGCCGACCAGCGAACCCACCAGTGCGCTGCCCAGCAGAGAGAAGAACACGCCCTTCCAGCCAAGGAAGGCGCCGATGGCCGCCATGAACTTCACGTCGCCGAGGCCCATCGCCTCGCGCGGAGCGACCACCTCAGACGTCACCACCTCAAAGCCGGGCACCTCGCCCGTGGGGAATGACTCGTCGCCGATTTGCAGCGTGTCGCGGGTCAATCGGACCAGGACGTTCCGGTAACAGCGGTCCACCATTTCGAGGCGAGCGGCGTGCAGCACCACCGCATCGGTTCGTCGGTAGAGCAGTTCGCCATACGACACCCGCTCGGCCGGGAGATGAAGCTCCTCCTCCCCGAATACCACCCGAGAATCCGGGGGCAGTTTCAGCCGCTGCCGCCCAAACAACGCCTTGCCCAGTCGTAGCAGCCCGTACACCACGCCTGCGCCCGCCCCCGCGCCCAGCAGGCTTTGCCGGGCGGCTTCGACCGATGAGTCCGTCCCGAACAGTTCCGGCACGAGAAAGGCCGAGAGAAACCCGGTGGCAATCCCGCCGAGGGTGATGGGGTCCGGGATGATGAAGTGGGAGAAGTCCACGAAGGTGGCCACGATCAAACCCGACAGAAAGACCGCGTACACGAGCGGCAGGGCCCACGATTCCCGCCCGAAGCTCAGCCACGTGGCCGTGAAGACGCCCGCGGTCAGGAGTTCCACCAGCCAATAGCGAGTGGGGATTGGCGTCCGGCAGAAAGCGCAGTGGCCGCGCAGCCACAACCACGAGACCAACGGAATGTTGTACTTCAGCGGGATCGCATGATGGCAGACCGGGCAATGCGAGCCCGGGTGAACCAGGCTCAAGTCGTGGGGCATTCGGTGAATGCAGACATTCAAGAAGCTGCCGACGATGGCGCCGAGCACGACCATCACGCCCGTCCAGAAGTGGAAGGGCATTCCGGCCCACGAAGCCGTTTCGTAAAGCCACGCCCAATTCATCGCGTGTCAGCGGACGCGGGACCGCTCGCGCATCGTGGCGAAGGCCCATAGACGTGGTCGCGCAGGGCCCCTCGCATGGTCTCGAGCGGAGCCGGGCGGCCGCTCCACAACTCCAGCGCGCGTGCTCCTTGATGGAGCAGCATGCCGAGGCCGTTGGCTGTGCGGCAACCCGCCGCGCGGGCCTTCGCCAACAAGGGGGTTTCCGCCGGCCGGTAAATCATGTCGTACACCGCGGCCACACGACTCGGGGGCAGCGCGGTTTCATCCAGCGGCAGGGCATCGCCCGGGCGCAATCCCAGCGAGGTCGCATTCAATACCAGGTCCACGCCGCCGGCCGGAGGATAGCCGATGCCGACGCGGACGCCCGGATACCGCTCGCTGATCTCCCGCCGCACGACTTCTGCTTTGGCGGTCGTGCGGTTCACGAGATACAACTCGGCCACCCCTTCACTGGCCATTTTCAGAGCCGCGGTCCGGCCCGCCCCCCCCGCGCCCAGCAACACCACCCGCGCCCCGCGCACCACGACGCCAAGGTCTTCGGCCAGTGACCGCGTGATGGCGTCCGCGTCGGTGTTGAAACCGTGGCTGCGGACGGGTGCGTCGTCGGGTATCTCGTCCAGCAGAGCGAGGGGCTGCCAGTGACCCGGCCCGACCTGGGCCTCGAAGCGGATGGTGTTCACCGCTCCCCAGTCTCGGCCGGAGGGATCGAGCGCATCCACGAGGTCATGGGCCAGCAGCTTGTGCGGGACCGTTAGATTCAGGCCCACGAAGCGCATGGCCCTGGCCCCGGCGAGGGCGGCGGCTAGTTCTTCGGGTCGCACGTCAAACGCCATGTAGCGCCAGTCCAAGCCCAGCGCGGCGATGCCGGCGTTCTGCAGGGCGGGCGAGGCCGAGTGCCGGACGGGATGACCATACACCGCGCAGAGGCGCGTTGTTGCGGAGATGGCTGGCCACGGGGATGCCGACACGCGGCGGTTCTTAACCGTTCGCCCGCCGCATTGCCAAGCCCCGATTCGGCCGGCGAGGCGTACTGGTGCTTGGGCGCGCCTGGTCCGGCCCGGTGGAGATGACAGGCGCGCCCGCGCGGAGTATCGTATCGTTATGAGTCAGTCATCCACGGCGTCCGGTCTGGCTCCGAAGTGCCCGGGGCGGATTCTGACACGGCGCGATTTCCTTCGGCACTCGGCCGCCGCGGCGGCGGCCCTTTCTTTCACCAATCTTTCAGCGCGGACGCCGGCTGTTTCCGTCGCGCCGCCGCGGGTGCCCCGCGCGCCCACGGCCATCGGACTCTGCAAACACTACGACTTTCGGGAAGTTCGCGGGACGCTGGGGCGGTTGTTTGATGAACTTGGGGACGTGCGGCGGCTGGTGAAGGGCAGACACGTCACCGTGAAAGTCAACCTGGTGAACACGTCCGAGGAAGACGTGGCCGGCGTGCCGCTGTGGCTCACGGTCACCGTCCACCCGGTGGTCGCCCGGGCACTCGGCAGTTTGCTGGTGGGATACGGCGCGCGCCAGGTCACGTTCTGTGACCAGTTGCCCTCCCGAGAGCTCGGCGCGGAGGCGTTCGCCGGGTACGGGTTCAAGCTGGACGAGTTCAACGACGCGCTGGATGGCCGGGCGCGATTCGTCAACACGCGCAACCGCGGCGCGCATCGCGATTACGCGCTCGTCAAGGTGCCGGACGGGGAACTGGCCTCCGCGTGGGAGGTCAACCGCACCTACACCGATACTGACGTGTTGATCTCGCTCGCCAAG
>CALJWR010000024.1 GCA_937976685.1 uncultured Verrucomicrobiae bacterium
TCGCTCTTGGGGATGATGTAGCCAATCTCGTCGTTCGCGAGGCCGAACACAAATTTCACCCGCCCCGGCATCATTTCGCGCAAGACGGGCACCTCGACTGGATCGCAATCGAAGTCGCCGCCGGGCGCCCGCTCGATGCCGCCGTTGACCAGTTCCGGGTAAATCTCGCCCGGCACGCAGGCGACGCTGGCGTCTCCCAACGTGACCAGGGCGACCTCCGTGCGGAGGTGCATCCAACTGGCGTGCCCGCGATCCAGCAACCCAAGAAACGGCGCGGCCAGAAACGCCCAATTGTCGAGCGGGATTTCCAGCGTGTGCGCCCGTACGGTCAGCGGCGCCCGGTTGGTGGCCGGAGCCGGCTGCGCCAGCACCGGGACGAGGCGCGCGGCGAGCTGCCAGCCGAGGGCACGGGCCTTGTCGTGGGACGGCCGATCCAGCGCGACGCCGGTGAAGGGATTGGTCACGGTCACGCTCCCGGGCGTGGTGATCAGGCCGCCGAGCGCCCCGTTGATGAACAGATGCGTCCCGCCCAATCCGGTCAGCACGTTGGTGCCGTTCAGTGCAACGCCTTTTTCTACGGCGTCCCGAAAATGGCCGCAGAAGTCCGAGGTGATCTCCGTGTTGCGCGACCACAGAGTCTCCGGATGGTTCGCCCAGGTTGCGACGGTGCCGAGGGTTGTCCGGTCGGTCGGCCGGGTGAAGTGCATGACTCGCAGATCCGGATCGAAGACCAAGGGCTTCCGCGTGTCTGTAACCATGCCCTCGGTCGGCACAGCAAGTTCGTGAAACGCGACCTGAGCCGGTTCGAGCGCGGTCGCGGCGTCCCCTAGCGCGCGCACCGTGGCGGCGATCACGCGCTCGAGGTATTGGGGATCCACGCCGGTCTTGAGTGGATGCGGGCCCCACAGGCCCATGAGGTCGGGGGCGTTGTGGTTGTGGGTGGTGCAGACGATGGCGTAGTCAATCAAATCGCCCGTGCGCAACCGGCGCCGTATCTCGGTCACGGCTTCGTGGAAAAGCCCGATCGCGTCCAGCGCCGCGATCCCCAGGCGGTGATGGCCGTCGTCAATCACGCACGCCAGCGCCCAAAGATCGTCATGCACGGCGGTCGCCTTGCGATTCTGCGCGAACCCGGCCAGGTACACCGGTCGGCGGGGATCGGAGAGGTCCGGCGTGATCCTCGCCCGGCCGAAGCCCACGCGCAGAGGCCGGGGGTTTTGGCGCCAGGCCTCGTCCGAGATTTGCAACGTGGACGCAGCCGACGGGTCCCGGTCGCGGAACGCGTACAGGGCGCGCGCCACGATACCGACGACCAAGATCAGCAGAGCGAAGCCCGCCGCGCGGAGGATCCGTCGCGGCCAGACCCGGGGAGTTGTTCGTTTGGCGTTCATTCGCTCGTTTCGGCAAGATGGCAGGGAACGGCGGATTTTGAAGCGGAGACGACGAGAATCTCGACCGGTTCGGGTATCCTCGCCCGCCGGGCGGCCGCATTCGCCGGATTGGCGGGCCGGGGTTTGGGCGCTATGGTGCCGCTCCCTTGATGCTGGCTCTTGTGGAGATTCAATGGTGGCACTGGGTTTCTTTCATCCTGGTGATCATCCTGTTTCTGGCGCTCGACCTCGGGGTGTTCCATCGCGAGGCGCACGTCGTGGAATTCAAGGAGGCGCTGTGCTGGACGACTGTGTGGTTCAGCCTGGCCATGGTCTTCGCCTGGACGCTGGTGCCCGTGCGGGGCCGATCCGAGGCGGTGGATTTCCTTCAGGGCTATCTGATCGAATTGTCCCTCTCGATGGACAACGTGTTCGTCATCGCCCTGATCTTCCAATACTTCAAGGTGCCGCCGCAGTTCCAGCACCGGGTTCTTTTCTGGGGCATCCTGGGCGCGCTCGTCATGCGGGGCCTGATGATCTGGCTGGGCACCGAGCTGATCAATACCTGGCACTGGACGCTGTACCTGTTTGGCGCCTTCCTCGTCGTGACCGCCGTCAAAATGCTGGCGTCGGGCGACGATAGCGAGGTGGATCCCGAGCACAATCCCGTGCTGAAGCTGGCCCGCCGCTTCTTCCCGGTCACACCCCACTTCGACGGCCAGAAATTCATCACCCGCTGGCATGGGCGCCGCGCGTTGACGCCGCTGGCGATGGTGCTGCTCATGGTGGAGACGACCGACCTGATCTTCGCGCTGGACTCGATTCCCGCCATTTTCGGCATCACCACGGTGCCGTTCATCGTCTTCACGTCGAATGTCTTCGCGATCCTCGGCTTGCGGTCGTTGTACTTCGTGTTGGCAGGCGCAATTCGCTATTTCCGGTACTTGAAGGTGGGCCTGGCGGTCGTGCTGGCGTTTGTGGGCCTCAAGATGCTGTTCGCGGGCGTTCTCCACATTCCCAACACGCTCTCGTTGCTGATCGTAGCGAGCATCATTTTTGGTTCCATCCTGTGGTCTGTCATTGCCGCGAAGCCGGGACCGGCGCCCACTGCACCTCCGGCCGGCCTCCCTCCGCCGTCCAAGTCGTGACCACTGCCCCCACACCGCCGGAGCCTCCAGCGACCGAGACACCTTCGCCCGGAGACGTCCTTGTTCGTCCCGGCAGTCCGGCCGTGACCCCGACGGTCCGGCCGCACCGGCCGTTGTCGCAGGAACTGAACGAGCTACTCGGCGGCCTGCGGCCCGAGGACCGGCTTTCGCTGAACGATGTCTTTTTGCGCACGGAGGGCCGGGGAATGTTCTTGTTCATCATCGTTTTGTGCCTGCCGTTTGTGACCCCGATCTCCATACCCGGCATCAGCAACGTGCTGGGTGTTGTCCTGATCCTCCTCGGCATCCGCCTCGCGTTCGGACTGGCCCCCTGTCTTCCCCCCTGGATCGGCGACCGCCCGTTGCCGCCCGGATTCCAAAAGGTCCTCCGGGCCAGCACCAAGGTGATCCGGATTTTGGAACGCTGGGCGCGGCCGAGGAAGGACAAATGGCTCAACCGGCCCGCCGCCCGCCTCGTGAATGGCGGACTGCTGACGCTGATGGCCGTCCTGCTGGCCCTGCCCTTGCCGCCGCTCATTCCCCTGAGCAACACCCTGCCCGCCTATGCCATCCTGTTCCTCGCGCTGAGCATGATGGAAGAGGACGGGGTGTTGATCTGGGTGGCTTACGGGGTGGCGGCGTTCACCTGCGGGTACTTCTATTTCCTGACCGACATGATTGTCATGCTGGTCCGGAAGTACGCCGAGCCGGTCCTTAACTGGTTCGGGGGCTGGCTATGAAGTACCGCTGGTTACTGTCCGAGCCACGGCCCCCGCTCACTCGCGCGCTGACGTGCGAGCTGGCGGTACCCCCGCTGCTGGCGGAGTGCCTCGTGAATCGGGGCCTCACAACCGCGGCGGCGGCCGCCGCCTTCCTCCGGCCCAAGCTGAGACAACTGCGCGATCCCGAATTGATTCCCAACCTCTCCGCCGCCGTGGCTCGCCTGTGGCGGGCTCGCGAACAGGGCGAACCACTGGTGGTTTTCGGCGATTACGACGTGGACGGCGTGACGGCCACCGCCCTGCTGCTCGAGGTCTTCCACGCCTTGAGCTGGCGGGCGGACGCGTACCTGCCACATCGCTTGGATGAGGGGTACGGCCTGACCTTGGACGCCGTCGAAAACTGTCTGCAGCGCTTCCCGGTCCGCCTGCTGCTCGCCGTGGATTGTGGCTCGACGGCCTCGGAAACCATTTCGTGGCTCAACCGACGTGGCGTGGAGGTCATCGTCCTAGACCATCATCAGGTCTCCGAGCCACCGCCGGTCGCGGCGGCCCTGGTCAATCCCCAACTGGCCGGCGAAGAGGAGCCAAGTTTTCGGGAACTCTGCTCCGCCGGGTTGGCCTTCAAGCTCGCCCACGCGCTGGTCAAACGCGGCCGCCAGCTCGGTCTGCCGGCAGCCGAAGCCTTCGACGTGCGCCGACTCCTCGACTACGCGGCCCTTGGCACCATCGCCGATCTGGTGCCGCTCATCGGCGAAAACCGGATCCTCGCGGCCGCTGGCTTGGAACGCCTGAACGCCCTGCACCGGCCGGGGCTGCGCGCTTTGAAGGAAGTGGCGGCCGTTCCCGGTCGGATTGGCCCGTTTGAGGTGGCCTTTCAACTCGCCCCCCGACTGAACGCCGCCGGCCGGCTCGAACACGCCGCGCAGGCCTTGGAACTCTTGCGCGCCCCCGACCTCGCCACGGCAGAACCACTGGCGGCTGCCCTCGACGCCCAGAACGCCGAGCGCCAGGCGATCGAACGCGGCATCGCCGAGGAGGTCATCGGCGCCGTCCGCGCCCGCTTCGATCCTCTGAACGACTTTGTCATCGTCGAGGGCCAACTGCTCTGGCACGTCGGCGTCGTCGGCATCGTGGCGTCCCGGGTCTTGAGCGAGTTCTACCGGCCCACGATCATTCTCGGCGGCGATGGCCACGAGTGGCGGGGGTCGGGCCGCAGCATTGAGGGTTTCGACCTGGCCGCCGCCCTGCGCGAATGCTCGGACTTGCTGATCCGGCACGGCGGCCACGCCATGGCGGCGGGCCTGACCGTGGCGCCCGACAAAGTGCCCTTGCTGCGGGCCCGCTTGAACGAGATTGCCCGCCGGCGGCTACGGCCCGAGCAATTGCTTCCTCCGCTCCGACTGGATGCAGAATGCGAGGTCACCGACCTGACACTGGAACTGCTCGATCAACTCGCCCTGCTCCAGCCCACCGGCCAGGGTAATCCCCCCGTCCACGTCGTGGTGCGGAATGTGCGGCACCGGCGCGAGCCCATGAAACTCGGCCGCGAGCAACAGCACGCCAAGTTCTGGGTGACCGACGGAGACAGCACCGTGGAGGTCGTTTGGTGGACCGGGGGCGACAAACCGTGGCCGACCGGAGTGTTCGACGTGGCCGGCATCCCCCAGGTCAACGAGTTTGACGGGCGGCGAACCGTCCAACTGAGACTGCTCGACTGGCAGCCGGCGACGTGAGTTTTGGAGCGGCCGGGCGATTTAGCGCGTTTCCTCGTCGCGCTGGGCCTGACGGCCGCGGTCAGCCCACTCCTTCTTGCTGCCTCATTGCTTCCGGAGCGGCTTCACCGGCCGCTGGTGCGACAGCAGCCACTCGTAGAATTGCGGATTGTCGTAGGTTGCCGTCCACGCGTCGTGGCCCGCGTCCGGATAGACCGTCAACTGGACGTGGGTGGCACCCGCTTGCTTGAGGGCGTTGACCATCCGCTCCGATTCCGCGAGCTTGACCACGGGATCCTTCGTCCCGTGGAAGGCCCAGACAGGCAGGCTCTTGAGCGCCGCGGCCCGCCCGGGTTCCGGCAGAAGAATCTTCAGCACGTCGCCGCCACCGCAAATGGGCGCGATGGCCGCAAACTTCTCGGGATGGGAGAGACCGAGACTCCAGGTGCCGTAGCCGCCCATGCTGAGGCCGGTGAGATAGACGCGGGAGGCATCCACCCGATAGCGCTTCGTCACGTCCGCCAGCAGCGCCAGCAGCGCGTCGTTGGACCACGTCTGTCCCTCCGGGCACTGCGGGGACACCACGATGAAGGGGAAATCTGGGCGGTTCGTGACGATCTTTGGTGGGCCATGCTTGGCCACGAGCCACACGTTGGTTCCGCGCTCCCCCGCCCCGTGCAAAAACAGGATCAGGGGCCACTCCCGCCGCGCGTTCGCGCGGTAGTCGCGCGGCAGATGGAGCAGGTAGTCGAAGGCGACCGTGTGACTGATCCGTTTGGAATAGCGCTTTGCGGTTTGCACGCCGTGGGTCGGGCTGGGCTGACTCAGGGCGCCGGTCGCGAGAAAGGTACCCAGCAGGAGGGAGACGAATCGCAAGGAATGCATGGCCGGAAATGGGAAATGCCCGCCGGTGAGTTCGATCGGAATTGGCGCGCCGGTGTCATGTGCCGCAGGCTATTACATCATTTTGAGGCGCGGCAAGTCTTGGGAGTCCACGAGGCCCACTGGCTCGCGCCGGGGGTTGATGACGATGAGGTCGTCAATGTTGCGCTCGTTAAACACCTTCAACGCCTCGACCGCGAGGGCTCCGGTGCGAATACAGATGGGCCGCGGCGTCATGACCTCCTTCAGCGGCCGCGCTAGCACGCCTTCGTCAGCCGCCATGTGCCGCCGCAAATCGCCGTCCGTGAAAACGCCCACCAGTTTGCCCCGCTGATCCACCACGCTCACGCTCCCGGCCTTTGCCCGCGTCATCACCAGCAGCGCTTCTTTGACGGACACCGTTTGCGGCGCCACCGCGTTGCGGTCGCCGGTGCGCATGATGTCCTCCACCCGGAGCAACAGGGCGCGGCCGATCGCTCCCAATGGGTGACGCGCCGCGAAATCCTGCCGCTTGAATCCCCGCGCCCGCAGCACGGTCATGGCCAGCGCATCCCCGAGCACCAGCATCGCCGTGGTGCTGGCCGTCGGGGCCAGATTGAACGGGCAGGCCTCCTTCGGAACCCGCACGTTCAGCACCACGTCGCTGTTGCGGGCCAGCGTGGATTTCGGGTGGCCGGTCAGCGCCACGATCCGCACGGAGAAGCGCTTGAGCGCCGGCAGAAGATTGAGGAGCTCCTCGGATTCGCCCGAGTAACTGAGCGCCAGGACGACATCCCCGTCACTGACCAGCCCCAGATCGCCGTGCAGCGCGTCCAGCGGGTTCAGCACCACGGCCGGTGAGCCGGTGCTGCTCAGGGTGGCAGCGATCTTGTGGCCGATGAGGCCCGACTTGCCAATGCCAACGACCACGATTTTCCGGCGTTGCCGCAGGGCTTCCACCGTCAGTTCGACGGCCCGCTCGAAGGCGGCGTCGAGTTGCGACCGCACCGCCCGCACGGCGGCCAGCTCGAGGTCAAACACTTCGCGCGCCCGCGCCAGGTGCCATCTCCCGCGGCGGCGAGCAATCCCCGCGGCGGATGCCGCGGTGGCGTCCGTCTCTCGGCGCGGGACGGGGAGCGGGGTTGGGCGGCGGGCGGCCACGGTCAGTCGGTGTTCGGATACGAGCCGAGGACCTTTACGAACACGCAATGCTTGGCCAGATCCTCCAATACGCGGGCGACCTTGGGGTCCTGGGCATGGCCGTCGCAGTCCACGAAGAAGTAGTACTGCCACGCCTTTTTCTTGCTGGGCCGCGACTCGATCTTCGTCATGTTGATGCGATAGCGCCGAAACGGCGCGATGGCGCCGTGCAGGGCGCCGGGCCGGTCGGCGATGCAAAACATCAGGCTCGTCCGGTCGTGGCCGCTGCGGGGCGGGGACTGGCGTCCCAGCACCAGGAAGCGCGTCGCATTTTCGGCATTGTCCTGGACATTGTGTTCGAGCACCGGCAGCCCGTACTTCTCCGCGGCCAGCAGGCCCGCGATCGCCGCCGCGCCCTTTTCCCGCGCCGCGAGCTCCGCCGACCGCGCGTTCGAGGAGGTTTCGATGATCTCGACGTCCGGCAGGTTGCGCTGCAACCAGACCCGGCTCTGGGCCAGCGACTGCGGATGGATGTACAGGCGCTTGATCTGGGCACGCCGCGCCTTGCTCATCAGACACTGCTGGATGGGCATCACGATCTGGGCCACGATCTTCAGCTCGCTGTCCATGAACATGTCGAGGGTGTGGGTGACCACGCCCTCGGTCGAATTCTCGACCGGCACCACCCCGAAGTCCGCCCGGCGTTTGGACACTTCCGTGAAGACCTCGGCGATGGTCTTCACCGGCACGTACCGCAGGCTGCTCCCAAAGCGTTGCAGCGCGGCTTGGTGGGTGAAGGTCGCCTCCGGCCCGA
>CALJWR010000025.1 GCA_937976685.1 uncultured Verrucomicrobiae bacterium
GCAGCGGCAACAGCTTGCGGCCAATGTGAGGTACTCCGTGGCAAGCAACGCGGTACAGGGGGTGGGCGAACTGCTCGGCCAGCCAATCACGCTCGACCCGCGCGCCTTTCATCGGCACCACAATCAATGGCCCTATCGGCCCCTCACCCTCCTGGAAAACCTGACCCCAGCCCAGGTCGCCCGCTTCCTTGAACGCGGTCCCGGCGCGCCGGGAGTGGACCTGGACGTTCTACCCGTTCGTTACTATCCGCATGGAGAGATTGCCGCTCACGTGCTCGGTTATCTCGTGCGGGACGATCAGGCGCGCGGTGACGAGGAGGCGTCCTTCAGTTACAGCCTGCCCAGCTACAACGGCGCGATCGGCCTCGAATACGCGTTTGACGACGACCTCGTGGGCGCCGCCGGCACCAAATCCATCGTGGTCAACAGCCTCTCGTACCGCGAAACCGAGTCCGTCTGGCAGACGCCCGAGCCCGGGCGGAACCTGGTTCTGACACTGGATCTCGACCTGCAGCGCGCCGCCTACCATGCGCTGCGCACCGTGGCGGCCGACGTTCGTGGCGCGGTCGTGGTGATGGACGTTCATAACGGCGACGTGGTCGCGCTGGTGTCCGCGCCGGCGTTCAATCCCAACGAGTTTGTGACCGGCATCCCCGAGGCGCGCTGGGAACAGCTCAACCACCCCCTTTACCGGGTGATGCTCAACCGTGCCACGCAAGGGGCCTACCATCCCGGCTCGGTGTTCAAGATCATCACGGCCTTGGCGTGCTTTGACTCCGGTTTCGATCCGAACGCCCTGTTCCGCGTGGCGCCCGATCCGGCCCGACCGGGTCGCGGCGCCTTCTTCCTCGGCCGGCGCAAGATCGAGGACACCGTGCCGCCCGGCGACTACGATTTCATTCGCGCCTTCAAGCGGTCGAGCAACAGCTACTTCATCCACTACGGCCTGCGGGCAGGTCGGGAGCGGGTGTTGAACATCGGCAAGCGATTCTTCCTGGGGGAGCGCATCGGCCTCGGCACGCGTCAGGAAGTGCGCGGCTATTTCCCGACCCCGGACGAAGTGCTGGGCGTCTGGTCGGACGGCAACCTCGCCAACGTCTGCATCGGTCAGGAAATCACCACCACCCCGTTGCAGATGGCGGTGGTCACCGCGGCCATCGCCAACGGGGGGAAAGTGCTCCGACCGCGCCTGGTGCTGCGTGTGGAGCCGGCCGAACCCACCGTCAACGAACCTGCCCGCCGCGAGTTCCCCCCCACGGTGCGGGGCGACATCGGCTTCCCCGATTCGACGCTGGCGCTGATCCGGGAGGCGATGGTGGCGGACACCGAACTGCCGGAGGGCACCGGTTTTCGCGCGTTCCAGCAGGTCAACGCCAACGGGCGAATCGTGCCGCGCCTCCCGGGCTTCCGCGTCGGTGGCAAGACGGGCACGGCCGAAATCAAGGAAGGTGGGCGGGTGGTGGACAAGGTGACCTGGTTCGTCGCGTTCGGCCCCTACGAGACGCCGCGTTACGCAGTGGTAGTGATGGTCGAGAGCGGCGGCTCGGGCGGCGGGACGTGCGCGCCAGTCGCCCGCGAGGTCTTTCAAGCCATCGCTGCGCGGATGCCCGGTCTGAAACCAGCGGAGGCGAACTTGGCGCGGGCAGACTGAAAATGATTACTGTCGCCCATAAACCCGAGCGCGGCCCGCTGGAATGGCCGCTGATTGTGGCCGTGCTGGGGTTGATGGTCATGGGATTCATTTTCATCGCCAGCGCCACTTTGGCGAAGGATTACGCTGCCGTGCTGCCCTGGCATCGGCAGGACCATTTCAAGCAACTTATCTGGTACGCGGGCGGTGCGGCGCTGGCGGCGATTGCCTGCCTGACCAGCTATCGGCGCATCGCCCGCTGGGCGGTTATTGGCTACTGGCTTTGCGTCCTGCTCCTGGTCGCGGTGTTGATTCCGGGCATCGGCAGCACGCAGGGGTGGGGCGCGATGCGGTGGATTGATCTGGGACCGTTCCAGTTCCAACCGTCGGAACTCGCCAAGCTGGCGTTCATCCTCACGCTGGCCAATTTCCTGAGCCGCCCGGAGCCCGAGCTGCGGGATTGGCGTCCGTTTCTCCAGGCCATCGGGCTGGCCGTGTTGCCGTTTGTCCTGATCCTGAAAGAGCCGGATCTCGGCTCGGCGCTGGTTTTCCTGCCGGTCGGCCTGGTGATGATGTTCGTGGCGGGGGTTCCCTGGCGGCGCCTGGTCTTCTTCGTGGGCGCGGTGGGGCTGGTGGTGGTGGCGCTGCTGGTGGACATCCTGTTCGCACCGCCGAGCTGGCAGATCAAACTGGAGCCGTATCAGCGAAAACGGCTGCTGGTGTACTTTGGCGTGGATTTCGCAGGACCCAAGGCCACCGACGCCGAGCGGCAGCGCGCGCAGCGGGAGTACCGCGACGCCTCGCACAATGTTCAACAGGCACTCATCTCGGTCGGCTCCGGCGGGCTGACCGGCAAGGGCTGGCGCCAGGGCACCCAGAACGCCCTCGGTTATCTGCCGCGTGCGGTGGCCCACAACGATTTCATTTTTTCCGTGATCGCCGAAGAGAGCGGCTTTGTGGGCAGCCTCACCGTGATTGCCCTCTACACCGTGCTGCTCTTCAGCGGTCTGCGGATCGCCAGTCAGGCGCGCGACCGCCTGGGCAGACTGCTGGCCATCGGCATTGTGGCCCTGCTGTTCTGCCACGTCTTCGTGAACATCGGAATGAACATCCGCTTGATGCCCGTGACGGGCATACCCCTGCCGCTGCTCAGCTACGGCGGAACCTCAGTGTTATGCTCCCTCGTCGCCATGGGCTTGTTGCTCAACGTCCAACTCTACCGCCAATCCTGATCCACCATGAGTGAACGCACCTTCTCCCGCCGCCGCCGCGGTCAGCGCTTCCGGCCGGGGAAAAGCCAGACCTTCAAACCCGAACGGGCCGCCACCGAGGCCCGCGCCGAAATCGTCGGCGACAAGTCGGCCGAAGAATCCGTCTTCGACCTTCGGCGGCACGAGCGCGAAATCCAACGCGCCGAGAACCGCGCTGCCGGTCTGCCCGAAGACGCCCCGGAAAGCCCGGCCCCGGCCGACGGCGAGGCCCGCAGCGCGACCGATTTCCGCCAGCCCCATCTGGACGAACCGGAACAGACGGTTGAAGAGAAGGATGCGGCTCCGGCTGCCCCGCCCAAACCACAGGGCCTTGTCGGGATGGTCAAAGCGGCGGCAGAGCGCGTGATGACGACCGTCCGTCGGCTGGTGCGGCCGAAGGAGAAGTCCCAAAAGGAGGTCATCGTCAACGCTGAGTCGCTGGAGACGCGGGTCGCCGTTTTGGAGCAGGGCAAGCTGGAGGAGTTCACGATCGAGCGCACCGGAGACGAGCGTCTGGTCGGCAGCATCTACAAAGGCAAGGTTCGCAACCTGGAGGATGGCCTCAAGGCCGCCTTCGTTGAAATCGGCTTCGAAAAGAACGCCTTCCTGCACTACTGGGACATCGTACCGGCGGCGTTCGACAGCAGCGTGGAAATCGTCGAACGCGAGAACCGGAAACAACGGGACAAACCGCGGATCACGCAGAAGGACATCCCGAAGCTGTACCCGCCCGGCTCCGAGATCATCGTGCAGGTGACCAAGGGGGCCATCGGCACCAAAGGCCCGCGGGTCACCACGAACATCGCGCTGCCGGGTCGGTTCCTCGTCCTGCTGCCGAATTCGGACCAATGTGGCGTCTCCCGCAAGATCGAGAACGGTGAGGAGCGGCAACGCCTGAAGAAGATCGTCCGCAACCTGACCATCCCCGAAGGCATGGGCGTCATCATCCGCACCGCGGGCGAAGGTCAGCAGGCACGATACTTTGTGCGCGACCTCGCGTTCCTCGTCGAAGAATGGAAAGCCGTGCAGCAGCGCATCAGCTCCCAGCCGGCGCCTTCGTGTGTCTTCCAGGAACCCGACCTGATCGAGCGCACGGTGCGAGACTTCCTCACCGAGGAGGTGGACCGGATCGTCATTGACAACCACGCCGCGTACGAGCGCGTCCGCGACCTCATCGCCCGCGTTTCGCGACGCTCGGCCACCAAGATCAAGTTCTACAACGAACCGCAACCCATCTTTGATCGCTTCAACATCACCCGTCAGTTGCAGGTGGCCTTTTCGCGCCAGGTGCCGCTCAAGAGCGGCGGCCACATCATCGTGGACGAAACCGAGGCGCTGGTCGCGATTGACGTCAACACCGGCCGCCACAAGAACGCCAAGGGCAAGGACGGCAAGGAGACGGAAAACACCATCTTGAAGGTCAACCTCGAAGCCGCCGACGAGATTTGCCGGCAACTCCGCCTGCGCAACATGGGCGGGATCATCGTCCTGGACTTCATTGACATGAAGTACCACAAGGACCGTCAGCAGGTGTATCAGCGGATGCGCGAAGGCTTGAAGCGCGACCGCGCGAAAACCCACATCCTGCCCATTTCGCAACTTGGCTTGATGGAGATGACCCGCCAGCGCCACACCGAAAGCGTGCGGCAGGCGGTCTTTGATGACTGTCCGTACTGCAAGGGCCGCGGCAAGGTGAAGAGCGCTGAAACAATGAGCGTGGAAATCCAGCGCAAACTGGCGGAGATCCTGAAGAAACGGCAGCGGGACGAATCGGACTTCCAACTCCGCATCGTCGTCCATCCCAGAGTACTCGACCGGCTGCAGAAGGAGGATGAAAAGCTGCTGATCGAGATGGAGAAAAAGTACTTCGGAAAACTTTCCTTCCGGCCAGATGCGGCGCTGCATGCCGAGCAGTTCAAGATTGTCAACGCCCTGACCAACGAAGAACTGGCCAGCGTCGGCGGATAGGGGTGACGGGGCGGCCCGGAGCACCGCGTTACCTCCACCCAGGCGCACAACCGTGGCGCCGGCCCCGCTCACGGGCCCTGGCGGGCTACTTCTTCTTTTTCTTCGCTTCGGCTTCTTTCGCCGGCGGGGGCGGGACGGATTGAATTGCCTCGAACTTCTTCTTGAGTTCGTCCACGTCGGCTTTAAGCGCCCGGTTTTCCTTCTGGAGGCCGAGCACCTCGTTTCGCAGATCGCGCAGGTCGTCCGCGGGGCGCCTGGCCGCGCGGAGCGCGCCGACCGCCGCTTCCGCCGCCCGGCGTTCCGGCGACTCCCGACCCGCCCGGGCGAAGGGCTCGAGTTTTCCAATCGCCCGGGTATCGCCCAACGTACCCAGCGCGGCAATGGCGGCCTGCCGAACGGAACGCTTGGGATGATCCAGTTTGTCAGCGAGAAAGTCCCTGACCTTGTCTTTGCGTTCTTCATTTCGGGCCAACCACGCCAGAGCGCCGAGGCCACTCGTGAAGCCGCCGGTGGTAAAGGCCGCTTCGCGATTCCGGAGCGTTTCCAGCAGCGGCGCGATGAACACCGGATCATCCTGGCTCCGCATGGCGTCGATTGCCGCACCCGCGACCTCATTTCGAAACGAGTCGGTCGCCAACAGGCGCAACAGCAGGGCACGAGACTCTTTTGAAGCAT
Organism: uncultured Verrucomicrobiae bacterium; assembly: GCA_937976685.1. GTDB lineage: Bacteria > Verrucomicrobiota > Verrucomicrobiia > Limisphaerales > J093 > JADJWF01. The sequence goes on from CALJWR010000025.1 coordinate 5,524, forward strand.
AGGCGCCGAGTGTCCGGATGGCCACCGTTTGCACGTCAGGATTCCGCTCCTGCTCCGCTGCCGCCCGCGCCGCCTGAAGAACGGACTCCCGGTAGAACCCGCCGAGGTCGGTCTGCACCTGTCGGCGGACACGGGCATCTGACTGGGCGGTGGAGGCGAGCAGGGCTTCGAGTGCTTCATCCGTTCCAGCGGCGCGCAGGGCTTTCGCGGCCTCGAGGCGCACCCCGTAAAATGCATCTTCGTTCAACCGTTTCTTGAGGCGGGCAACCGTTTCCCTGTCTGAGCGACCCGAGAGGGTGTTCACCGCCAGCAACCGGCCGAACGCATCCGCCGGATCTTCGAGTTGCGCGACCAGCAGGTCGTTGGGCAGTTGTACCCGCAGCTTCGCGAGCACGGTGAAGTCCGGGTCCACCCGCACCTGCGTCGGCGCGGCCGGGAGAGCAACGTGGAAGTCTTCCGCCCGGTCCGTGATGTCCAAGATGCGTTCCACCACCCCGGCGGGCGTGACGAAACGAACGGGGAGCGGGAACTTGAAGAGCAGCACCTTGTCGCTGACCGCCTGCGTCTGCTTTACGGAGAGGCGCGCCAGCTTCGTCTGTTCGTTCCAGGCATAGCCCACTTCCAGTTCCGGGTGGCCGGCGTGATAGACCCATTGGTCGAAGAACTGGTCGAAGGAACGGCCGGAAAGTTCCTCGATGACGGAATTCAAATCCTCCGTCACCGCGACGTCATGGGCGTGACGCTCCAGCCACGTCTTCACGCACCGGCGGAAGAGGTCCTCGCCCAATTGCGATCGCAGCATGTGCAGCACCCACGCGCCTTTGGGATAGGCACGGAAACTGAACTGCTCGTCCGGACTTCGGAAACCACGCCAGACGATGGGAGTCGTGTCATTCTGGACGGCCAGCACGGTTTGCGCGTCGCGCCAAAGGTTGTAAAGAAAGGCGTCGCGGCCGTTCTTGTGCCCGTCAAAAAGCGCCTCGTAGTAGGTGGCGAATCCCTCGTTGAGCCAGAGATGGCTCCAGTCTTTGCAAGTCACCAGATCGCCGAACCACTGGTGCGCCAGTTCGTGCGCGACGAGCCCCTGGCTGGACCGGACGTTCTCCGTTTCCGGCGGAAACAACGTTCCCATCGTCAGAATCGTGAGGGACGTGTTCTCCATGCCGCCAGCCACAAAGTCATGCACGCACACCTGGGCGTAGCGGGCCCAGGGGAAGGGCACGCCGATCTCGCGCTCGAAGAACGCCATCATCTCCCGCGTGTCGGCAAAAGAACTGGCCGCCCACTGAAACTCGGAGGGCGGCGTGTGAAAGGTGAGCGCCAGTTCGCCGTGCCGGTCTTCCAGCGTTTGAAAATAGCCGGCAACAATCGCAATCAGGTAGTTCACGTGCGGTTTGTCCTGCAGCCAGCGAAAGGCTACGAGACCGGTCGTCGGGTCTCTTTCTTGCGAGAGCAGCGTTCCGTTGGAGAGGACCGTCATGCCCTCCGGTACGCGACAGATGGTTTCCGAGGTGAACTTCTCGTTCGGCGCGTCAAAACAGGGAAACCAGTGACGGTGGGAGATGGGTTCACCCTGCGTGAAAAGGTGCGTGTCGCCGGCGGGATAGCCCATCTCCGGCGTCCGGAAGTAGAGCCCTTGGGTTGGTTCGGCGGTGTAGGTGACGGTCACACTGGTCTCCGCGTTTGGGGGAAGGTCCTCTTCAAACGTGACGATCACGTGGCGGTCGGTGTTCTGCCACGCGCGCACGGGAGCGGTGGCCTCGACCCGGGTGATCCGCAAGTCCACCGCGTCGAGTTTCAACTCGCGCAGCGGCTTCGCGATGGGCGCGAAGCGAAGCGTGGTTTGCGCGGCGATTGTTCGCGCCGCGAAATCCGGGGTTAGGTCAATCAAGACATGCTGGATGTCCACCAGCCGGTCCGGCGCATACTGGCGCGCGGCGGCGGTGTCCGGACCGGCGAGGAACCGGGCGGCGTGCGAGCACTCATAGTCATGAGCCTGGGCCGACGGCACGCCAACGGCGAGAATGACCGCAAATAGGAATCGCTTCAGGGAGGCGGTGAGGTTTTCGCTCATGTCTTCAATCGCGTTGTCCGGTGGCGTTGGCACACGGTCTGCCGCAAAGCGCGGACGCGCCGTCTCTACCGGACCGCTGGCGGAAACGGAAGCACGCTCTTTGCGCGGCGCGGTTTGACACCCGACGGCGGGCGCGAATACTGGCCCGCGTGAGCGACATCATTTATCCCCGCAGCCCGCGCGAAACGATGTGTGGCTGGATGCATCTGCCCCGGTACGTGGACAAGATCCGCCTGCACCTCTCGGGCAAGCTGGCCCCGGACTACCAACCCAACCTTGGCAAAGGCTTCGACGGCTCCTGGCTAAAGGCCGCCGGCGTGACCCACGAGCAGATGGTCGAGGTGGTCAAGCGTTCGATCACCGATGGCGAGGTGTGCGACTGGGTGCGGAAAAATGTCCGCCGGTCCGACGCCGAGAAGGCGGCCCACGCGCAGAACATGCTGGCCTACCCCGCGCCCGACGACGCCACGGGGCAGCAGCGGCTGCTTCAGCGCAAAGCGGAGGCCGGGCTCAGTCACCGCGACGACATTCGCACCTTTGTGGACTTCATTGACGCTGACGAGAAGCGCCTCTGAGGCCGCGCCCGTTCGCGTCCCCTCCCGGCCCGTTTGCCCCGGACACATCGCCCGGCTCTGGCAGACCGGAGGGCAGCCACGGTCGGTCACCCGACGATTCCGTCCCTGCCGGGCGCAGGGCTCATTTCACTCGCGCCCAGAGCACCTTGAGGTAGCGGCCGTCCGGCGCGTTGGACATGACCGGATGGTCCGGACCTGGGCCGGTTCGATCAAGGATCTGCAGCGGCCGCGCGGCGCGATGGGCAGACTTGGCAACGATCCGCTCGAAATCCTCCGCCGAGAGCAGCCCGGAGCACGAGCACGTGACAAAAAAACCACCGGGGCGAACCAGCCGGACGGCGAGCTGATTCAGGTCCTCGTACTTGCGCACGCCTTCGTCGGCTTCGTCGCGACTCAGGACCAACTTCGGCGGGTCGAGAACCACCACCTCCCATTGCGTGCCGTTGCGCTGCATTTGCCGGGCGTAAGAGAAGGCATCGCAGTGGATCCAGCAGACCCGAGCCTGGTTCAAGTTGGCGTTGCGCCGGGCTTGCGCGATCGCGGTTTCATCAAGGTCCACCCCGGTCACGTCCTCCGCCCCGCCGAGAATCTTGGCGGCCAGGGAAAAACCGCCCGTGTAGCAGCACAAATCCAGCACCCTGGCGCCCCGGGTGAACGCGGCGAGCCGGCGACGGTTTTCCCGTTGATCGCAGAAGAATCCGGTCTTGTGTCCCAACTCCAGGTTCACCTCGTAGCGGATACCGTGCTCGCGAATCTTCACGCTGCGCACGAGATCGTTCGGCAGAGTGGGCTTCAAAATGCCCTCCAGGCGCGCAATGCGGTCTTCGACCTCGACCACGGCCTTGCGCGTGCCGAGGCGGGCATGCAAGAGCGGCAACCAACCCGGCAGGCGTTGGGCCATGCCCAGGCTGTGAACCTCGATGCTGAGCACATCATCGAACCGGTCCACCACGAGACCGCTCAGACTGTCCCCATCCGAATGAATCACCCGAAAGGCGTTCGTGTGGGCCGGCAGATCCAGTGTGGTGAGGCGGAGGCTCACCGCCGACTCAATCAATGCCGTAAGGTGCTCCTCGCCCACCCGTTCGCGACCGTGGTGAAACATGCGCAGCGGCACCCGGGCGCGGGGATTGTACAGACCGTTGCCGAACGGCCGGCCCGCTTTGTCATAGACGTTGACCAGACTGCCCGCCCGCGCGTTGCGCGACACCACGCCGATCATCGGCGGATAGACGCACGGGTGAAAGCTGTAGTACTTCAACTGGACCCACGGCTCGGGCCGCTGTTCCGGCGGAACGAAGCCTTCGATCGCCTCCGGGACCGCAACTGCGCTTGAATCGTCGGCCTCGGATGGGCCGGACAGCGAACCCTGATCGGTCGAATTCACGCTGACAACGGGCGGTGCGGGTCGAGAAAACCGTGAGGATGAAGGGCGGTTGAACTGCCCGCCCCTCGACGCGAGCCGCCTCATGGGTTACTCCTGACCGGGCACGCCCCGCGAGGCCATCTTGTTGGCCGGGTGTTCGGACTGCCGACCGTGGATGAATACCGCCGTCCATTCGGCGAGCCGCTGGCCGAGCACCCGACACACGGCCTGGCCGTCCTCGGTGCGCGGTTCGCGCGCGGTTACGGCGCCGTAGTGCAACGTGTGCAATTTGGTGGCGTAGTCGGTGACGCCGAACACGAGGAAGCCGAAGTTCATCAGAACGGTGAGGATGGACTGACAGGCCAGCTCCATGCCGCCACCCCATCCGCCGGCGGAACTGAAGGCGCAGGCGATCTTGCCGTCCAGCTTCATCCAGTGCTCGCCCATGGTCTCGTCCCAGAAGCGCTTCATCTTCCAGGACAGAACGCCCATGTTGGTGGGGCTGCCGACCGCCAGGCCGTCGCACCAGATCACATCGGCCGGCATGGCCTCGTCCACGGAACGCACTCGCACTTCGGTGTCGGCGATGTGGCGGGCGCCCTCTGCGACGAGCTGGGCCATCTTGGCGGTGTTGCCGGATTTGGAGTCGTAGAGAACCAGGATGCGATTCATGAAATTCGGAGGCGGGAATCGTGGCAGTGGTAGAGGGGTTCAGATGGCAAACGCCCGCCGCAGCATCTCGATGCTTTTCGGCACAGCCGTTTCCGGATCTTCCTTGCCCTCCATCTCGAGGGACACGTAGCCGCGATAGCCGGCGTTCTTGAGGATGCGGGCGATCCGCGGATAGTCGAGATCGAGGGTGTACCACTCGCCGCCGCCGTAGTAGGTCTTGGCCTGGACGAACTTGGCGCGCGGGGCGAGGTGTTCGAGTTTGTCGTACGGATCCTCCAGAAAGTTGCCCGTATCGAGCATGATGCCGAACCAGGGCGAATCAATCTGGTCAGCGATGCGCAACATGCCTTCGGGTGTGTTGGTCAACCCCCAATGGTTCTCGAGCGCGAGGATCACGCCGCACTCGGCCGCCTTCGGCAGGCATTGCTGGATGCACTCGACGCACCACCGCGTGCCATCGGCCTCCGTGTAGCCCTCGATTACCGGCTCGATGCCGCGGGCCTTCATGAGGTCGTCAAAGCTGGCGATCGTGTTCCAGCGCCCCGAGTTCAAGCGGATGCACGGCACGCCCAGTTCGTAGGCGATCTCGATGCACTTGACGGTGTGCTCCACCTGTTGCCGCCGGTACTCGGCACTGGGATCCACGAAGTCTTGGTGAATCGAAAACGCGATCAGGTCAATGCCGTTGAGGAAGGCGTGGCGCTTGAGCTTGCGGAGATAGGCCCGGTGGTCGGCCGTCAACGGCTCCTTTTCCGGGATGTCCAGCTGGCGATGCAGGATGTCCACGCCCTCAACGCCCAAGTCCGACGCCTTTTCGATGACTGTCTCGATCGCCACCTTCGGCGGGCGGAAATGCCAGTAAGAGTAGGTGGAAATGCCGAGCTTGATGCGATGCGCTGCGGAAGGGGCGACCGGCGGCGCGCCAAATGCCAGAGGCACCCCCGCCGCCAGCCCGGCGGCGGTCAAAAACGAACGTCGGGAGAAGTTCACGGGCGCAGCATGGTCCGCCGGCCGCTTCGGACGCAAGTCGCAGAATCCTTGGTAGCCGCTGCGGCAGCGCCAAAATCTCGCCGGCGCGCGCGCCGCCTACTTCAACGTGAACACGACCGTGGGATCGAGCGGATACCGACCGAAGCGTTCCCCGTAAATGGCCAACCCGCCGGGGAACGCCTCGTCCACCTCAAGGCGGAGCACCAATTCCTTGGCGCCCGCCGCGGCACTGAGCGCCTCGGGGGGAATCGTTGCGCGGAGCAACCACCCGTAGGACCCGGCTTCGCGCAGCTTCCGATCCCGGAGTTGCGCGTGCCAGGACAGAATGCCGCGGTGATCCGCCGGATCATCCGGCAACTCAAACGTCCCGGCCGTCACACCGTTGACGCGCACGCGGACGCGGCTCGGGAATACCTCGGTGTCGGTCATTGGATACGAATTGGGGTTCTGGCTGCGGTGGGCCACGCCCTCGCCCCGCATGTAGTCCACATCCCGGAATGTCGCCCCTTCGCGGTCCTTGGCGAACAGTTCCTTGGCCGAGGTTTCGACCAGGAACGTCGCGCCCGTGACGTCGCCCGCGCTCAGCCCTTCGGGCCAGGCGATGCGGTACTCGAAATAACCGTGGCCGGCCCCATTGACCTTGAGACCCTCCAGCACGTTCCACTGCTTCTGCGACCAGCGCGCCTCACGGAAGCTGGTGGGCGCCAGCCGCAGCACACGGACCCGGCCCTGTTCGAGCGCCACCATTTCGTCGCGCGGCGACGAACCGTCGCCGATGACGAAGGTGGTGAAGTTCCGGTGCAGCACGCTGCCGGCCTCGTCCTCCAAGGCGAGTGCCAGGATGGCCAACCCCCGCTTTTCGGGGAGTTTCACCGTCAACCCCGGGTTCAAGGACCCGGTGGTCCAGCCACCCGAGAGCGGCAATACGCGGCGTCCGCGCTCATAACTTTCGCGCCGGCCGAGCGTGTCCCAGCCGAACAGCTCCGTCTGCAGGGCCAGGGTGCGTCCGCGGGCGGCCTCGGTCAGGAAAGAAACGTAAAGTGGGAGTTCCACGGAGGCGCCGGGTGCAACCGTCTGGCTCAAGGAATCTCCGGCCACGACATAGAAGGGGCTGTGCAAGTCGTTCAACGTCATCCCGGACACGAGCTCCTCCAGGCCGGTGAATTTATCCGAGCGGTCGTAGCGCCAGTAGCCGTTCCACTCGTTGATGACGTCGTGATGCTCGGTGTAGAGCCAGCCGCAGACCTTGGGGTGCCGTCGAAATTCGTTCATCATCTGGTGGTAGTCCCACGACCAATCCACGTCGCCCGTGCTGCCCTCATAGCCCCACACGTTGCCACATTCGGAGTTGAGCAGGGGTTGGTTGGCCTGCTTGCGGCCGCCGATGAAGTTCCACGTCGAGCCGGGGAAGGTGTCCCGCGTCACTTGATCGAGGTGCGCGCGCCACTCCCAGCCGGGCAGGTAGGCGTGCCACGAGTTGATGTCTGTCTCGACATGATCGTAGTTGCAGGGCGAGTTGTCCTCCACGAGGCGGGTCGGATCGAGCTGTTTGGTCATCCGGTAAATCGAGGCCACCCATTCCTGGGTTTCGGGCAGGTACTCCCGCTTGTCGCCCTGACCAGTGAAGAGGCCCCACGTCTCGTTGAAGGGTACCCAGGAGAAGATGGAAGGGTGGTTGAAGTCGCGCGCAATCATTCCCCGGAGGGCGTGCTCGATCTCGCGTCGCATTTCCGCGTCGGGCTCGCCCCACGAATTGGGCACGTCGGCCATGATGAGCAGCCCGAGCCGGTCCGCCCAGTACAGCTTGCGCGGCACCTCGACCTTCACATGCACGCGGTTGGCGTTCAGCCCGATGCGCTTGGAGCGGAGGATTTCATCGCGCATGAAGGCGTCGCTGGGGAAGGTGTAAAAGCCGTCCGGGTGATACGACTGATCGAGGCACATCTGCAGGTACACGGGCCGGCCGTTCAGCGCGATGTACGGGAAGTCCGTGCCCGGCAGGTTCATCACGCTGATCTTCCTCATGCCGAGATAGGTGGCCACGCGGTCCTCGCTGCCCGGCGCCGCAAGCGCGGCCTCGAGTTCGTAAAGAAACGGATCGCCGAGCGTCCACAGGCGTGGTTTCGGAATCGGCACGTCGAAGGAGACCGACTCGGCGTCCGCGGGCACCGGCTGGGTGACCTCGCCCACTCCGCCCGTCTTGAACCGCAGCCGCAGGGCGGCACCCCCAGGGGCCTTGCCGGAAAGCGTTGCGCGGACTGTGGCCAGTTCCTTGTCAATGTCCGGCGTGAAGTGAAGCGAGCGGATAAACATCGCCGGACGCGCCTCGAGATAGATCGTCTGCCAGATGCCCTTGGCCTCGCCGTAGCCCTGCTTGCCTTCGAGCTTGAAGGCGTGCTTCGTGTCGTCCACGCGCAGGACCAGCCGCTGCTCGACGCCCCACTTCACGTGCGGCGTCAGTTCGAACTCGAACGGCGTGTAGCCGCCGCGATGCTCCCCCAGCGGCTGCCCGTCGAGCCAGCCCTTGGTCAGCCAGTCGCACGCGCCCACCACCACGAACACCCGTTTCTCCCGCCACGCCTCCGGCACCACGATGTTCCGCGCGTACCAGCCAAGGTCCGCCCGGTTGGTGACGCCGGACAGCTTTGAGCCCCACGGAAACGGAACGGTGATCGTCATCTCGAAGGGCCGGACACCTGCCGCCCAATTCGCCTTCTCACCCGCGTCCTCCGGATCGAACTGAAACGCCCACGCGCCGTTTAGATTCCGCCAGTCGGCCCGCTCGAAATCTGGTCTGGGATGCTCGGGCAGCGGGATCGGCGAAGACTGACCGAAAGTCGCAGGTGACAGGAAAACCAACAGGGCGGCGATGCCACCACAAAAGAGGCGCCGTGGGGTTTGAGGCGGAGCGTGCGTCATGCCGCTAGTTCGCCACACGACGGCAGTGGGAACAAGCGCCGAGTGACCGCGGAGGACGGTTTTTGCGTCAGGAACGGCCGCTCCGCGCCGCGACGTGTTCCCCTGACTAGCGCCGCAGAAATTTGGCCACCGCTTCGGTTCGCGTGCGGACCTGCAGCTTCTCGTAGATGCGGCGGATGTAGGTGTGGACCGTTTCGTAGCTGACGCCGAGCTTCTCGGCGATTTCCTTGTAGATCAGCCCCTGGGCGAGACAGTCCAGCACCTGCTGCTCCCGCTCGGAGAGGTTCTCGGTCGGATCGGCCACGGGAGCGGTGCGTTGGAACGACTGCACCACCTTGCGGGCGATGTGCGTTGTCATGGGGGACCCGCCTTTGAGCACGTCACGGATCGCCGCGAGCAACTCGTCGCGCGGCGTGCGCTTGAGCAGGTAGCCCGTTGCCCCCGCCGCCAGCGCGTTGAAGATGTTGTCCGTGTCCTCGTACACGGTGAGCATGATCACCTGGACCCGGGGCGCCAGCTGCTTGAGCCGGCGCACGCACTCGACGCCGTTCATGCCGGGCAGATTGATGTCCATCAGCACCACGTCGGGCGCGTCAGCGGGCAGACCCTCGATGGCCGCCTCGGCGTTGGAGTACACGCTGACGCACTGCATGCCCTCGGCCCGGGCGATCACCCGTGAGAGTGTGGTCCGCACGGCTTCGCTGTCCTCCACGATGGCAACCTTGATGGGCATGAATTTTGAGTTCGGTGCGAGCTGTCCGGACCAGAACCGTACGCGGCGGCCGCGGGGCGTCAATCGGCAGGCCGCCGCTCACCGAGCGGAGCAGTAAGGCGAATCACCGTGCCGCGGCCGGGGGCGGGAGTGATTTCAAACCGCCCCCCGATATCCTCCATGCGCTTGCACATCCCGCGCAGTCCGTTCCGGTTTCGCACGGCCTTTTCGTCGAGTTCGCCGAGGCCCTTGCCGTCGTCCGCGATCTCAATCGTGAAAGCCTCCGGTCCGAGCTTGAGGCTGACCCGGGCTTCGGAGGCCCCGGCGTGGCGCACGATGTTGGTGACCGCCTCCTTGGCGGCGAGGAAGACGTTGTGCCGGACATCCGGGGGAATGTTGACGGCCGGCAACTCCGCCGGCACGTCCAGCCGGTACCGCACGCCGGCGACGCCCAGATATTCCTGAGCGTGTTTGCAGAAGTACGTCACCAAGCCTTCCAGCGTGTCGTTCGACGGGTTCACCGCCCAGACGATCTCGTCCAGCGTCCGGGTCGTCTCCCGCGCGGTTTGCGTAATCTGGCGGGCGTGCGCGGCCACCTCGTCCGGCAGGTCTTTATCCACCTCGGCCAGTTCGCCGAGCATGGCCACCTGCGTGAGATTCGCGCCAAGTTGATCGTGCAGGTCCTGGGCGATCCGGGCCCGCTCCTTCTCCAAGGCTTCTTCCCGTTTCAGTTCGAGGAGCTGCCGCTGCAGCTTTTGCGTGGAGACATAGCGCACGACGGCGGCCACCAGCGCGAGCAGCACCGCCGCCACCGTCGGTGCAAACCAGCGTTGCCGCCACAGCGGCGTCAACACCTCGATTGCCAGCGCGCTGCCCAGCTCGTTCCACACCCCATCCTCATTGCTGGCGATCACCTGAAAACGATACCGGCCCGGCGGCAGTTTGGGATACCGCGCCACGCGGTCGCCCCCCGCTTCCACCCACGTCTGCTCGTAGGGCGTGAGACGATAGCGAAAACGGGCCCGGTCCGGCGCGCCCAAGTTGAGACTGGTGAACTGAATCTCCAGCCGCTCGCGTCCCGGCGGGATGATCAAGGGCTGCGGAAACGCGCGTCGCAGCACGTTTGTGCCCTGATCCTGGCCGTCCACGCGAACCTCCTCGATCACCACCGGCGGCGGCGTCAGGTTGGGACGCAGGCGATCCGGGTTCACGGCGACCAGGCCGCGTACCGACGCGAACCAGAGCCGGCCCTCCTTGCCCCGCCAGGCCGAAGGCTGGGAACCCAGCGGGAACTCCCGCGTCGGCAAACCGTCGGCCCGGTCATAGACGCGACACGCGACGCGCGGGGCACGGCCGGCGGCGAATTCCTCCAGGGCCGCCCGTGGCACGCGGGCCAAGCCCGCGTTCGACCCGATCCAGAGGGATCCCTGCCCATCATCCAGCATGGCGCCGATGCTGTTGCCGGGCAGGCCATCCCGGCTGGTGAACCGGTTCCAGCGCCCCTGCCGATACCGCGCCAGGCCACTGCCAAAAGTGCCCACCCACACCGTGCCGTCGGCATCCACCAACAGGGATGACACATCGTCACTCGGCAGCCCGTCGGTCCGGCGGAAATGGCTGAACCGGTCCTCGCGCCAACGATTGAGACCGCCGCCGACGGTGCCGATCCACAGATTGCCCTCGGCGTCATCGGCCAGGGCGCGGACTTCGTTCGCCGACAATCCTTCCGCGACGGTGAAGAGCCTCCAACCCGTTTCGGTCCGCAGTCCCAGTCCTCCCGGGGTGCCGCACCAAAGACGGCCTTGGCGATCCCGAAACAGCACGGAAACCACCGCGTGCAGTCCTTCCGCGCCCTCGGCTGGTTCGAAAGTGCGTCCCCGAAATTCGAACAGTCCGCTGGCCCGCGTGCCGACCCAGACATTGGTCACGCGCGCGTCGAAGTCGCCCCAAGCCACCAGCGACTCCGCCAACAAGCCGCTCCGCGCCGGCACGGACACCTCCGCCCAAAGCGAGAGGACTTGGGGGTTGATGAGCCCGCTGCCACCCGCGAAGCGTTCACTGCCGATCGGATGCCAGCGCCACACCCCTTCGCCATCGGTGCCGGCCCAGACAGTGCCCGTGGCGTCTTCGCAAACCGTCAGCACGGTTTGACCACGAGTTTCCTCCACCACCTCGAACACCTGGCGTTTGATGCGATTCAAACCGCCTCCCTGGGTGCCGGCCCAGAGGTTACCCTCGCGGTCTGCGCACAGGGAAATCACGGTGTTGTGGGACAGACCTTCGCGGGTCGTCAGTCGGGTCACCCGCCCGTCCGCACTGAACCAGTACAGGCCGCCCCCCGCCGTGCCGACCACCAGATTACCGGAAAGGTCCTCGCTCGCTGCCGTCACGCGCGTCCCGGGTGGCCAAGGGTACGGGCCGGCATCGCGTTCGAGCTGTCCTCCCCGCCAGATTTCGATGCGGCCATCGGCGAGGCGCCAGAAACCGCCTTTTTGTCGCGCGGCCAGGAAGTCGAGGCGTCCCACTTCCAATTCGCGCAAGAGGGGGAGTTCAAAGGCCGCGCCACCCGGACCACCGATCTGGGCCAACCGGTGATCCGTCCCGATCCATAACTCCCCGTCCACGGTCGCCACCAGCGTGCGCAAGGTGCTGGGCCGGTCATGACCGAACAGGTGCGGGATGAACCGACCGCCCCGCCGCTGCCAGACCGCTCCGTCAGCCGTGTTGAGCCAAACAGCGCCGGTTGGGTCGGCGCGCGCGGCCACCAGGCGGCTCTCGGAGGCGCCCTGCCCGAGGCCGGTGCTCGTGATTTCGCCGTCTTTAAGAAAGGCGGCGCCGCCGGTTTCCGTGCCAATCCACAGCGTCCCGAACGGGTCTTCATACAAGCTGACAATCCGTGAGCTCGGCAGGCCCGGGGTGTTGCTTTCGTCGAACACGGCGAACCGCGCCCCGTCAAAGCGAACCAGCCCGTTGAGCGTGCCCAACCAAAGGTAACCGTCGCGCGTCTGAACGATCGCGGTGACGGAGTTCTGCGGCAGGCCGTCGTCCGTGTCCCACGTCCGAATGATGAAGGGGGAGGACGCCGCGGGCGGTGGTTCCGCCGCGGCGGGTCGCAACGCCCCCCAGCCCAGCAGGACAAGGAGCGGGATCAGGCGAGGTTCGCTGCGCCACTGCCGCATGAGTGATTGTTCAAATGCCGGTGGCTGGAGTGCAAATCGGAAAAGCCGCGCCGCTGGGGCCGCGCGAACGCGTCGGTTGGACCGCCGCCTCGGATCCGGGAACGCTTGCCGTCCGCACCCCGAGTTCCCATGATCTGCGCGCGTTAAAAGAAGAAACCAAGTACTTCCAACGATGAGAACCACCCTCGCTCTGCTTTGTGCCACGCTCATCAGCGCGTCTCTCTTCTGCGCGGCCGCTGCCGAAGGCAAGACCAGGCCCGTTCGCTCTGAGAAGCGCGGCACCCTCGTCCACATGGTCTCCTTCAAGTTCAAGCCGGAGGCCACGCCCGCGCAGATCAAGGAGGTGGAGACCGCGTTCGCGGCGCTCAAGAAACAGATTCCCCAGATCGTTTCGTTCGAGTGGGGCACCAATGTCAGCCCGGAGGGGCTCGACAAGGGGTTCACCCACGGCTTCATCCTCACGTTCAAGAATGCCGCCGACCGCGACGCCTACCTCGTTCATCCCGACCACAAGAAGTTCGGCGCGCTGGTCGGCCCGGTCCTCGCAGACGTGTTCGTGGTGGATTTTGTTTCCCGCCGATAGCACTCCGCTGGCTGGGCCAGTTGCCCGGCGCAGAACGCTTTTCGCCCGGCGGGCCGCGGTTTTCTCCTTTGCGGCCGGGGCGCAATGCGCTTAAACCACGCCCATGGATCCGCTGCTCAAACTCCTGCGCGAAAACGCCACCTACCGCCCCGACCAGCTCGCGGCGATGCTCAACCTGCCGGAAGCCGAGGTTACCGCCCGCATCCGCGCCTATGAGGCCGACCGCGTGATCGTCGGTTACCGCACGGTCCTAAACGAGGAGAAGCTCGGCCTGGACCGGGTACGCGCCGTCATCGAGGTGAAGATCACGCCTGAGCGGGAGGGCGGCTTTGATCGGGTGGCCGAGCGCATCGCCAAATACGCGGAGGTGCGATCCTGCTATCTGATGTCCGGCGGCTACGACCTACTGGTTGAGGTGGAAGGCAACGACCTGCGGGAAGTGGCATCGTTCGTGTCCGCGAAACTGGCCACGATTCAGGGGGTGCTCTCGACCGCGACCCATTTCGTGCTCAAGCCGTACAAGGAGCAGGGCGTCCTGCTCGGGGGCGAGCTGACCGACGAGCGGCTGGCGGTGAGCCCCTGACGTCCGCCACCGCACGAACCAACGAGCGGTTTCCTTCGCCCCGCCACGGTTGGCCGCCGTGAAACTCGCCGGATTGATCCTCGCCGCCGGGATGACTGTTGCCGGCCTGCTTGCCGGGGACCGTCCTCGGCCCGCCAACCTCGCCGGCTTTGGATTCGTCAGCCGGGTCAGCGCGAATGGCGCGACGCCGCCCGCGTTTCTGCCCGCGCTGACCAGTTCCACGAACGCGGCCTCGGTGCGGTTCCTGCCCGAGGAGCGACTGTTGGTCGAATGGGAGCATCCTCGGCCGGTCCGGGCGATCGAACTGCGCTTCGCTGGTGCGGCACCATCCCCCCGCGCGATCCGCGTCGAATGGTGGCACAGTGCCTGGCCGGACGCCGACCCGGAACGTTCAAGCCGACTCGACGACCCGTTCAATGGCAGCTGGATTCGCGGTCTGGTTCGCTCGGTGGAAGACCCGGGCGCCACCAACGCCGTTCGTCTGGAATTCGGTCCGCTCGGTCCCGGCGAAGTGACCGGCGTTCAGCGCACCGGTCTGACCCAACGCGTCACCTACCGTCTGCGGGTCAGTTTTGCCCTGCCCGTGGAACTTCAGCATTTCGCCGCGCATTCGGACGCGGTCGAACGAACCGCCCGCCTGCGGTTCGAATGGGAGGTGCAAACGACCGTTCCCGGCGAGTGGAATCCCACCTTCGAGGTGCGCAACGGGTGCCTGCGCGAGATGCGCAAGACCAGTGCTCGGAGTGCGACGGTCACCGTGGAGTACGCGGACGCGCCCGACCCGCTGAGTCCCGACCGCGGCTACGTCATTTTTCGGAGCGGCGAGACCCGCAGCTTTGCCGTGTTCGTGGACGAGGTGCTGCGCGAGGGCGGGTTGCACGTGCGCGACGTGGGCGTTTTCGTGAGTGACGCCGCCCGGCAACTCACGTTCAGCCGCTGGTCCGGCCCCGGCAGCGGGGTTTGGTCGCAAGGGACGGTGCTGGAACAGGTCAGCCGACTGCCCGAAGAGAGCTTCTCTGCCGCTCGTGCGGCGCTCCCCGAGAAACCTCGACCTCCGCTCCGGCTGGGAGTACCCGATCTCCGGCAGAATTTTGTCCTCCTGCCCGACGGTGACTTTCAGTTGCGGGCCGATGCCCTGCGCGTTCCCGGGGCGGATTCCGCCTTGGTGGGACGGCCTTGGCCGGAGTTGACGTACGACTTCGAGACGGGCGAACGGCCGCGCATGGGGCCGGGTGGTTCGCGACGAGTCACCCGCTCGTTGGAGGAGGGCTGGCTACCGATCGTTCATCATGCTTGGCGGGAAGGGGGGATGGAATGCGAGCAGATTTCCCTCGCCGCGCCGTTGCGCCACGAGTTGTCCCGGCAGGAAAGGGGCAACGGCTCCGCGCCGGTCGTGCTGGCCACCCAATTCACGTTTCGCAACCCGACTGAACAGGTCGAAACCCTTACACTCTGGCTCGAAGTCAGCCGCCCCGAGCCGCTCCGTGTGTCCGTGGACAACACGCTCCTGCTCTCGCGGCCGTCGGACCATCGTCTTCGTGAAGGCGTCGTGCCGGTACGCGGCCACTTCAACGTGCGGGGTCAAGGTCGCGTGGATCTCGCGGTGCTGACGCCCGGCGGCCCTGGCAGTTACATTACCGCGCTTGCCGACCCGGCAACCGCACGGGACGCGATTCGCTATCAAGTCGAACTCGCGCCGGGAGCCAAACACGCCGTCGAGTTTTTTGTGCCCTGTCTGGAGTTGCAAACAGCCGAAGATCTGGCGGCCCTCAAACGGCTGTCGTTTGACCGCCTGCACACCGCCGTTCGCGAATTTTGGGAGCAACGTCAGCGGCAAGGCATGGCCATAGCGGTACCGGAGCCGTGGCTGAACGATTTCTTCAAGGCAAACCTCTGGCGCGTTCTGATCTCGAGCGATGTGGATCCGGCCACTGGTCTTCGCCATGCGCGCTCGGGCCTTCCGGGCGAGGGCAACCTTCTCCGAGAGACCGCGGTCGTTGCGCGCTCCCTCGAGATGCGGGGCGAACATGACGCCGCCGTGCGCCTGCTCGAACCATTCGTCTTGTCGCAGGGCAAACAAGGTCCCCCGGGTAATTTTTTGTCGCGGGAGGCGGTATTGGGGGCCGCCCATCCGGATGAGCCGGACCCGTACACCGGCCAGACCAGTGTCTTGGATCACGGTATCGGAATGTGGGCCGTGGCGGAACACTTCGCGTGGAGCCGGGATCCCGGCTATTTGCGGAGCGTGGTGCCCCGGCTGATCGGCGCGGCGGACTGGGTCACCCGCGAGCGCGCGGCCACGCGCTTCCTGTTGCCGGACGGCCGCCGCCCGCCCGAGTACGGCCTCCCTCCCGCAGCCGCCTTGCCGGGGGCGGCGGAACACCAGCACTGGTACGCCGCCAGCGGCTATCTGCTCCTCGGCATGACGCACGTCCTCAACGCTGCCGGCGCGCTCGCGCTGCATCCCGAAACCGATCCCGCCCTGCGGCGCGCCGTGAGCCGCGAGGTCGGCCGGTTGGATCGCGACCTGAAAGCCTTCACCGCGGACCTCCGGCTTAGTCTTGCCGAAACAGTGGCCACCACGCCCGCGGTCCGCCTTCGCGACGGCCGGTATATTCCCCGGATCCCCCCGCGCGTGCATTCATGGGTGCCGCGCGGCGATGGCTGGTTTCGTGCGACTACCTATTCGGCCCTCCATTTTGTGAACGCCGGCGTTCTCAGTCCCGGTCATCCCTTTGTCGAATGGATCGCGCAGGACCTCGAGGACAATCTGCTCTTCGGCGGGCCAAACGGAGCGAGCGTCGCTGCCCCCGCGACAGAATTGTTCCACGCCGGCAGCATCGCCCATCCCCCGCTGTCACTGGACTTGCCGATGGTCTATCTAAGACAGGATCGCATCCCTCACTTCCTGCGGGCGTTCTATAACACGGCCGCCGCGAGACTCCACCCGGACGTAGTCTGCTTTGTGGACCCGGAGCTAAGCCCGGGAGAAGACGCCGGGTTCTGGTATCAGACCGGGGACGAATGCCGTTTCATCCAGTGGCTGCGCCAGATGCTGATTCTCGAAAACGGCGACCGGCTGGAACTGGGCATGGGCGTACCGCGCGCCTGGATGGCGGACGGCCAGGCCATCCGGGTCGAACGCGCGGCGACGCTGTTCGGGCGGCTCCACCTCGAGATCGTGTCGCGCGTTGCTGAAAAACGAATCCTGGCTCGCGTCGCTCTCGAGCCGACGGTAACCCCGGGAGCCGTGCTGCTTCGCCTCCGCGATCCCGAAAGCCGCCCGATGCGCTCGGCCTCCGTCAATGGCCAGCGGGCTCGCTTGGACCGCGCGCGGCAGCTCATCGAGCTTCCTCCGACCAGCCGAGTCTGGGAGGTCGAAGCCCGTTTTTGAGATTCGCCGGGCAACGGAGGACCGCGACGAAAAGCCACGGGCTGATGGGTTGGCAGCGGCGCAACTCCGCGCGCGTGGTCCGGAGGGCGCCGGCACTGCTCAGAAGAGCTTTTTTCCGCTCAGTCCGGCGATGAGGTTCACCAAGATGAAACCGATCACGAGCGGGCAGACGTACCGGACGAATATGCTCCAGATGCCGGCGAGCGAGACGCTTCCTAGGAACGGCTTCTTGAATCCGGGACAGCCACTGGCCAGTTCTTCGATGGCGTTAGCCGGTTTCCAGACGTACCCCGTGAAGACACTGCACAGCAGGGCGATCAACACGATCAGCAGGGTGCCGACCAGCAAATCCATGATGTCGAGGAAGCCCGTCTTGCCCAAAAACTTCACCTCGGTTAGCCACTTGCTGCCGCCCGCCGACAGCGCCGACGGAATCCCAATCACGAACGCCAGCAGACCGACCCCCCAGGACGCCACGTTTCGAGACAGCTTCCGGTCGTCCAGCAGCCACGCCACGGGTACCTCCAGCATCGAAATGGACGAGGTCAGGGCCGCCACCATGAGCAGCAAAAAGAAGACGCAGCCGACTAAGTTGCCCGCCGGCATTTGCTCGAAGACCGCCGGCAGCGTCTTGAACGTCAGGGCCGTGCCGGCGTCTGGCTGCATTCCAAACGCGAACACCGCCGGGAAGACCATGAACCCACCGAGGATGGCGATCGCCGTGTCGGTGATCACCACCCAGAAACCGCTGCTGACGAGGTTCTGATCCTTCTTCACGTACGAGGCGTACGTGATCATCAGCCCCCAGCCGACGCTCAATGAGAACAGCGCCTGCCCGAGGGCCGTGATCAAAACGCTGCCGTTGATCTTGTTGAAGTCGGGTCTCAAGTAGTACTCCACCCCCGCCATTGCGCCCGGCAGGGTCAGGCTGCGGAGAATCACCAGCACTGCCATGGCAAGGAGGGCAGGCATGAGCAGTTTGGACCACCGCTCGATTCCCTTCTGCACGCCGCCATGCACGATCAGGATGGTCATCAGCATGAACGCGCCAAACAGGGGAATCACCCATTTCGGATCGGCGGCAAACTGGCCGAACTCCGTGTGCCGGCGCGTGAGCGACGTGAAGGCGTACCCAACGGTCCATCCCGCGATGACGCCGTAGTAGCTCAACACCAGGAAACAACACAGGAGGCAGAAGACCCCGGTGATCGCGAAACCCGTGCGTGGACGGATGGCGAGGAAGGAATTGATGGCATCTCTGCCACCGGCCCGCCCGATGGCCAGCTCATTCCACAGCAGCGGCAGGCCGATTAACAACACGCATGCCAGATACACCACGACGAACGCCGCGCCGCCGTTCTCGCCGGTCACGTAGGGAAAACGCCAGATGTTGCCCAAGCCGACGGCGGACCCGGCCGCCGCCAGAATGAATCCCCATCGGGAACCCCATTGCGCGCGCTGCTCTGCAGATTGCACAGCGGGGTTTTAGGGGCAGGGCAAGGGGTGGTCAAAGGGTTTGTGCGGCCGACTTGTTCACCCCAAATCGTCGCACCCAGGGCCACGAGCCACTCACCCTCTGGATGAGGCCGGACGCCGGAATTGCCCGGGCGGGGCAGGAATTGGGGGGGATGGTGCGCCGGTTGGTTGACAACCCGGACCTTGCCACCTTTCCTTCCGCCCTCTGATTTGAAGCATGAATACGAACCGACTCGTTCCGACAAAATGTGCCGGCCCGCTGGTTGCCCTCGCCGCCCTGACAATTCTCCTCGCGGGCTGCGCGCACCGTCCCGTGCCGGAAAACCTCCGAGCCATGCAAACGGATTTGGACCGCTACATCGCCAGGGTGGATACGAACTACACTTGGCACGTGGCGTCGTCCGGTAAGTCGAACGGCGCCACCGTGACCGCCATTGACCTTGTCTCTCAGGCTTGGCTCACGACAAACGAAGTCAACCGGACGTTGTGGCGACACTGGCTGCTCGTGGTGCAGCCGGACGAAGTCGCCCATGACACAGCGCTGCTCTTCATCGGCGGCGGCAGCAACAAAGACGGCAACCCGCCCAAACCCGGCGAACAACTGCTGCAAATTGCGAAACAAACGAAGTCTGTCGTCGCCGAATTGCGCATGGTGCCCAATCAGCCTCTGATCTTCGGAAACGACAGTCGCGAACGGGTGGAGGACGACTTGATCGCCTACACGTGGGACAAGTTTCTGCGAACCGGCGAGTCGCGCTGGCTGGCGCGGTTGCCGATGACAAAGGCAGCGGTGCGGGCCATGGACACAGTCACTGCGTTCTGCGCTTCTCCCGAGGGTGGCGGCAGGTCCATCGGGCAGTTCCTCGTAGCCGGCGGTTCCAAACGCGGCTGGACGACGTGGACGACTGCGGCCGCGGACCGGCGGGTAGTTGCCATTGTGCCGATCGTCATTGACCTGTTGAACATCGTGCCCTCCTTCAAGCACCACTTCCGCGCCTACGGCTTCTACGCCCCGGCCGTTCAGGAGTACGTGGACATGGGCATCATGGATTGGATGGGAACGAAGGAATTCGACCGTCTGCTCAAGATTGTTGAGCCCTACGAGTACCGCGACCGTCTGACCATGCCCAAGCTGATCGTCAACGCCTGCGGAGACCAGTTCTTCCTGCCGGACTCATCGCAGTTCTATTTCGACGACCTCACGGGAGTAAAATACCTTCGCTACGTGCCCAACACCGACCACTCCCTCAAGGGCAGTGACGCTTGGTTCACCCTGCTCGCCTGGCACGATGCCATCCTCAATCAACGCGCCCTGCCGCAGTTCAGTTGGAACTTGAGCGAGAAGGAAATCCAGGTGACGCCCGCGACCGCGCCCACGGAAGTCCGGCTCTGGCAGGCCACGAACCCCATCGCCCGTGATTTCCGCGTGGAGACCCTCGGCGCGGTGTGGACTTCGACGGTGCTTTCCCCGGATGCCGCCGGCAACTACACGGGCCGGGTGGCGACGCCTGCCAGAGGCTGGACCGCCTTCCTGGTGGAACTCACCTTTGACCTCGGGGGACCGGCGCCGCTCAAACTGACCACACCAGTGCGCGTCACCCCGGCGGCGCTGCCTTTTCCCGAACCAGAGCCGAAACGCCCACGTCGGTAGCCGGGCGCTGCCTGTGCGGCCGGGCAGCGCGGGAACGTCAATCGCCGGCAGGACAGCCGGCCGGGGGCCAAATCGAAACGGTTTGGCCCCCAAAGACGGGAAGGGTTCGGGGGATTCTCTTCTCCCTGCGCCGAACGGGACCACTTGCAACAAGAAAGGCGGGCACCTTGCGGTGCCCGCCCAACCCAAACAACCAAACCAACCTCCTCTACCGCTAAGACTTGTTGCGGTTAACTCTCCAACCTGTGCGGCTTAGGGGGCTCCGCCCCAGATCGGAGAGGCCAAACCAACCAACTCTTTGGACGCAAGTTCCGAGCCAGATGTTCAATCGAATAGCCGCCGGCCGGAGATCCATCGTGGCCGCCCCGGCCGGCCGCCCTGCCGCGCATGAAGATCACCAATTTGAACCCGGCCGACGACATCGGCGCCAGCGCCTGGCACGTTGAAGTCGAAGGCCGCCATTTGCTGCTCGATGCCGGCGTTCACCCCAAACGGATTGGACGCGCCTCCCTCCCGCTCTTTCGCAAGCTGGATGGAGTTGATCTCGACGCGATCGCCATCAGCCACTGCCATCTGGACCACGTGGGAGCGTTGCCGATCGCGGTCCGGCGTCACCCTCACGCCCAAGTTTGGATGACCGAGTTGAGCTACTTCCTCGTCGAGCGGGTGCTGCACAACTCGGTGAACGTCATGATCCGGCAGCGGGATGAGGCCGGCGTTCGCGAGTACCCGCTTTTCAGCCACGATGAGGTCGAGACCATCGCGCCTGTTTTTGAGGGCGCTCGCTACAACCGGCCCGTGGAATGGGCAGTCCCCTCCCGCCCCGGACGCCCGCATGCCTCACCGACCCTCGAGTTTTTTGACTCCGGGCACGTGCTGGGTTCGGCCGGCATCCTGGTTCAGGGCGCCCGGCAGCGACTGTTCTACACCGGTGACGTATCCTTCCGGGACCAAACCTTGCTCAAGGGGGCCCGGTTCGACGACGTTCGAGCGGACGTGCTGATCTTGGAAACCACGCGTGGGGAGCACCCCGGCAAGGGCGATACGCGGAGGCCGCGGGAACTGCAAAGACTGCTCGACTGCATCCGCGCAACGCAGCAGCGCAAAGGCTCGGTGCTGATTCCCGCATTTGCCTTGGGGCGAACCCAGGAGATCCTCGGCCAACTGGCTCTCTGGATGAGCGCCGGCCAGCTTCGTCGTCAGCCGGTGTACATCGGAGGACTGGGCCGGGTGTTCACGGAGATTTACGACCTTCAAGCCCATCGAACCCGCCGGCATCATCCCCGGTTGTCGCTCCACGAGGGGCTTTCCCTCCAAGTCCTCGACGCGGCAGACCTGGCCAGCCTGAAGCTCACGGTGCCACGCCTTTGCGTTCTTACTTCTGGCATGGTGACGGAGAACACCGCCGCCCACGACCTGGCGTTGCGGATGTTCGCGGAGGCACGCCACGCCATCTGCTTCGTGGGCTACGCGGACCCGGACACGCCGGGCGGTCGTTTGAAAGACTCCCAGCCCGACCGCCCATTTCTGTTTAGCGCGGGCTTTGGCGAAGTGCGCCGCGCCTGCGAGATCCATGAGTTTGATCTCACCGCCCACGCCGACCGTGAGGAGTTGGTGGAGTTCGTCGCGCGCGTGAATCCCCACGTCGTAGTCCTCGGACATGGCGACCCGCCCGCGCGGGAATGGTTCGCTCGGGAATTGAAGCGACGCAATCGCCGCCTACGGGTGCTGAATCCGGGGCCTGGCGAACAAGTTGAAACCTAATCGGCGAAGATCTTTCATGCCCGGACCGGAGAACTCCGTTCGCCCGAGCGACGACTCACACGCCGGAAAGCGGTGCCGAAAGGAGTTGGCAGCGGACGCCTCCGGTGTCGCGAAGCCAGTCGGCTCCGAGTTGCAGGAATAGTTCGCGCGAATTCCTGTTCCGTCGGCGATCGAGCCCCGGGCCCGGACTCCGAGCGTGGCTGGCCACCAGCCGCAAATCAGCGGGAGTTGCCTGGCCGGTCTGCGCGAGGGTTTTCGCTGCCCTTTGTCGGTCCACTCGCTCCGGTCATGATCCGGATTTTCGCTTTGCGACCGAGGGATGTGCCGGATAGGTTGCGGGCCGGGGTGTCCGATGGTGTAACGGTAGCACAGAGGTCTTTGGAGCCTTTAGTCCAGGTTCGAATCCTGGTCGGACAGCCACTCCCCGCTTACCCCCTCAGGCCTCCGGCTTGAGGTGCCACCGTCGCCAGCGCCCTGCTTCTCCGCGCAGGTTTTCGGCCGAGTGCGGGAGGGACAAGGTCATTCGCTGCCTTCCGCTCGGCAGGCTTGGGCGCGAAACAACCCGTTGACAGAAGGGGCTGTTTCGCTAGCGTCAGCGGCTCTTTTGAGGGATTAGACTTATGCCGAATACAGCATCCGCCGCGCGTCGCGCCCGTCAGAGCGTTCGTCGCCACCAGCGCAACAAGAGCGTCAAGTCGCGTTTGAAGACCCTGGAGAAGAACTATCTGGCGGCGGTGGCCGCCGGCAACAAGGAGGCCGCTGACTTGGCCCTCCGCCGCGTTTCTTCCGCGTTGGACCGCGCTGCCAAGGTAGGTGTCATCCCCAAGCCTCGCGCCCAGCGGAAACGCAGCCGGTTGCATCAACGTCTCAACGCCCTCAAGTAAGACTGCACCCCAGGAATTTTCGCAGGGCGTCCTTTCGGGCGCCCTGTTTTTTTCCGCCGTAGCGTGGAGGTCGGCGGAGTTGACTTTGTTCCGGCCAGGGTTGAAGCAATGCGTGTGTTGTCGCACCTCGACCGGAAACTCCTGCGGGATCTGGGCCATCTGAAGGGACAGGCCGTCGCGGTGGCACTGGTGATGGCTTGCGGCCTGGCGATGATGATCATGGCGCGAAGCCTGATTCTCTCGCTCGATTCCACACGACAGCGATACTACGAGACGCACCGGTTTGCCGACGTGTTCGTTCACCTCAAACGCGCGCCGAACTGGGTGGCGGCCCAAGCCGCTGAGATCGCGGGCGTGGCGGCCGTGCAGGCGGGAATCTCGGTTCAGGTCACGCTCGATCTGGACGGCTTGGACGAACCGGCCAGCGGCAACGTGCGGTCGCTGCCCGACTTTGGCCCGCCCGAGTTGAACCGTCTTTTCCTGCGGGCGGGCTCGTGGCTGGCGCCGGGCGGAAGGAACGAAGTGCTCGTGGGTGAAGCGTTTGCGGAAGCCAACGGACTTCACCCGGGCGACTCGATTTCGATGTTGCTCAACGGGCGGCGGAGCAGTCTGCGCATCGCGGGCATTGTGCTGTCGCCCGAGTTCATCTTCGAGTCACGTCCCGGGACGGCGCTGCCGGACAACCGCACCTACGGCACGTTTTGGATGCCATACGCGGAATTGGCGGCGGCGTATGATCTGGACGGTGCCTTCAACTACCTGGTGGCAGCCCTGGCTCCCGGGGTGTCAGCGCAACCCGTGATTGCCGATCTTGACCGCCTGCTGCGCCCCTACGGTGGTCGGGGGGCGTACGGCCGGGCGGATCACCCGTCCCACATCCGGGTGACGGATGAGATCCGGGTGCTGCGGACGCTCGCGGTGGCCTTTCCGCTCGTGTTCCTCAGCGTGGCGGCGTTCATGGTCAACGCGGTGCTGGCGCGCCTGCTTAACCTCCAGCGGGAGCAGATTGCCATCCTGAAAGCGTTCGGCTTCTCGGACCGGCAGATCGCCGGGCACTATCTCAAGTACGCGCTCGTCATCGTCGCCGGCGGCACGCTGATCGGCTGGGGCGGGGGGCTGTTTCTCGGTCATCATATCGTCAAGCTCTACATCCTGTTCTTCCGGTTTCCGGCGTTGGACTTCCAGTTGGATCGTTCGGCCCTGGCCCTCGCTTTGGTCGTCAGCGCCGGCGCGGCGGCGGCCGGTGTCGCCAGCGCCGTCCGTCGGGCGGCGAGCCTGCCGCCGGCGGAAGCGATGCGACCCGAGCCGCCCGCCCGCTATCGCGTCTCGGTGTTGGAGCGCACCGGTGTCGCCCGCTGGTTCTCGCACTCTTTTCGAATCGCCGTACGGAATCTGGAACGCAAGCCCATCCATGCGCTGTTCACGGTTACGGGTCTGGCCCTGGCCACCGGAATATTGATGGTTCCCAATGCTTTCCGGGATTCCGTAAGCCAGGTGCTCGATTTCCAGTGGGACATTATGGAACGGCAGGACCTGAGCGTGGGAATGATCGAGCCGTCATCGGTGTCCGTGGTGCATGAGCTGGCTCGTCTGCCGGGCGTCGTTTCCGTGGAGCCGTTTCGCGGAGCCTTTGTGCGGCTGCGCAACGGCCACCGACACCGACAACTGGGTCTGCAGGGGCAGATGCCCGGCGGCCTGCACC
Source organism: uncultured Verrucomicrobiae bacterium (assembly GCA_937976685.1). Lineage (GTDB taxonomy): Bacteria > Verrucomicrobiota > Verrucomicrobiia > Limisphaerales > J093 > JADJWF01. The sequence goes on from CALJWR010000025.1 coordinate 30,048, forward strand.
GGCGCATCATTGATGCGAACTACCGCCGGATTGAGCCGCCCACGGACGGAATCGTGCTCTCCGCCGTGCTGGGCAAACTGCTTGATGTGCGCGTGGGGGATCACCTGACGGTGGAGGTGCTGGAGGGCCGCCGCCCGACCCGGCTCGTGCCGGTGGTGGCGTTCGCGGAAGACCTGGCCGGCGTCTCAGCCTACATGGATATTCGCGCCTTGAATCGTTTGCTGGGGGACGGCGATGTCGTCAGCGGTGCCAGCTTTCGGGTGGACGCTTTGCACCGGGCAGCATTTTTGAAGCAACTGAAGGACGTGCCCCGGGTGGCCTGGGTCGCGATCAAGAGTTCGTTGCGGGACAATTTTCGCCGCACCACCGCGGCCAGCATCAACACGTTCCAGAAGATCTACCTGGTCCTCTCGGTGGTGGTCGCTTTCGGCGTCGTGTACAACAACGCCCGCATCTCGCTGGCCGAGCGGGCGAGGGAACTGGCCACGTTGCGGGTGGTGGGCTTCTCGCAACGCGAGGTGGGCGCCATCCTGATCACGGAGCTGGTGATTTTGGCGGCGATTGCTGTGCCCATCGGCCTGGTACTGGGATCCGGCTTTGCCACCGCCATCGTTCGAGCGGTCAACACCGAAACCGTCCGCCTGCCGGTCATCCTCACCGCCAGCAACTACGCCTTTGCGATCGCGGCGGTGACCACCGCTTCCGTGTTGTCGGCGCTGTTCGTTTTGCGGAGACTTCGCCAGTTGAATCTCGTCGGCGCGTTGAAGGCGCCCGAGTGACCGATCCAAACGGCACCGCATGAGCGCCCACCAGCCACCGTCCAGCGCCGCCGCCCGCCGCAACCACCAGCGCGCGTGGACCCGGCGCGGCTTGCCCTGGCTGGGTGCCGCGCTGCTGGTGGGCTTGGTCGTGGCCGGATTGTGGCCCGGACCGGTGCCGGTGGAGACCGCGCCGGCCACCCGCGGCGCTTTGCGCGCGACCATTGCCGAGGAGGGCAAGACGCGGATCCGTCATCGCTTTCTGGTCTCCGCGCCGGTGACCGGACAGTTGCGCCGGATTGAACTCAAGCCCGGGGGGGCGATCGTCGCGGGTCAAGTCCTGGCGGTGATAGATCCGGTGAAGCCCGCTTTGCTCGATGCGCGGACGCGCTCGCTGGCCGAGGCCCGGCGGGACGCGGCGGCGGCAAATCTTGCCAAGGCCCTCAAAGCGCAGGAGTTCGCCGCCAGCGAATTGAAGCGCTTCGAGCGACTGTACGCCGAAAAAACCGTCAGCGTGCAGGAACTCGAAGCCGTGCAGTGGCGCGAGGCGGCGGCGGTCAAGGACAAGGCGGCGGCCGAGAGCGCCCTGCGCCAGGCCGAAGCGGAACTGGCGGAGTTCACGACGACCCCGGGAGCCGCGCCGTCCCCGATTGAGATCTGCGCCCCCGCAACCGGCCGCGTCCTGCGGGTTTTTGAGGAAAGCGCGCGGGTCGTCGGCGTAGGCGCCCCGCTCTTGGAATTGGGCGATCCGGCTGACCTTGAAGTGGTGATCGAGGTCCTCTCCCGTGACGGCGCGGCCATCGCGCCCGGCACACCGATCGAGTTGCATCAATGGGGCGGCGACGCGCCCTTGAAAGCCGTCGCGCGGCTGGTCGAACCGGCGGCCTTCACGAAGGTCTCCGCGCTGGGCGTGGAAGAGCAGCGCGTCAATCTCATCGCGGATATTGTGACCCCTCCAGAAGAACGGCCCCGCCTGGGCGATGGTTTCCGCGTCGAAGCGAGGATCATTGTCTGGGAGGCCGCCGAGGTGCTGAAGGTTCCGGCTGGCGCGGTTTTTCGCCGGGGGACCGACTGGGCGGTCTTCGTGGCCGACGGGGGGCGCGCGCGCCTGCGGGTCGTGCGAATCGGCCGCAGCAGCGGGACGGAAACGCAAATTCTCGAAGGACTGCGGGAGGGGGACGCCGTGGTGTTGTACCCGGGCGACCGCGTCCAGGACGGCGAGCGGATCACGCCGCTGCAAATCCAGCGCTGATCACGGCAGGGGATCACGGACACCGTCGGCGGCTTGGGGCAAGAATCGGCGGAGACAGCCGGCGCACAGCCCCTTGGGCCGCAGCAAGCCGACCACGCGCCTGCGCCTGCGGCAGCGGCCATGTCAACGGCGGGGTTGTGGTTTCAAGGTGTTTTGGGCGGGGTCAGGGTACTGCGGCCCAACGCCTCTTCGGCGGCGTCTGTCAAAGGGTCGCAGCCCCACCTTCGCCCGGGTCAAGCGTAGCCCGCCTCACGGCCACTGGTCGTGGGCGACATCCGGTCGTCCAGAACTTCAGTGCCGCGACAGGCTATTCCTTCCTGCCCACCTCAAAAATGTAGCGGACCGCTCCGAGCTTGACGCGAGCAGCAGTTGCGATTATTTCGCCCATGAACCCCGTTGCAAGATCCCGAGTTTGTCGTGCGTAGTTCGCGGCCCGGAACCTCGCTCGGAACCAAAACCAAAAAACCATGCACCAACCCATGCA